>BLLT01000709.1 GCA_011958945.1 Lachnospiraceae bacterium | reverse complement strand
GCCGGCATGAACATAGGCGACTCCTTCCCCTGGATTATCACGGCAGAGATCCCCATGGGGATTGAGAACGGAAGCTTGTACAGCATTACGGATCAGTTGGATTCCCGTTTGGACTTTGATACGGAGGTAGAGCCGACTGTAACGATACCTATGGCGGATGGGGAAACGAAGACCCTTGACAAGGACACGCATTATACATTCAGCCGGGATACGGATAGCGCTGACGGCAGGCTTCTGACCTTTGATTTTACAGAAGCAGGCAGACAGGAACTGGCCACAGCCCCGGATGATAACAGGAAGGTAACGGTTACTTTCCATACAAAGATTAACGAGACTGTAGTTGAACGAGATGAGTTAGGAGTAATTATCCCCAATAAAGCAACTCTGGATTATACAAATGTTAGTGGGGATAAATATCATACGGAGTCTGAAGAGGCAGATGTATATACAGGCGGCTATACCCTTAAGAAAGTGGACGGAACGACAAAAGAAGCTTTGGGAGGGGCGGAATTTGGTATCTTCGCCACACTGGAAGATGCGGAATCTCCAAATGCAGAAAATACAATCCAGACAGCAACATCCGGTGAGGACGGCCTGGTAAAATTTGTAGGGCTGGAATATGGCGAACTGGGCGATTTGGCATCACAGGCCTCCAGAGAATACTGGATTGCTGAGACCAAAGCACCGGTAATTATGGATGGCGAGGATAAGATAGAGTATAACTTACTGAGTAAACCATACAAAATAGTCATAAATTCCACAAGCCATCTGGCAGTAGACGATAGCATACTGATTATTGAGAACAATAAGACCTTTGACCTGCCTTTCACCGGTGGTATAGGAACTACGCTGTTTACCGTTGGAGGAATCGCACTCCTGGCTGCCGGCGGTGTACTTTTCATGAAAGGCCGCAGGAAAGAACATCTGTAAAAGAAACAGGGAAGAACAGTTATGAAAAGGTACAGGAAAGGTAACAGTTCAGCCCAGGACTTTGCACTTG
>BLLT01000708.1 GCA_011958945.1 Lachnospiraceae bacterium | reverse complement strand
AAAAAGATAGAGAATTCTTTAATGATTTTTATAATATATCGCAATATCAGGAAAATAAAATAAATGAGCAACAAATGGAAAACTCCACACATAATACTGGTTTGCATTATTGTAAAAAATGTGGAAGACTAATTAATATAATGCCATATAATGGAGTAATAAGTACAACTTGTGATTATTGTGAATCAGAAGTATATCCAGTGCCTAAGGAATATCTAAATAAAGATGTAGATTGTTTTTTAAAAGATAAAAAAACTGAAGAATATTTTGTTGAAAACTTTATAAAAACTGCACCAGAATTTGATGAATATCTTTTTAATCATAGGGATAATGATTTACAACAGCGTTGGGCAAAAACAGAAACATCGTTAGAACATGGCAAAGCAGTTCTCGAAGGCAAAGACAAAGGCAACCAGTTTGGAGTCGAGTGTCCATATTGTCATGCAACCAATGTAAAGAAGATAACCAAAACCTCTAAAGCAGTGCACACATCTATATTTGGAATCTTTAGTTTGAGCAGGAATAGTAAACAGTTTCATTGCAATAATTGTAACTCGGATTTTTAAATCATTAAAATCACATCCTTTCTAAAAGATTTGTGTATCATTCACATACACAAAAAGGGTAATCAAGTAATGTATAGTGCTTACTCTTTTTCTATATGTAAATCTAATCTTATTCACATATGCAATTAGCATGTTACCAGCAATAGCAAGACCTTTAAGGTAAGCGCTTAAATGTTGGGCGGCTTGAATAGCCCCATTTTTTGCCCCATAATAGTAGAGAGTAGATTTTTGCTACTTGTCCTTTCAACAATAACCCTACTGTTAGAAATTTACTACATTATGGAGGTACTCTATGACCCAGCCCAGAGCAAACCGCCGTTCACAGGATGAGTGGTTTCAATTGATCCAGGAATGTCGCAGCAGCGGTCTGAGTGACCGTACCTGGTGCGAACAGCATGGCATTTTAGTCAGCTCTTTCTACAACGTGGTAAAACGC
>BLLT01000707.1 GCA_011958945.1 Lachnospiraceae bacterium | reverse complement strand
ACTGCGGAAGGAAGATGAAACAGCAGTTTATCGGGTTACAGCACTGCAAATGCGGCATAAGTTGGAAAAAAGACATCGGATATTTTGAGCGTACCGGGGATATGGTTTTCGCTCTGGAACGGAGGAAAGCAGGGAAAAAGACAAAGCAGTGTCCGGTGATCCGGTACAGATAATTAAATATCAGAAACAGCGTGAGGGCAGTTATAGACCGTAAACAGCGGTTTGTAGCTGCCCTTTTTGCGTTTATAAAACTTTTGGACAAAAAGTCCAGAAGCGGAAAGGAGAAAGAAGGAAAATGAAACACAAAAAAGTAGCAGCCGCCCTTTCTGCGGCGGTGGCAGGCGCATCGGTATTAGCCGGAATCCGTTATGCGGTGGGGAAAAGAAAACCGAAAGCAGAACCGGAAACAGCCATACAGGAAGAAGGTCTGGCGGAAGGGAAGCTGCGGGAGTGCCTTCTCCGTCTGTTCCGGCTGTATGAGGACAGTGAGTTTGATGATTCAGCGGAGTTTTTGGGCGATGGGGGCGATCCGAGGGAATATGAGGCGGAGAACTATTCCAGCCGGTTATTCCCTTATATCAAAAGGAACATGACGGATGTGATGATGATGGAGGGGGATGACGGTACGGGGAAAGAACCCTTCGCCATGACGGACGTGCTTTTCTGTTATCCAGCCTGCAAGATAGGCTGTGAGATAAGGGAACTGTTTTCAGACAACTTTGTCCTGTGTCTTGAGAGTGAAATATGGATACTGGAAAACGGGGAGTTTGCGTCTGTCTACTGCGTCAGTATTGGAAAGGACGGAGGGCGGCTCAGTTACCGCTTTGTGGATACCTGTATCAAAAATCCGGGGGATATTCCTATCTGCTTTGAAGATTTGGAAAGCGGTTTTGCAGAGATAATCGAAGCGGAAAAAGAAGGGAGAAAACCTTATCTGCCATAACCCGGTCAGGAAGGAGAGCTTATGAAATATTTAATCCACAGGCTGTACGTCCCACCCTGACGGGGGTA
>BLLT01000706.1 GCA_011958945.1 Lachnospiraceae bacterium | reverse complement strand
GAAGTACATGGGGATTTAAAGGCTGCCTACTATGATGCGTTCCGGGCGGCAAGGCAGGAGATAAATTCCAGGATGGAAGTGCAGGGCGGTTTTGATGCGAGGCCACAAATACAACGGGAGAGCTTCACAAATTAACTTTTCAGGAGGCATGGTGTGAAAAAGAAACTTATTATTGTTTTTGTTGTGATAGCGGTGATTCTGCTGCTGATTCCGATTAAAAAGGTTTATGAGGATGGTGGGACACAGACCTACACATCCTTGATTTATAAGGTGATTGTCTGGAAGCAGATAGATGGGAAAACAGGAATGGAATTTTACATTTTTCCTAATAATTTCCAACAGTTAGATTACTACGAGTGACTTTTAAAGAACAAATGATAAAAGGGAACCAAGCAGAGAGTAACTATTGCTTGTCTGGTTCCCTTGTTCCATATCAGTGCAGGGAGGCGGTTGTCAGTGGAAAGGATCAGATGCCCGAATCCTAAATGCGGGCGGCGCATCCTTGACATTGAGGAGATGCCGCCGGGCGAGACGGTGTTGGAAATAAAGTGCAGGCACTGCGGGGAAGTGGTTCGGGTGGGCCTTGGCCCGAAGAAGGTACATAGGAAGAACAGGCGGCAGGGGTAGCCCTGCCATTTTTTGTATCAGCCGTGATTAGGAATGTGCTTTGTGGGCATACTTACAGTATACATGGTAATTTATGGAAATTATCACTGTAAGGATGCCTGTACAGAACCGTTCCGCTGATCATGGTTAGAAATCCAGAAGTGGCTGTGGGAGGAATTGAGAGATGTGCAAAATAAGGTGTCCGCTGTGCCGGAGGAGGATCTGCGATATAATCGCCACCGTGGAGGGAAGGACAGTCATAGTGCTGAAATGCCCTTACTGCGGGAGGATAGTCAGGCTGGAATGGCTAGTACAGACCTCATTGAAAACCAAATAATGTTTACTCAAAATGAGCGAGCGGCCAAGTGACGAACTGCGAAGGGCCGGAGTAAAGCTAGAGACCAAT
>BLLT01000705.1 GCA_011958945.1 Lachnospiraceae bacterium | reverse complement strand
GCTTTGTTTGAGGTTGTAAAAATTTAGGGGTATGTGTTATAATTTTAATATACAAAGGAGATTCTATGAAGGACAAAAAAATACAGTGGCATCCGGGATTTGTAGCGGCCATGAACCTGGAATTTGCACAAGACAGGACAGGGCTGATATTTGAGAAAGAGTATAATCTGAATACGAAGCCGTTAGAAGTCGACTTATTGGTGATAAAAAAAGAGGCTTCTATGAAGATAACCAACGAAATAGGAAATCTTTTCAAGGGGCATAATATCATGGAATATAAATCTCCGGAAGACGGACTTGATATAGATGCATTTTATAAGGCGGGAGCCTATGCAGGGCTTTATAAATCTTATGGGGATACATCGGACGCGATTAAGGCGGACGATGTGACGGTATCCCTCGTAAGAGAGGTTAAACCCAAAGGGCTATTCCGTTATTTTAGGGAACACAATTATATGGTATCGAATCCTTATCATGGAATATACTATGTGGAAGGCGCGGTTTTATTTCCAACGCAAATCATTGTTACAAGGGAATTGGATGAAGCGGCGCATGTCTGGCTGGGAGCACTATCAGAACGGATGGAAAAGCAGGGCATGGTCAGGCTGCTGGAAAGTGTCGGGAGACTATCCGAAAAAGCAGATAAAGAATTTGCGGATTCTGTTTTGGAAGTAAGCATTGGAGCAAATAGGAATGTGATTGAAGAACTGATGGGAGATGATAATATGTGTCAGGCATTGATGGAAATTATGGAGTCGCAGCTGCTGCTCAAAGAAAATGAATGGAGGGAAGAAGGGAGGAAAGAGGGAAGAAAAGAAGGAAGAAAAGAAGGAAGAAAAGAAGGAAGAAAAGAAGGAAGAGTAGAGGGAACCGTTGATACATTACGGGATTTCGATTATGAAGATGCACAGATAAAGAAAGCGATTATGAAGAAATATTCCCTTTCCGAAGAGGAAGCGGAGGCATATTTATAATTGTGGAGTGGAGAAACCGCCGATAGCCCTAAAGAGGG
>BLLT01000704.1 GCA_011958945.1 Lachnospiraceae bacterium | reverse complement strand
TGCTTAAATCCAACCGAAGGTTGGATTGGACATCTGGCGACTGCCGCGAGGGTCTTGAACCAATGATTCTTTTCTGGCTTCTATCCGTTTTGGGAAGAAATCATACTATTATTTATTGTTTTTCCTGTATTGGTTTGTTATAATTTAGTTGATATAGTATAAAATTATAAAATAGCAAAATATATTTTGTGTTGTGTGCGTATTTCCATATCACTCTTAAAGTATATGAAATACGGATATAGTTGAAAGGATGTGTTTTTATGGCGTATGATACGTTAGTCAGAGAAGCGAAAGACCTTCCCGAAGATATGATAGAGCAGGTAATTGACTTTATGAGATTTTTGAAATATGCATCAAAAAAAGAGCAGACAAAGCATTCTATAAGTAATAATATTACACTTCGCAGAACGGTGAATCCGTTAGCGGATGAATTTATTTCTATGGCAGAGGATTTTGACGAAACACCGGAATGTTTTAAGGAGTATATATGATGTATCTATTGGACACCAATGCCCTCTTATTCTTTTTATATGATAGCGGAAAACTTTCAAAAAGAGCATCAGACATAATTTACCATAATGATGAAAAAATCAGTGTAAGTATTGTTTCTATGTGGGAAATTGCGATTAAGTCAAGCATTGGGAAATTGGAAATTAAAAGTTCAATTTCTAAGATTGCGGAAACTTGTGAAAACGAGCAATTTGATATTCTTCCCATAAAACCGTTTCATTTGGACGAAATCAGAAGACTTCCTGCAATCCATGGAGATCCATTTGACCGACTGATTATTTCACAGGCCATTTCAGAAAATCTTGTAATTATTACGAAAGACGGAACAATACCGATGTATAATGTCAAGGTTTTATGGTAAAGGTAAAGGCTTTTCAAGGAGATTATTCTTTGAAGTGCCTTTATTTTATTTCATATTTTATTTCATAAGAAGTCATGTCGCACCGATGTAGGAAGTTTTTTTGTAGGTAATGGCGAAACTCTAAGCTGTGAGAATATTCAGCAAG
>BLLT01000703.1 GCA_011958945.1 Lachnospiraceae bacterium | reverse complement strand
TGAAAATTTTCAATCTTCTCTCCTTTTTTCATACCCGAATCATGTTCTCACGGAATGCACAGTCTGTGCGCATCCCCAAACAACGTCAAATCCCATTACCACACCTTTATTTCTTTCAGGCCGATTCCCACAGCGCCCCTGCGCAATATGCTTTCCACCAAATCCATCCGCATTACTATATGTAGCCTATCCCTGTCCGCCGCTTCCATTATTACCCTGTTTCCTGCTTTTTCCCCGTCCAAATATATTCCTTTCCCGTCCTTATCTCTCCCCACCGGTATCTGCTCCAAATATGGGATATAATAGGCCATGCTTTTCCCTTCCTCTTTCTGAAAAAGTATGACCCTGACATATTTCAGGAAAGGGGCATACTTTTTGATAGCTTCCCTTACCATTCCACTTACCATAAAACACGGAAAAGCAACCACATCCGTGAATACCATCTGCATATGCTTTTCTACCAGAAACAGCAAATGCTTCTGCACCTCATATGCCTTTTTCTTATGCAAAGTCATCCTGTCAATCACCCCATACCAGCCAATGGCCGCCGGGGGCACATAGTTTCCGTCTACCGATACGATAAAATATTTCATACCTGGCCCACCCCCTCTACGCTATCCATATAATTTCCGTAAAAAATATCTATTTGCCCTTCCTTTTCCCTATTTCCCCATTCCTTCCGGAATACCCCGCCCATTCTCCTGTATATTTCATCCATATACCATCTTCGTATCTCTTCCTGTTCCGAAGCCATGATACGTATAAATTTTTGCCTGAGTTTTCCGTTCATATTTTCCAAATCCTGCTCCACCCCACGGAGCAGTTCCTTCATGCTATAGCAGACACTGTCGGGCTCTTCCTCCACAAAAGGGGGGCCTGCATAATAGGCCACATAAAACTCCCCATCCCCTGTTATATAACCGCTTCTCAGGCTGGCGATTACCACGCTCCCTTCTGCCCTTCCCATTGCCAGCCCTTTTATAATCACTTCCAAATCAGCTTTGCAGCCACACCCCT
>BLLT01000702.1 GCA_011958945.1 Lachnospiraceae bacterium | reverse complement strand
AAGGCGATTTGGAATGGGCAGATTCCGTAACAGGGAAGCCGAAGGCTGAACTGTTGCAGAATTAACGATTGGACTAACGCTATATTTGACGGCAGTCCGGGGAAATGGTATAGTAGATACAGAACAACCGTGAGGGCTGTATATCCAGAGGCCCCTTAGGAATCGGCTGAGTTTGCGTCCGTGCGGCATACGCAAAACTAACAGGTTAAAATGGCATAAAAAGCTGAAATGGCTAATTTTAAAATGGAAAAAGCCGCACAGAAATGAGGATAAAATGGAACAATTAATGGAAGAAAAGAGAGAAGCGGTAGAAGTAGCAAGGGAGTATTTGGAGAAACTGATTCCAGGCATGGAAACATTGTGCGGAGAATTAAAGGGCGACAGGCAGCCGGATACGGACGATTTCCAGAAGCAATGCATTGACGGGCTGAATTGGGTGATTGAGGTTTACAACAGGACACGCGATGTGATGGATACAGAGAAAATCCACGTGGAAAAACAGGAATTGAATGAGAAGCTGATGGAACTGGGAACGGCAATTAAAGATAAGGAAGATGGTAAGATAGCCCAGATGCTGGAAGATGTGGTAATCCCGTTTTTGAAAGACTTAAAGGAAGCCGCAAAAATATAACACTGAAACGGCATACAAATATACATATATGCATATTTGCAAAAAAACTCATTACAATTTAGCATAATATATTGACCAAAGAAACATTATTTAATAAAATAGGGTTATGATTTATTATCCCAAACATTTCCCAATGTTTGTATTTTAGTTTCTAAGGTCATATCTGCCGCCTTTATTGAAATTTTTTTATAAAAAATTCTTAATTTTACGAAAAAATTTCAATAGGGGCTTTCTATTTTTTAAGTTTTTTGGTATTATAAAAAAAATATTCATAAAGTTTTTGTACATTGCAAAAAAAAGATGGCATGAAAATGTATATGTGCTATAATATGGACAGTTGAGCAATCAGATATTTGTGTGTAACTCAAACTTCGCACATAGATTTTAGCTATGC
>BLLT01000701.1 GCA_011958945.1 Lachnospiraceae bacterium | reverse complement strand
ATGTGGGAAGTTTGAGTAAATAATCCCTCGCCTGCTCCGAATAGGGGGAAGCTTCCCCAAAAATGCGTTCCATCACTTCCGCCTGTTCCTTCGGTGAAATAGCCAATGAGGACTCAAGCCAAAACCCGGTTAAGGCCCGGTTATTGTTGTTTGTATTCAGCCGCCCCTCCCAGTCGGAAATATCGCAGTTCCCATACGCCAGCCCATCCAGTTCTTTTTGCATCAATTCCGGTCCGATTTCGTCTATCACTTCCCGGAAATACCAGACGCATGAGTCGCGAAAGGCTTCTCCGAAATCCATATCCTTATTCCACTTTTCATTCCAGAACACTTCGCCGCTCCATTGGCGCACAGAATCCGCCGGGTCTATGATTCCATGCTCCAAAGCAGTCAGGGATGAAATAATTTTAAATGTGGAGCATGGCGAACGCCTCGTCTGTGCCAGTTCACTGTTATATACCATAAACCGCAAGGCAGAAACATCATACACCACTGCGGCTCCTTGAAAACCATCAAAATATTCCGCCCAGTCCGCTTCTACTATTTCTGGTTTTTCCTCTCCCCCTACTGTGCTTCCTGCTTCATCTGCACTCTGTACGCCCTCTGTTCCATCCTCCCTTTCCTTTGCTTCCATTCCTTGTTGGGGCGCTTCTCCACCGGTAATTCCTTCCTCTTCATCTGCATCTGCCGCTCCTGATGTCCATACCCCTTCTGTCTCCTGCCCTATGGCCGCCTCATTCTCCAAAGTCTCCTGCCCCTCTTCCACATACTTGCCGGAACATCCATTTAAAATAAATATACCTATCGCACCCCAAAGCATCAGCTTTATAAAAGATAACCGTTTCTTCATAAATACCTCCCTGTCTCTATATCTGTTTCCGCAAATGGAATCACAACCGTGCCTTTCGCGCTTGCTGTGCGTACTGTCTGTAAAGCCACGCATCCACAACCACCTGTCCAAAGAACTGTGCATGATTTTCTTCTGTTGTGGCAAATTCAATACTGATTATCTTTGTATCCGTATCAGCCA
>BLLT01000700.1 GCA_011958945.1 Lachnospiraceae bacterium | reverse complement strand
CAAGCCGTTGTGGCCCCCTGCGCTGCCCCTTTTCCGAACCCGGATCTGCCCCGGCGGCAGGCTGATATCATCGGAAATCACAATAAGTTCCGTTTCCGGCTCCGCCTTATAGTAATCTATGATGGCACGCACGCTTTCACCACTTAAATTCATATACGTCAGGGGCTTGGCCAGAATTACTTTATCGCCGCCAATATATCCCTTGCCGATTCTGGCCCTGTGCTTAAGCTCCATCACATTAATGTTGTATTTATCCGCAATGGCATCTATCGTGTCGAAACCGATATTGTGCCTGGTATTTTCATATTCTTTGGAAGGATTCCCCAAACCTACTATTATATACATGTGTACCTCCTGGCCGCACTTTTTCGCTATCCCATAATACCACACTTTTCTTTAGAATACAAAAGTATTGTGAAATAAATGGGCAGATTCTTATTGAATATAAGTACCTGTGGGGTATATAATTATTTTATATTTAGGATTCGGGTGTCTGGCGTCCAAATTAATATAGGGAAAAGATTATGAATGTAAAAATATCGGATGACGAAAAAATGAATCTATTTGAACTCACCTTGCCAAAATACTTGAAAAAGGACATCGAAGCACTGGTTGAAGGAATCCGGGTAAATTCCACCTTGCTGGACTGTCTTTGGGGGGAAGTTTACGGCTCTATTAATTCCGCCTTTTATGATAATGAGATTTCCGAAGAACAGGCAGATTATCTGCGGAAAAAGTATTTAGGATTGGAGAAATAGCGAAATGGAACTGGATTTTACCAATTCACAAATTAATAGGTATCGCATGTATGGTGGAAATAATGGGAATAAAATCAGCATATATTTTCAGGGTGAAAGCTATATGCTTAAATTTCCTCCCAAGCCGTCTAAAAACCCTGAAATGAGCTATACCAATGGATGCATAAGCGAATATGCTGCCTGCCATATATTTGAATCTCTGGGAATAGAAACACAGCAAACTTTACTGGGGCGTTACCAGGATAAAATTGTGGTTGCCTGCAAAGACTTTACT
>BLLT01000699.1 GCA_011958945.1 Lachnospiraceae bacterium | reverse complement strand
ACAGTTACAGTCAAGGGTCCGTGCGGTCTGCGCCTCATAAAAACCGCTGTGCGGGTTATCGGATTTCATGGCGTTGCTCTCTTTGGAGCAGATGCCGAATGCCTGCACCACCAGTTCATTACAGCGGCACTCCCCGATATCAAAAGTATTCAGCGTATTTGCCACTTCCCCATCCTTCCATGTGGGCGCTTCCCCTGCGGAATGCGGGCGCGTTCCTTTGCAGAAAGGCACAAAGAGGGTCTGGTCATTGTTGCAGGAAAGGGTGGCCGACTTGTCATCCTGAATCAGCGCCCCTTTTCCTCCAGAGCCTCCACCGGCGCGGATTTTCAGCGTCTTTGGCGTTTCCGCCACGGACGGCTGGCGGTTCCCGGACACTGCCTGCTCCAGCACACACGGGGGATGGTGCGCCTCCGCCCTTAAGGTACACGTCACGTCATCGGTCACGTCCATGCGGCTCCCGCCCTGGTCGTTTAAACAGACTCTGATGCCGCCTGCCGCTCCAGCGCTTTCCGCAGCACCTCCGGCAGTTCCTTGCCACGCACGGAAGCCCTGCGGAGTATACCCTGACACGCCTTCGGACTCAAATAATATCTTTCCGGCACTCCCGCCTGTAAAATCTGCGACAAGGTAGATGCGTTTTCTGCGTTGGGGGACGCCCCACAGGCAGGCATCGACCACCCGCCATGCGAGGGAAAACCCGTCTGCCATGATGCATCCGGCATTCGCCCATTTTCCTTTTGGAGGTCGAGGTACAGAAATGTCCCCGGCTTTAATGGAGCAGACCGCGTTAAGGACTGCCCTGAAATCCTCCCCGCCATTTGAGGAGAATGCCCCCGGCACATTCTCCCATACGATAAATCTTGGGTATCTCCCATCTGTCGCACACCTCATTTCCTTTATGATCCTGATTGCCTGAAAAAATAAACTGGACTGCTTCCCGCCAAGCCCTGCACGTTTTCCCGCTATTGAGATGTCCGTGCAAGGCGAACCGGATGTTATGATATCCACGGGTTCCACTTCATCCCCTCGGATGC
>BLLT01000698.1 GCA_011958945.1 Lachnospiraceae bacterium | reverse complement strand
TTGTAATCTCCATTGCCATAATTTTTTCCTCCCTTGATAATAAAATTTTTTGAAATCCATTTCTTTTACATGAAATGTTTATAACATTTTAAGTAATCCAAAGTACCAGCCGTCCGTGATGCTTTCATAGGGAATCATCTGGCTTAATGCCTCAGTATCATAGGAAATAATTTGAGTTTTCCCATCATAATTTCCAACCATTATATCTTTGCATTCATTGTTTCGTGCATAGGAATATGTATATACCACCAGCAGCATGGCCGCAATCATTAGGGCGACTGCGGTTGCCACGCCTGCGCACATCGTTTTTTTGTATGGACGGAAACTGGCAATTTCACCCATACGTCTTTTTATATCTGCGAATTCCCTTTCCCCCACATAGATAACGGCAGGCGGTGCAGGATATCCCATGCAGACCCGAACCATAAATGCCCTAACCGGATATGCGTCTGCTCATGCTGTATAATAGACTTAAGCTCATCTTTGCTGTAACTGTCCGCCATCACTTTCGGCAGGACGATTTTCGGCTTTAGCAGCCCGACGGTAAATGGCGTGATATTCATATCTGCAACATAGATACGGACCTTTTCACACATAACTTTTTCCATTCCGGCAACAGTCCTCCAAAGACGTATCCGTTTTCCAAATATACAGATGGCGGTCACCAGAATGCCCGCCATATAAATGCGGTCAACCCACAGCCATGAAGCCGTTACTGCTGTAATCCTCCATGTTACCTTTAGTACGGCTGCATTTTCATAAAACATCTTCAGTCTTCCAAGAAACGGGATGACCAGGAACAATGCCCACGGCATTCCCCTTAAAAAAGTCCGTTCCGGAAAAAGCATCTTCCGGAGCAGCATCACAAGCCCGGTCAGCACGAAGGAAAATGCCGTACACCGCACAAGCTGGGTAGTGTAATAAGCCGTGCAAAAATTTATGAGGCTGGCTAATTGTCTCCAGTCGGGCATGGTCATCACTCCTTTTTATCCGTGGATTCTGTCCCCCGCTCCCTGCTTTTTTCCAGAATCTCCTCC
>BLLT01000697.1 GCA_011958945.1 Lachnospiraceae bacterium | reverse complement strand
CCGATTGCCTCGGATTTATTATTCAGATACCAGTTGCCCGTAGCGCAGTAGCCCACTTCCCCTGCAGGCGCATTGTATGCGGTAATTCCTCCCAGGTTTCCGTTATTAGACATAATCAGCAGTAAATTCCTGCCATCACTGACCTTATTCGAACCACCATTATATGTCTGGTTCTCCAAATCTCCATTTGCATCCCAGTTCACATAACTTGCATCCGCTGTTACGTCATTCTTTTCCGCATTTCTAATCAGGGTCTGTACATCCATCACCCCTGCGCTGACGCTGCCGTCCGCTCCGGTCTGTACATCCATCAAATCGGCCGTAATTTCATCGCCGGAAAGCCAGATTTTATTCTTGTTATACCCGGCCACGCCGCCTGCCATGCCATTTGCCACGTTAATATTATTGGCCTTAAGATTTCCGTCTGCACCCTGCCCCATTGCAATCAGGCAGCCTTCAATCACGCCGTTCTCCTCATTCTTCCCGGCGATTCCGCCAATGTGGGAGGCCAGGTTTTCTTTTTCCTGTGCCGTGCTGGTACTGGTGGCCGTATAAATGCCCTGGACATTTATCGTAATGCCTTCAATCCGGCAGTTTTGCAGATTGCCGTCATTCCTTCCGGCCACACCGCCATAGCAGTTCCCAGCCGCGGTTCCACTGTTCTGTATGATTTTCCCATCTGCAAAAATACAGTCCTTTACCACAGCGCCATTCTGGTTTTCCCCAGCTATGCCGCCCAAATATTGATAATTATTAAATCCTTCAAAGGCCAGGCCGCTTGCCGATACGTTCTGTATCACTGCTGCCGGCTTTAATTCCGCTGCCTGTTCCCCATTTCCTGCTGCGTCTGCTTCAAACAGCGCCGGCTGGTTCTGCCCTGCCACGCCGCCCACGGTCAAAGCAGCGGCTGCGATGTCTATATGGGGCATATAAGATACATGGTACAATGTAGTATTCGCATCTGTACCGTCCTCATAAACCATTCCGATTTGCCCGCCGGCTGCATTTTGCCCGGCGATGCCGCCCACAAGCTTCGATGTTCC
>BLLT01000696.1 GCA_011958945.1 Lachnospiraceae bacterium | reverse complement strand
CTTAAAATCATAGATACTGTAAATGTTCCTTCTTGTGTCATCACTGATACCAAACTGTAATTCTGATAAGGCCTATTACTCCGTTCGCCTGCCCTCTAACGTGACGGACTTCCTCTCACTGTCTGAAAGCCGCCGCATAGGGAAGCTCATTAACCGATTCATATCCATTGCCGCCGCTTTTTCAGTTTCGCTTTCTTCTTTGACACACCACTCCCTCCGTTCCCGCCATTGTGGGAAAATCCAAAAGTTTAGCAGGAGGGATTGGAAGAAAAATTGCCTTGATTTATAATTTTTGTTATGTATAATTAAAGTTATATATAATATAGATTATAAATGGAGGTGTAAATATGCCAGCAATCGCGAAAGTCACAAAAGAAATGATTATAGACGCAGCTTTTGAAACTGTAAAAGAAATGGGAGCAGAAAACATAAACGCCCGGACAGTTTCACAAAGACTCGGCTGTTCCACGCAGCCCGTTTTATATCATTTTAAAACGATTGAAGATGTCCGAATTGCAACATATAAAAAAGCAAGTGAATCTCATATAAACTATGTAACAAATTTAAGCGGCAAATACGAACGCCCTATGTTGGAAGTGGGTATGAGATATATTCAATTTGCCGTAGAAGAAAAAAATCTTTTTCGCTTTTTGTATCATTCAAACTATTGTATAGGCATTTCCCTTTCTGATTGGCTTACCGGGAAAAATTTTGATTTTTTATTCCCTATCCTAAGGAAACAGGCAAAGGTAGATGAGCAACAGGCATATAGCATATTTTCGCAAATTTTTTTAGTAACACATGGAATAGCCAGTCTGCTTGCCAACAATGCAATAGTTTATGATGAAGCATATTGTATAAAGACATTGTCTAATGCCTATTTTGGAGCAATGCACCTGATAGAAGAAGGAAGCTTATTATGAAAAAGCAACACAAATACTTTTTCGGTAAGGAAGCAGGGAATAAGAATAAGCAAAAATGCAAAGCTGATTAACAAAGCGACAAACCAGAACTTGAACGGGAGATGATGTTATGAATTTAATTA
>BLLT01000695.1 GCA_011958945.1 Lachnospiraceae bacterium | reverse complement strand
GCCTTGTTTAACTTAATGACATTGGATTTGAATACTACCTTTATTAAGGGCATCAAGGTAAAGGATGTCCTCATCAGTCTCCGGAAATTGAGCCCGAACAATAAGAAGGAGGCACTAAAGTATTTATCTTATCTAAGCAGTACCCAATAGGATTTGCATCAGGCAATAAGTTTGTATCAAATAATAAGTGAGGAGGGGTGAAATTGACAGACATCCATATTAAAATCAAAAATTTAAGGGAGGACAATAACCTCAAACAGCATCAGGTTGCCGGTTATCTTGGCATATCCCAACAGGCCTATTCTTATTATGAATTGGATAAGCGGGAAATCCCTTCCCGGCACATTGCCAAGCTGTCGCAGATATACGGAGTCAGTGCCGACTACCTATTAGGTTTAAAGCCTATTCAGGCAGAAACCTACAATTTAAATGCAACCTTTATCCAGGGCGTCAAAGTAAAAGATGTCCTTATCAGCCTTCAAGGGCTGAACCAAAATAATAAAAAAGAAGCGATGAAATTTTTATCTTATCTGCATAGTACACAGTGATGAAATGTGTTGTATTTTGATGTGTTTTGAACATCTGTAAAGCCAATTCCCTGCTGCCTGCAACGGTATTGTAAGCATACAATGTTGCAGGAGGCGGGGAATTGGCTTTTTTGATGTTTCATAGGGATATGGTATTCACTATTGGTGATTATTTTTTCACTAACAGTGAAATATTGTATACAAAATTCACTGATAGTGTAATAGTATATACTTATAGTGTATTTTTCCTGATTATATTAGTTCATTAATTGTGTAGTTTTATTTACTATTTGTAGATTTTCATTGCAGATTTGCTCATCGTATAGTTTAATTTACGATGTGTGGATTTTACATCTAATTCCGATATATAAAATATCCTTATTCACTATATGTATATTTGACTTCACTAATAGTGTACTTTTGTTAATTTTTTTTAAACACATTTCTACACAGCTTTATTGTGCATGACAAGTTTGTAAATGACGCGCAGACACAAACTTTGGATTGAAAATTTTCAATT
>BLLT01000694.1 GCA_011958945.1 Lachnospiraceae bacterium | reverse complement strand
CCCAATCTTCAATTCTCAAATCAGTAGCTAACTTTGCCAATCGTGTAATGGTAAAATCATTATCATTGGTAATAATTTTGAACAGGCCCAAACACTTTTCTGTACCATCAGTAAATAATTGTTCAAACACTGTCTGCTCAAGTGATTCGCACCAATCTTTGATTATAGAAGATAAAGACATTTTATTTACATTATCTTGGTCTTTTGGCAAAACAAAGATTTCTTTAACTTCCTTGCACAACACTTTTTTTGCCTCAGAGAGATAACCATCATAAAATTCCTTTGCAAGTTTTACATTATCTGCAAGTGATTCTTGAAAATCAACAAAGCCAAATATTTTAGGTAACTTCTCAAACAATAATTCGTTTCCACTTACATTTTGCTTCAATAATTTCAACATCTCCAGATGAGCTTTTCGTATTTTCCCACCATCAGGTTTTGTTTTACTATCTCTTGCATATTTAGGCAATGCCATATACCACCTTCTCATTGCAGAAACAACATAATCATATGAGTTAGCTGCTCTTTCGGCATCAACAACATAATCAGAGAAATACTCCGCTAATCTTTGAACAAATGCCTCTTTTTCAGGATTCCAGTCTAAATATGATAATGTAAACATATTCGGTTTTGAATTAATTTGCAACATTAACTCAGCCGAAACCTGAACCTGTCCATACTGATCGGAAATTATAACTTCTCTCTTATATTCATGAATTACAGCCGCCAGATAAATTGGTATTAACCCTTTTCTAAGACCTATGTGATACTCCGGAGCCATCAAACGAGAATATAACTCTTCAAAATTCATTGCTCCATTTTGACGTGTTTCCACAATAAAAGATTCTATCGTCCCTAATACATCTGCCATATGTTCCACTTTATCTGGTCTTAAATTAATTCTTGGTAATCCATCATTTTCTTCCCATACACCTGTTCTTATAAGTGTACTTCGCATGATGGAAACTTCTTGCCCTGAACCCGTTAATCCTAAATTAGGCTCTAATTCATTACGTAACAATGCCGATACAATTTTATTTCTGCTATT
>BLLT01000693.1 GCA_011958945.1 Lachnospiraceae bacterium | reverse complement strand
GTCGTCTATTTCGGCAGTATCGCTGGCGGCTCAGTATGCCAGTGTGCTTTTTATGGTATTTTATGGCCTGGGTACCGGTGCAACTATGCTTTGCGCGCAATATTACGGGAAAGGGGACATGCAGGCGATTCGGGTTGTGGAAGGAATTGCGCTGCGTTTTTCTTTGGCCATTTCCCTGGTATTTGCCGGTGCGGCTATGTTCGTTCCGGAATGGATGATGCGCATCTTTACCAACGATGGGGAACTGATTGCCATTGGAACAAGCTATTTGCGGTGTATGAGCGTGTGCTATCTGTGCTGGGGGGTTACGGAGGTTTATCTTGCTGTTTTAAGAAGTGTAGGAAGGGTGGTAATCAGCACAGCGATGAATGTGTTGGCTTTTTCCTTAAATATATTTTTGAATGCCGTATTCATCTTTGGACTGTTCGGCGCCCCGAAGCTGGGGGCTATGGGGGTGGCTATCGCCACATCTGCGTCCAGGCTGGTACAATTGCTGGCATGCTTTGTTGTATCCTGTTTGAGCAAGGATATTAAGCTGGACTTCAAGTATCTGTTTGTGAAAAATAAAATGCTTTTTGCCGATTTTGTCAGGCTTTCCTTACCGGCTTTGGGGAATGATATATCCTGGAGCGTGGCATTTTCCATGTATTCCGTAATTATAGGGCATCTGGGAACGGATGCGGTGGCCGCTAATTCGTTCGTGATTGTGGTGAGGAATTTCGGTACCATACTTTGCTTTGGGATGGCCAGTGCAGGAGGGATTCTGCTGGGGAATATTATCGGGGAGAATAAACTGGAAGAAGCCAGGGAAGGGGCGAAGAAGCTGATGAAGCTGACTGTGATTACGGGGGCAATCGGTGGCCTGATCATCTTAGCTTCCATGCCTTTGGTGCTTAGCTATGCCTCGTTGTCAGAACAGGCGATGCATTATTTGAAATATATGCTGTTTATCAATACGTATTACGTGATGGGGGCCGCCGTGAATACCACGTTAATCGCCGGTGTCTTCCGTGCAGGTGGGGATAGCAGGTTCGGCTTTATCTGTGATACCATC
>BLLT01000692.1 GCA_011958945.1 Lachnospiraceae bacterium | reverse complement strand
AATCTATTTTTCACACTACCTCCTGTTCCAGTTTATACCCAATTCCTATTTCAAAATTTCCTGCATCCGTTCATACTTCTCCTCCGGCACTTTTTCCTGCCGTTTCTTTGCCATTTCAAACAGCCTCCTGGCCAACAGCCGGTAAATTTCCCTCTCTTCCCCGGAAAGCACTGCCAGATGTTTCTCCACCGTAGAGACATCCCCGCGCAAAACGGGTCCTGTCATACTGGGCAGCGTTCCCTTTGCCAGGATATTCTCCACGTTTCCCTTTACTAACGCTGACGCCGCATATACGGCCTCTTCCACCGTGAAGCCGCACTGCTCCAAAAGGCCGAAACCCAAGTCCAGAAGCGCCAGCACATCGTTGCTTAAAACGCTGGCCGCGCAATGATACTTCGCCTTATCCCGGGCATTTATCCGGCGATAAGGATTCCCCAGTTCCTGCAGCAGCCCTTCCAGCCGTTCCAATGCACAGGCACTGCCTTCCAGTGTAAAGAAACAGTTATCCAGTTGTCCGTAAGAAGAATATTTATCGCGAAATGCGAGCATTGGATGAATCGAAGCCCCACAGGCCTGTTTTTCATCGATTCCGTTGAACACATCAGATGACAATGAGCCGCTAAAATGACAAATTATCCGCCCATCTATGGACATTCCTTTCATGCAATCCCAAACCGCGCCGATTTCATCGTCGGGCACGGCAATCCACAGGGTATCGCTCAAAGCTGCCAGTTCTTCCATCGTCCGGAAGCAGTCCGTACCGGTAAATTTCGCTGCAGCCGCAGCGTTTTCATAAGTCTGGCTGTAAAAGCCGGTTACCGTTTTTCCTCTGTCCGTCAAATACTTCCCCATAGAACAGCCTACTCTTCCGGCACCTATTATCCCAATCTTCATTTCATGCATCCACCTTCTTCCCCAGCGATGCACATTACCATCCGATGCAGTTTCCGCAGAATACCGCTCGACTAAAAATATAGCACGGAAAAATGAAAAATGCAAGATGCGTTCCTTTATAGTATCACTTTATGCGTAACAGTTCAGCCTTCGGCTTCCC
>BLLT01000691.1 GCA_011958945.1 Lachnospiraceae bacterium | reverse complement strand
AATAGGGGTAACAGTTCAGCCTGCAACTGCGCACTTGCTGCGCGGTTAGCAGCCAATGGATTGGAGCAGCCAGGAATCCGCCCCTTTGCCGCAGGCAAACTTTAAAATGGGCGGATTCAGCGACGGCGAAGCCGGAAGGCTGAACTGTTACAATAGGGGAATTGTGGGAGAGTATTATTTGCGGTACTTTTCTTTTAAAAAGTGTGCTTGTTCATAAGGAATGACAAAATCGAAATCTCCCGCCGCATAGCAGCTAATTTCATATTCATTGGCAATGATATGAAAACCGTCTTCGTCTAAATACCATGCATCCTCCCTAAGTAGGTTGATGAGTCTTTCCTCATAATCCTCATATAATATTCCTGCATATTCCTCTTTCTTCGTTTCGGTCAAAAGGAACTGGAGCACCGACTCTGAAGCCGTCTCTTCATCCTCCACAATATCCGCTAACGTCAGCCGTTTGCCGGTCTGGGTATTAAAAGCGATCCCTGCTAAAATATGATTGGGATGTGCGGTTCCCATATATGAAGATGCCGAAACACGGAAACTTATCACTTCATCATCCATCCGCTGCAGATTATATCCTATGCACAGTTCGTATGCCGCTCCCCAGCGCCCCTGTGCTTTATAATCCGATTCGGCCCATCTTAAGGCTTCCTCATTGGATAGTCCAAACAGGCTATTCTCATCAAATAAACCATCTCCTCTAACATAATCATTGATTGCCGAAGCCGCTTCTTCATTCCCCGAAATAGTAACTACAGGGAAAATTTT
This sequence comes from Lachnospiraceae bacterium, assembly GCA_011958945.1. Classification (GTDB taxonomy): domain Bacteria; phylum Bacillota; class Clostridia; order Lachnospirales; family Lachnospiraceae; genus Kineothrix. Next base: position 280 of record BLLT01000691.1, on the reverse strand, counting down.
TGTTATCGTCAGCAGATGCGTGCCGTCATCTGCCATATATTCCTGGGACGATTCATCTAAACGAACATAAAGGTGGCCGCCTGGTTGCGGAATATCCGTAGGGGTTTCTGCTTTCTCTGCTTCCGGCTGTGCCGGCTTGGTATCCCCTTTCGTTTGGCTCGTACATCCCATTATTCCGAATAAACAAACACAAGACAATATACAAAATAAAACTCGATATTTCATGCTAACCTCCATGTCACAGTTTTGCTGTGACTCAAATCTGGATGAAAAATGCCGC
>BLLT01000690.1 GCA_011958945.1 Lachnospiraceae bacterium | reverse complement strand
CCGTACAGCTTCCCGTATTGCTCTTGTACTTTGCACAGCGGTAATGGTCTTGTGAACCGTTAAAACTTTTACAAGTAGCGAAATGTAGCTTACTCCCACAGTCCGCACAATATACCAAGCCGGAAAACAATCCCTGTCTGTCCGCTTTTGTGGGGCGGCGTTTGTTCGCTCTTAGTTCTTGTATCCGTTCAAAAACAGCGTCCTCTACAATCGCTTCATGGGTATTATAGAAAATTGCCTGCTGTTCTTTTGTGGTTGGAATCCGCTTCTTTAATTTGTGGGATTTGGAATAGCTTTTGAAATTTACGGTATGTCCGCAATAGTCCATACGTTCCAAAATGCCGACAATCGTGCTGTCTTTCCAGTTGTACGGATTTTCGGGAAGTGCTTTCCCCTTTTTCTCGGCATAGTAGGCTTTGGCAGTCGGTACTTTATCTTCCTTGAGGATTTTTGCTATCTGCATAGGACCTTTCCCACCGATACATAAATCAAAAATGCGTTTCACCACAGCAGCGGCTTCCTCGTCCACAATCCATAGCTTTTTGTCCGCAGGGCTTACCATGTAGCCGTAAGGCGGCTTTGTCAGATGTTCCCCCGCCTGTCCTTGCGCCCGTTTGATTGCCCGTACTTTTTTACTTGTATCTTTGGCGTAAAAATCATTAAACAGGTTGCGGAACGGGGTAAAATCGTTATCCCCCTTTGCGCTGTCTACACCGTCATTGATTGCGATATATCTAACGTCGCGCTCTACAAAAAAGATTTCCGTATAGTAGCCGACTTTCAGATAATCGCGCCCCAACCTTGACATATCCTTGACAATGACCGTTGCTACGTTTCCGGCTTCAATCTCTGCAATCATACGGTTGAAATTTGGTCTGTCGAACGTCACACCTGATACACCGTCGTCAATGAAGAAAACGGGATTGGAAAAGCCGTTGTCCGCCGCATATTTGGAGAGGACTGCTTTCTGGTTCACAATGCTGTTGCTGTCGCCCTCTAACGTATCTTCCTGCGAAAGACGGGCGTATAATGCTGTTATCTGTCCGGGCTTATATG
>BLLT01000689.1 GCA_011958945.1 Lachnospiraceae bacterium | reverse complement strand
GGAAGAACAACAAAACGAGCCGGATAAGCCAATGCCGGACACGGAATATTTCCTGTTTCCTGTTTTTTCTTCTACAAGAATACCCGTAATCAACGAGGAATTTATTAAAGATATGCTCCACAATAAAAACAGTCTGATTGATCTGCTATTCAGACAAAAAGAACAAATGCAGGAAGTATATCGGGATTTTGTGTTTGAAGAAAGCGCATTAAAAGCCTACCATGATTTTTTCCAAATATTGTTAGAAAGTGATAAGCCAAAAGATACTGTCTTGTTCCATTGTACCGCAGGGAAAGACCGTACAGGATTTGCCGCCGCCTTATTTTTAAGGTGTATGGGTGTTAATATGGACTGTATTATCAATGATTATCTGATAACAAACGGATACTTAAAGAAACGGATAGAGGAAACGATTGTAAAATTTCAGTCATTGCATATTGATGATACTTTTATACAAGAAACGAAAAAATACTTTTTGGCGCAGGAAGATTATCTGAAACTTTCTTTCCAAACAATTTCGGATAATTATAGGGATTTTCAAATTTATCTGAAAATGATAGGGATAGATGAAAATGCAATAACAAAACTATTTGATATATATACTGGATAAACTCAAAAAGATGGTGGCATGGAAAAATATAGCAGATTAAAAGATTAAACTGGATGAAAAATGTTTGCTGAATCAAGTATTATATTGGCAAATGAGCACTGAGAGATGACAGTAAAATATTTGTGTTTCTTAGTGCTTTTTTGTTTGACAGATACAAATATTTCAAACTAATATGCGGAATAAATTCGGTAATAAAAAGTAAAAAATATTATGAATACATAAATGCAAAGGGTAACATTAACAAGGGGGTGTTTTATTCGTTATTGTGCATTGTATTTGTGTTAAAAATATCATGTAGTACACTTTTCTTTTATATCAAAGTCTTTTAGATTTTGAAACACAAGGGGGTTAGGGGGATTTTCCCCTTATAAGCAATTTTTACAGATTTCCATTATGGAAAATCTGTAAAAAAAGTGCCTGTGGACGTCCACAGGCAGTGCTTGCTATTTTTATCA
>BLLT01000688.1 GCA_011958945.1 Lachnospiraceae bacterium | reverse complement strand
CGTGGCTTCAACCGGGCAGTTGAACTGGTCTTTTGAATATTTCATGATGTACCTCCATTTTTAATGGCTACCCTTTTGGAAAGTGTCTTCCTCAAAAGTGCGTTCTTGCGGAATTTTATTTCAGCGTTACAATAGAGTTGTCAGTTAGTTTGGCATACTAAATATAACATAAGAAAGGACTTGATACTATGGATTTTTTAAACATTGCAAAACAGCGTTTCTCTGTGCGCAGCTACACAGATCAGGCAGTGGAAAAGGAAAAACTGGATAAGATTCTGGAAGCTGCCCATGTAGCTCCAACTGCCGCAAACCTCCAGCCTGTGCATCTGATTGTGGTGCAGAGCAAAGAAGGACTTGAAAAGATAGGACAGGGAGCAAACCTCTACGGTGCGCCGCTGGCAATCATCGTCTGCGCTGACCATGAAAAGGCGTGGGTGCGCCCGTTTGATAAGAAGCAGACAGGTGATATTGACACCTCCATTCTGACAGACCACATGATGCTTCAGGCTACGGAACTGGGACTTGGCTCTGTATGGATTTGCTATTTCAAGCCGGATGTTATCAGCAGGGAATTTGGACTTCCTGAAAATCTGGAACCCGTCAATATCCTTGCGGTTGGTTATTCGGATGAAGAAGCCGCCGATCCGGAACGCCATAAAGATATGCGTATTCCGATAAGCCAGTTGGTATCCTACGAAAATCTGTAATGGGAGTGATTGCAAATATTTAAACATGACAGGCAGTGCGCACAGCGTGCTGCCCGTTGTGTTTTATGGATGTCTTTCAGAAATATGCGCATAAGTTTCTTCAAGAATCCATTGAATTGTTCGTCCTGAATACTGTAAAAGACCTTTTTACCGTCCTTACGGAAACGGACTAACCTTGCAATGCGAAGTTCGTGTAGCTGGTGGGATATGGCAGATTCAGTGACTTCGATTTTCTTTGCAAGCTCGCTCACACAATATTCCTGCTTCATCAGATAAGTCAATGGGTTTGAAGTCGGTATTCCTCTTTGGAGCATAAAACCTCCTGATTGGATTTTTGTAAAAAAAGAAATTGCTTTTCG
>BLLT01000687.1 GCA_011958945.1 Lachnospiraceae bacterium | reverse complement strand
GATTTGAATACAGATAGTGATTCTGAATTATCATCTATAATAAGCAGCGATGATGAACTTATAAAAAAATCAGAAGGAACAATTATGATGGGATTTCAGCCTGCCGATAAGTATGAATATACCTATTCAGGTTCAGAAATGAACGTTCCACTATATGTTGGAACAATGGATAATTCAGAAAATATTGAAGTCGCTGCAATGTTGTTTTTGAATGGAGAGGTTCAGCCATATTCATATACGTTGAATGGAAAAGTAAGTGAAAAACAAATGGTTCATTATTTTACACTAGGTCCAAATGAAACAATTAACTTTACAGCACTTGTCACACCAATATCTGGTGAAAAAGGTGATGTGATAGGTATGCAATTTGCAACTGTTTTTAAATCGGATTATTTACCAGAGCAAGATGGAAATACATCATTCGGAAATTGCGGAAAAATTAATTCTACAATTTGTATCCCTGTAAATATGCAGGCATCAGGCATAAATGAAACAAAAGCAGATATCGTGAAAACTACTATTACTGATATTCCAGAAGAAACGATGGCAATGCTTGAAGGTCTTGTTACAAATGATACCGATAATCCATTGGATTATTCTTCATATCTTAAAATTAAAACAGAAGACAATAGGAATTGCTTGTATTCTGAGAACGGAAAGTTAAACCTTACGTTACAAATATATGGAGGAAAAGAGGTAGCAAAGAAAATTACATTTTTTATAAATAATGAGCCTGTTAAAGTCGACAATTGCGATTATTGTGAAATAAATACTACAACAGATAAAATGACTGTTTTTGATGTGTGTATAGATGTTTCGGAGTATAAGGAACTTTGCTCATTTTATGCAGTTGCTGCGACAAGTGGTGAAGATTATTTGATTCAAGATGATACAACGCAAAGTGAAAGGTGTTTATTAATAAACAAATAGGTGGATTAAGTGAAAAAAATTAGTTTGTTTTTAATATCAATATTTTGCATATGCCTAATTTCCGCTTGTAGTAGCAAAGAGGATTCAATAGAAATTCAGAATACACAAATAAATGATTTTTCTGAAAAGAATACAGA
>BLLT01000686.1 GCA_011958945.1 Lachnospiraceae bacterium | reverse complement strand
GCTTTCCAACAGGCAGACCGCCGCATATGGCGGTCTGCCATAGTACGGCGGTCTGCCATAGCCGATACGCAGAAATAGTAACTATCCGGCTTATTCATGCATCAGAAATACTGTTCTTACTTATCATGACAGATTTGTTCTTCTGTTACCCTTAGTTCTCTATGAAGCTGCAATGCCATAAAAATAGTGATCACAGCCGAAAACACATCCACAATAGGCTGCGCATAAAGTATTCCATTGATACCACAGATTTTGGGAAGCAGTAAAATGACAGGCACAAAGCAGATTCCCTGCCTGCAGGCTCCAAGTACAAAGCCTTTTGTCCCTTTTCCAAGCGCAAGGAACAGCGAGGAATATACCGTGTAAAATCCAAACAGGAAAAAGGACAGCCCGTTTGCAAAAAGGGATTTCCGGCCTACAGCAATCATTCCGCTGTTTCCATTTGCAAACTGCGATATAATCTGTGTGGAAAACAGAGCCATCAAAAGTCCAACAAGGATACAGAAAACGGATGACCACAAAATGGACGTTTTGACTGCTTCCCGCAGGCGGTCAAATTTCTTAGCTCCATAGCTGAATCCCGCGATAGGCTGGAACCCCTTCAAAAAACCAAATACAACTAAAGTTCCCATAGAAGTAACCCTTGTAACCGCTCCCATCCCGGCAATCACCGCATCACCATATCCGTTTGCCGCCCGGTTGACCAGCGCAATGGAAAGGCTGGTAAGAAGCTGGAATGTCAAAGTTGGAATACCAATCTTCAAGATTTCCGTATAGATCTGCCTGGTTGGTTTAAATTCCTGTAAGCGGAAAGTAAATGCGCTTTTCTTTCGCAGTACATAAATGAGATAAACAAACGTAGAGACTGCTTGGGAAATAGCGGTAGCAATTGCCGCACCTGCAACGCCCATATCCAATACATAGATAAACACCGGGTCTAAACCAATGTTCAATACTGCCCCCAAAAGCAGGGCTGTCATAGTTGTCTTAGCCGCACCTTCACTTGCCACGATATTATTCATTGTCACATTGCACACATTAAAAATACAGGAAATGACATAAATCCTGCC
>BLLT01000685.1 GCA_011958945.1 Lachnospiraceae bacterium | reverse complement strand
GAATTCCCCGCTTCCAGCAGTTCCTTCGCAATACATCCGGAGAGAAATGATTTACCTGTTCCAACTGTACCATAAAAAAACAAATTACGGTAGTCCAATCTAAAATTTTGCGTAAACTTTTTGCATTCTTCTACAGCATTCTGAAAACGGATTAAATCTTCACCCTGATAGTACTCATAAGAAAGGGTAGAAAAATTTTCTTTTTCCAGCATACGGCTGATATTGGACTGCTCATAGAGGAGGGAAATCTCCGCCTGGCGGAAGCAATGGCATTTGTGCCCGTCAACATACCCCGTATCCTTACAGTCTTTGCAGTCATAAATGGGTTCCAGGTAGTCGGCAGGGAAACCGGCAGCTGTCAAAAGGCTTGTTTTGCTGTCGGTTAATTCTTTAAGAATGTGCTTTAATTCCTCAAGGGCACCGTCGTCACCGGATAAAAGCTTTTTTCCCTGTTCTACGGAAATAGAAGCTATGGACTCGTCCAGCTCCCGGTAACCATCCACATTGGCATAGACATCGGCGCGGCGGCTTTCCAGAATATGGCGGTTCTTTGTCTGCCGCTCTTCATAGGCATGTATGATGGTATTATACTGTGTATTGTTTAAAGTCACTTCCGTTCCCCCTCTAATTACTTAAAAGCTCCTTTTCAAGAGCATCGAAATCATAATTGTTCTGCCTGAACTGGTTGAATTTGTTGACGGCAGGTGCTTTAGGCTGTGCCGCCGCCCTGTTTCGCCGGAAATTTTCGTCCGCTTTGGCTATGTCCGATTTATGATGGACATTGGCCTGAAACCAGCAGGTCAGAATACGGTCCGCATATTCGAAGCGGTGTTTGTCTGTACTAAGGACCGTACGTTCGCAGGCCGCATCAATGATATCCATTTCATAACCGAAGTCTTTCGTCCAGCGGTTAATGTAGTCCACCTCTTTTTTAGTGGGGGCGCTTGTTTTTCCAAGTGCATTCATGATGCCGTAAACGGTTTTGTCATATTTGTAAGCAAACTGCTCCGCCTCATTAGGGGTGGAAACCTGTGCCTGCGCCCAGCTGACAGCCACCTTTTCTATGTAACGGAA
>BLLT01000684.1 GCA_011958945.1 Lachnospiraceae bacterium | reverse complement strand
TGGAGGAAGGATACAATATTCTGCCATAAATGAGCCTGGAAAGGACACTGTCCAAGTCATAAGTAAATTTGTATTTACTGGAAATCTCAGAACAGATTTTAGGAAGGCCCAGGCAATGGTATAACTGTTGGAGAAAAAGATAACCGCCATTAAAAAGCCGCTGCTCATTCAGGGAAATGAGTTTCGACTGTTTGAATTTTAGGATAACCTCCCTGTGCAGTTTTTTTTCTTCCAGATTTAATTTTTCAATATACTGCCGTGCCCATTCATATGGATCAGCACCATTTAGCTTTTCACGCAGATCTTTTTCAGTTCCTAATTTTTCCACGGTGATGGTACGCTGCTTTTTTCCCTCATAGATGGTTTTAGTAACATAAAGAGAGGCAGCATTTTTTGAACGAGAAACCTTTAAACGCATAAGAAACAACTCCAATCTCTTTATATTATAACACATCACGTAACATCACGCAATAACAACAGGCAAAATTTGACAAAAAAATACAGGATTTATAAGGCCTGAAGGACTTTTGGCTTTGTTCAACTGTCAAACTCCCGGGACAATGTTCCTGACAATAGATTGGAAGTAAGTTGATCATAATTATCTCCTCCCTGGTCTTGTAATTTTATTTTTATATTATATAATAAAAATGTCATATATTCATATCCCTTTGCCTATGACATTTTAAAATGAGGTGATTTTATGATTTCTAATCCAGGATTCAATTTCAGCAACATTAATGGTAAATTTTACATAGACAGCATAGAAAAAACCGATATGGACAATGTCGATCCTTTATATTCAGAAGCTATTATCTGTAAAGAAATTGGCAAGCTAGTCCCGATTTATACTGATAAACAAAAACCAGTCAAAGACTCGGAATCAATTGCCTTTAAATTCGCAAAAATAAATATAGCTAATAATGATGAAATTCTTGGTTTTTGTAATCAATATGGATTACCTATGTCAGAACGAAACTTTGCCAATTTTAAAAACGACTATCTTTTTTTTGAAAAAATAAAGACGAATTTACAAAAATGATACCTCTTGTTCATAAAGAACGTGAGCGTCTTACCG
>BLLT01000683.1 GCA_011958945.1 Lachnospiraceae bacterium | reverse complement strand
AGCAAAGGACATTGAGCCTTATGTCGATCCGGTATTTGAGAACAATGTGTTACTCACAGAAACGGAAAGGCTGATGATGTCCGGCAGACCAAGAGAGCCGAAGTATGCGAGGAATAAAAATATCCTTGTCATCGGCGGCTCCGGTTCTGGCAAGACGAGGTTTTTCGTAAAACCAAACCTGATGCAGATGCACAGTTCCTATGTTGTCACTGATCCGAACAGATAAGTATAATAAGGTTATAGGGAAGCGCGCACCCTCAACGAAAGGAGGTTACACACCATGAAGAAGCAGGCAGAGAAAGACAAGCTCACCGCCCTATACGAAAGACTCTCCCATGACGATGAACGGGCAGGCGAATCCGTAAGCATTGAAAACCAGAAGCGGATTTTAGAGGACTACGCAAGAAAAAACGGCTTTACCAATATCCGGCATTTTACCGATGACGGAATCCGGGGAACTACGTTCAAGCGTCCGGGGCTGGACGCTATGTTAGACGAAATCCGGGCGGGGAACGTGGCAACGGTTATCATCAAAGACCAAAGCCGAATCGGGCGTGACGTGGTTGAAGTGGGGCTTTTGAAGCGCACCTTTGACGAGTACCATGTGCGTTTTATCGCCGCAAATGACAACCTTGACACCGCCAACGGCTTTGATATTATGTCTATCTTCCGTGACGTGATAAATGAGTGGTATGTTGCCGACACCAGCCGCAAAATCAAGACCGTTTTCAAATCCAGAATGGAAAAGGGCTTGCGCTGCTCTGGCAGTGTCTGCTATGGCTACCGCGCTTCCAAAGAGGAAAAAGGCGAGTGGATAATTGACGAGGAAGCCGCCGCCGTTGTGCGCCGCATCTTCCAGAGCGTCCTTGCCGGGGAAACCGTAGCCAGCATAGCAAAGGCACTCCGCGCCGAGAAAATCCCTATCCCGTCCGAGCATTGGAAGCGGACAGGCGAGCCAGTCCGTGCGGCAAAATACACCGACCCCTACGCATGGTCAGCGACCACTATCGGCTACATACTGAAACGCCCGGAATACACAGGGCGCAAGGTATTAGGAAAACCGTATGCGAGAACTA
>BLLT01000682.1 GCA_011958945.1 Lachnospiraceae bacterium | reverse complement strand
TACAGATAATATGTATTTCCTTCTTTATAAACAGTGACATCAGCCTGACCAAATGGTCGCCAACTATTTTTTTATAAAGCAGCATCCCCAAAGCAGCCCCAAAAACAGCAAACCATCTCAGGATACCGTTATTTTCCTCGTAAAGCATGTAAAATACCGCCACTGCACAAGATGCCCAAAATACGAAATCCTCCAGGGAAACGAAAAACAAACTATGTTTTATCACACGCCTGCCTATAAGGATAAAATCGTAGACAAACGTAATAATAATCCCAATCACCACTGAATCGGCAAGGAAGTATACCTCATTAATGATTTCCTGACTCATTTCCCACCTACTTAAACAGCCTGGAAAGAAGGGATTCCCCTTTATTGCCATACCCTGCCGTCTCAGAATAGGTGAAGCTGTCTATCTTCCCATCCACATCTACCTCCCCCTTATCCAGGGTCAGCCGGCTGACATGAAGATCATCCCCCTTTATCATAAGCATTCCCTGATCCGTTTCCAACAGCACTTCCTTCACGTCGAAAGAAAGCACATCACATACCCCGCTGATAGTACATGTCCTTCTGTTGGTAAGCATCAATTTATGAGTTCGCTGTTTCGCGGCATTCAGATCTTCCATACAAAAACCTCCATATAGTCTATAAAAGATTATATGTCCAGCCTTTTTTAAATATACCGGAAGAGTTCCTTCGCTTCTTCCTTTTTCACGGTTTCCTGTACGTCCAGCACTTCCACTTTCACTTCTTTATTTCCAAACTGAATCGTAATAATATCTCCCTGCTTCACATTCGCCGATGCTTTCGCCGGCCTGTCATTAATCAATACCCGGCCTGCATCACAGGCTTCGTTAGCCACCGTCCGGCGTTTAATTAACCGGGAAACCTTCAAATATTTGTCCAATCTCATAGATTTATTACCCTTTCCTAGATATAATCGAGCAGGGAAGATTTTCGCCCTACTCGCCGCGCAACCCGCACGCTGCCTTGGCAGCGAACTTCCATATGCGGGCCTGCGCATAAAAAAGAATTGGCCCAGCGCCAATTCCAAAGAATGCTTCGCATTCTTTCTTGG
>BLLT01000681.1 GCA_011958945.1 Lachnospiraceae bacterium | reverse complement strand
TGTTATTTTGACAACGATTCCGTATACTGTCAGCGGAGGTGATAAGCATGATTCGTTTTTACATAGTCAGGCATGGGCAGACGCTTTTGAACAGTTTAGACCGGGCGCAGGGATGGGCTGACTCACCGCTCACCGAAGCAGGAAAGCAGATGGCGGCTGATATAGGGCAAAGATTAAAGGGGATTGATTTTGATGCGGCTTATGCCAGCGATATGCTCCGTGCCGTACAGACGGCAGAGATGATTTTGGAAGCGGGCGGAAAGGGCGGTGTGCCAATAGTAAAGGACGCAAGGCTTCGGGAATGGTGCCTGGGGTGCATGGAGGCGGAGAACAATGCAGTTTTCGTAAAGAATGTATCAGACTGGCTGGGAGGGATAACTTCTTTTGCAGAGTTGAATGAGAGGCTTTCTGACGTGGCGGCTGCCATTTATGAGCATGACACGACAGGAATGGCGGAACCGTTCCAGACAATAGAAAGCCGCCTGAAAAGCGTATTTGCGGATGCCGTCCAAAAGGACGGGATGCAGGAAAACACCGATATACTGATAGTGACACACGCCTTTGCCATTAAGACCATATTCCACCTATTTGCGCCGGAGCAGTTAAGCGGATTGGGGAAGGTAAAGAACGCATCAGTTTTCCGGCTTGTATTTGAAAACGGGATTTTCTCATTGGAGCCGGATATACAGTTATGAAATGTCAGCAGGAAAGCCAGTCAGGGTTCTCCTGCTGATTTTTTTGTGCAGCATGGCGGCTGGATGTCCATCCCGTCCAAAAAGCCCGCACCCCAATCGCACATGGCATCCAGTATGGGGATGATGCTCCGTCCAAATGGGGTGAGGGAGTACAGTGTCCTGGGCGGTTTGTCCGGGATGACTTCCCGGTGCAGCATCCCGCATTCCTCCAGATCATGTAACTGCTGTGACAGCATTTTGGCTGTCGCTTTCGGCATCATGCGCTGCAGTTCCATGTAGTGGAGCGGTTTTTCTATCAGATACCAGAGGATGAGCGGCTTGTATTTCCCGCCAATCAAAAATAGCGTGGCTTCAACCGGGCAGTTGAACTGGTCTTTTGAATAT
>BLLT01000680.1 GCA_011958945.1 Lachnospiraceae bacterium | reverse complement strand
AATCATATTCTGCACAGATAAATTTGAAATCCTCAGTCTTGCATAATGCTGCCAAAGCGTATTTCTCGATATGCTTTGACATGATTTCTACCGCATACTGGAAATTTTCTGACGGATGGCCCTCGGCGCAACGCACCATTGTGATTAGCATTCTGTTGTCACCCTCAATGTTTTCAGACGAGTAATTGCCGGAATAGTCACAGGAATCCTCGTAATGACCTTTCTGCCTCACCGCCTCCATCTCAGCGGCAGTACCGATCACCGCATGGTAATCCATGTTATCGCCGTCACAGTAATAGTCGATAAAAAGTCTTGCTACAACATCTATGCATTGTTGGATCTGCTCGATTATGGCATCTGCATTTCGGATAGCAAATCTCCGAATTTTCTCCTTAGCATCTTCCTCGCTTTCATAGTGGATGTACAAAAGTGTTTCGCGGCCTTTAAGCACAGCCGTAATCTTCTGAAGGGTTCCATCCTTGCCATAGACGGCACGCAGCGTCCGAACAAGTTCCCCTTCTGGCACGCTGTACAGCGTCATTTTACGCTGTTCCTTTCCAACAGGAATGTCATAGTCAAGCATTTGATACTGCGCATCATAGTCAAAGGAGACAGAGTTGTCTCCTTCAATGTCCTGATCAAAATCGACAACGCTGTACACGCCTTCTTTATAGGTAAGTGGAATGTTGTGTAATTCCAGCATTTTGATATCGCTCCTTTCTGATGTTACCTTTTCCATTTATCCGGCTTATATCTTTTTGTTCCAGCTTTGCACGAAACGCTTCTGCAAAATTGAGGATTTTTTCGATTTCGTCTGGCTGGTGTATATTTTGGGGTTCATATAAAGCCTTAGAACTTGTTCCGCCAATATTCAGCAATTCCGCAAAACTTTCCCGCTGCATCGTACTCAGGTTCCTTTGGCTATTTTGAAAATAGTCCCATACTGTTTTCCGCCTTAATCTACAAATTTGAATTCATTTATGCCGTAGATATTCAGGCATCAAATCAATCAATCTTGTTGTCCGCCCTTCTTTATCCAATAGAATTTCAATATTTTCCACATCTCCGCCTAAATGCATCATAAATTC
>BLLT01000679.1 GCA_011958945.1 Lachnospiraceae bacterium | reverse complement strand
GTTTGTGTCTGTGCGGCATCCGCAAACCTGGCTGTCTGAAAAGTTTCCGCAAAGCAGAGCTATCCTGATGGACTTAGAGCACAAAAGCCGCGCAGAAATGGGGTGGAAATGGAGACATATATCGGTATCGACTATGGGGGAACGAAACTTTTAATCGGGGAAGTGGATGGGGAAGGAAGGCTGTTATCCGGCATGCGTTTTGAGACGGGAAAGAAAAGTCAGGGAGAAATTGTGAAGCACCTGCTGGAATGCCTGGAAATTTTTAAAGAAAAAACTTCCCTGGAAGGCCGGCTGGCTGGAGCCGGGATAGGGATTATAGGAATCAGCGATTGCAGGAGAGGGATTTGGCGTTCCATGAACCATGAACCGGGGGAGGATATCCCGTTGGCATCCATGGTCTCTGAGATATTAGGCGTTCCGGCGGCTATAGACAATGATGTGAGAAGCGGGGTTACGGCGGAACTTCTGTGGGGCGCGGGCAAATTCAGCAGGGATTTTATTTATCTGAGCGTGGGAACAGGGCTGGCTGCGGGCATAGTAGCGGATGGCAGGATTATAAGGGGAGCCAATCAAAATGCGGGTGAAATCGGGCATATTACCGTGAAAAGCAGCGGGGATGGAATCTGCCCCTGCAAAAGGCCGGGATGTGCGGAACTGACAGCTTCCGGCTCCGGAATCTCCAGGAATATGAAAAACCGGATGGGAGAGTGTTCCACAAGACTTTCCATGCCGAAGGAAGATGAACCGGTGGATGTAAGAGAAGTCTTTGAACTGGCAAGGCAGGGGGACTGCCTGTGTAAAAAGGCAGCGGAAGAGGCGGCGATGGTGCTTTCGGAAGTAATTGAGAATCTGGTGCGCACCACAGATCCGGATACGGTGGTGATGGGCGGAGGGGTTATGCAGGATACGTGGTTTTTGGAGCAGGTAAAATGCAGGCTTCATCCCTCCACGGTGCGGGGAGTGAAAAACGGCATACGGCTTTCGGATTTGAAGCCGGCCCAGATAGGTGTGATAGGAGCAGCGGCGGTTGGGAAGCTTTATGTGCAAAATGCAGCGCAGAAATGGAGTAAAGATTGAAAATTGATAATTT
>BLLT01000678.1 GCA_011958945.1 Lachnospiraceae bacterium | reverse complement strand
ATGGAAGTAACGGATGTAGAGGTTGACAAAAAAGAAACTGTGGATGATATTTTAATGGCATATAATTCAGCAACGGAAGTCCAGGTGACGGAGAAGACAATAACCGATAGTCTGGATACAAGGAAGACTGGAGCAAAAGAGGAGAAAGATTCTGACCTTGTGATGGCTGACGTACAATATACATTGAATGTAAGGGCAAAAGCCAGTGAAGACTCAGAGAAGGTTGGCGTTTTGTATAAAGACTGCGGCGGCAGGATACTGGAGAGGAAAGACGGGTGGACGAAGCTGCGTTCCGGCGATTTAGTGGGATGGGCCAGCGATGAATATCTGCTGTTCGATGAAGCGGCGGAAAGCATGGCCGATGAAGTAGGGAATCTTATCGTGACGATTGAAACGGACGCGCTTAGAATCCGGAAAGAGCCTAATACGGAAGCCGATATTTATGCGCTCATCGCACAGGATGATGAATTGGATGTCATTGAAGTGCTTGATGATGACTGGATAAGCGTAAAGTATAATAACGAAACAGGTTATGTTTCGGCGGAATTTGTAAATTTGGACTTTCATATTGATGAAGGGGAAACGATTGCTTCTATAAAGGCGAGGGAAAAAGCGGAAGAGGAAGCAAAGGCGAAATTGACGGCTAACCAGGGCGCAGTCGTGGTTGGGGCGGATGATACGAGGCTTCTGGCGGCGTTAATCTATTGTGAAGCAGGAAATCAGGGATACGAAGGCCAGCTGGCGGTGGGCGCTACCGTTATGAACCGGGTGAGAAGCGGCGCATACCCCAATACCATTTATAGCGTAATTTATGCCTCCGGGCAGTTTACTCCTGCACTGAATGGCAAGGTGGCCAGGATATACGGCGGAAACATCCCCGAAAGCTGTATGGCAGCGGCCAGGGAATCCATCAATGGCGCAACCAATATCGGTACGGCAACCCATTTCAGAAGAGTGGGCGCACATGATGGAATCGTTATTGGAGATCATGTTTTCTGGTAATAGAGGGAAATCGGATAGAATTTCAAAATAAATTTTTAAAACAATACTTTGGAGTTGGCCGTTTGGCCAACTATTTTCTCTTTATAGAATT
>BLLT01000677.1 GCA_011958945.1 Lachnospiraceae bacterium | reverse complement strand
TGGAGATGCCGAGTCGGAATATCCAGGCACATATCCTTACCTTTAACCGCGAGCGCCGGCCTGGGGGGGAAATACTAACCAAAGGAGATTATTACTATGCAGAGAAAACATGGAAAGAAATCATTGTCCTTCATCCTTTGTATGGTGCTGATTGTGGCTATGGCACTACTTACAACTGGCTGTAATGGAAAAGCGGAAAATACGGATGGTGTTTCGGCATCTGTTTCTTCCGGGGAAGAAGTGAATGCCCAGGCGGACGGAAATGTGCTGGGCGAGGGGAAGGTTGTGTTCCCGTTTACCGTAGTGGATAAAGACGGCAGAGAAACTAAGTTTGAAATTCACACCGATAAGTCCACTGTAGGAGATGCGTTAGCAGAATTGGGGCTGATTGCCGGAGATGAAAGCGAATATGGGCTTTATGTAAAAACAGTGAACGGACTCACTGTAGATTACGATACGGACGGGCACTACTGGGCTTTTTATGTAAATGGCGAATATGCACAGTCGGGAGTGGATTCCACAGAGATTAAGGAAGGGGAGAGTTACTCCTTCAAGGTGGAATAGCCGTGAAGATTTCAACGAAAGAAATGGCAGTTTTTGCCATGCTGGGAGCCGTGATGTATGCTTCCAAGATTATTATGGAATTTGCACCCAATATCCACTTGCTGGGCGTCTTCACCATCGCAATTACCATTGTATATAGGAAAAAGGCATTATACCCTATCTATATTTTTGTACTTTTAAATGGTATGTTCAGTGGCTTTGCTACATGGTGGCTTCCCTATCTTTATATGTGGACTATACTTTGGGGAGGCGTTATGCTGTTACCGAGGAAAATGCCAAAAAAGGTGCAGCCCCTGGTATATATGACGCTATGTGCCATGCACGGCTTTTTATTTGGCACGTTATACGCACCGGTACAGGCCATAATATATGGCTTTAGCCTGAAAGCGACTTTCGGATGGATTGTGGCCGGGCTGCCCTGGGATTTCGTCCACGGGGTCAGCAATTTTTTCTGCGGCATACTGATTATGCCCATCGCTTCGGCGCTGAAATTCGCGGAAAACCAGCCGAAAAATATTTCATAGTATATAT
>BLLT01000676.1 GCA_011958945.1 Lachnospiraceae bacterium | reverse complement strand
GGGTTCAATATCTGCGTATTATTTCCGTGACGTTCCCCCTGTGCGTAAGCCTCTATCTGTTGACAAACTTCCTGCGTGGAGCCGGTGAGATTGCCTATCCACTGTTCAATACGCTGCTGGAACTCTGTTTCCGCACGTTCTCGGCTTTTGTGCTGGCGCATTACTTTGGTTTTGTCGGTGTTCTGCTGTGCAGGCCGTTGAGCTTTGTTGTGAGTACCATTAGCCTATCCTGTCGGCTATTGTCCGGCAAGTGGAAAGATAAGATAAATCATTCTGTGTAATAGCTGCCGCATGATGACAGATAAAAATTCTAATCAATGGTTTTGGAACCGACTGTATGGCTGCGTATGCTGCTGCCTCCAAGGTGGATTCCTTTGCGGAAATGCCCGCTCTGAATTTGGGGCAGGCCATGACGAACTTTACCGCGCAGAACTACGGGGCCGGGAAAATTGACCGGGTAATCAGGGGCGGCAAATCGGCGCTGGCTATGGGGGTGGGTATCTCAATCCTCATATCCATTGTCATATGCCTGTTCCCGTCCCTCTTTATTTCCCTGTTCAACCGTGATCCCGGCGTTGTCCAGATCGGGAACGGCTACCTGCGGACGGTATCGGTATTCTATCTGATTTTTGCAGCTATGCAGATTTTGAACGGTCTGCTGCTGGGATATGGGAAAGCACTGGTTCCCATGATTGCGTCAATCGGTTCCCTCTGTCTTTTACAGGTTCCCACGGCAATCCTGCTGTCTGGAACCGAATTGGCTTATCGCGGTATCTGGATTGCCGCACCCGTGGGCTGGCTGGGTGGTCTGCTGATCCGCTTCCTGTATTTCCGGCATATTGCAAGGAAACAGGCAGCTCTAAAGGAGGCATAAATTTTACACACAAGGAGGTTCCAAGATGGAAAAGAAAATCACACTGAAACAAATTGCTATGGTTGGCGTTATGGCTGCGGCAGTCTATGTGGCTTCCGCGTTTCTGCAAATACCAATCCCTACGGTCATAGATAACATGCGCCTACATATGGGAAATGTGATATGCTTGCTTTCCGGCCTGCTCTTAGGGCCGGTACAGGGCGTGCTTGTAGGAGAGTAGTATC
>BLLT01000675.1 GCA_011958945.1 Lachnospiraceae bacterium | reverse complement strand
AAGGAGGATGATTATTATGGCAATGGAGATTACAAGCAATTACAGCAACTATGCGGCAAATTATGCTGACATCGTGAAAAAGCAGGATAGCAAGGCGGCAGCAGAGGTAAAGACAAGCAAATCAACAAACAGCAAAGACAAGGTGGAGGCGTATTATGAACAGCTATGCAAGAAATTTCCGCAGATAAATTTCAACACAAATGGCGGCGTATTACCGAGCAACAGCAGCAGAGTTACGGTGAATCTTTCGTATGACTGTTTGAAGAAAATGGCAAATGATCCTGAATTCGCAAAAGAAATCGAATGGAATCTGTCGGGAGAAGTTGCTGCAAACTCAATGGTTTATGGGTGGGCGCAGAGAGATGGTGTCGTACTTGGCGGAAGGACTGTTACATATGATGCCAATGGCAACAGGCAGTCATCCTGTGGCGGCATGAGGACAGCAAATACGGGAAATGGAAATAACAATACTGATAAAATACAGAAGAAATATAAGGAAGAGGAAGAACGCCTGTTAAAAGCCAGAAAGAAACGTGAAGAAAAGGAAAAAATAGCTGAAAAGCAAGCAGAGAAAAAGGCGGAGGAAGAAAAAGCAGCGGAACGTCGGGCAGAAAGAAAAGAGCATATGGAAAAACTGATGGAAGGGACGTACAAGGTATCTGCCATTGGCACGGATATGAAAAGTGTTACGCAGAATATTGTTGAGGTGGTTTCAGGCACATCATCATCCACAGGGGGCAGTTTTGACATAAAGGCGTAAATAATCCTTACATCCAATTCCGCAGAGATGCATAAAACTTTTCCCCTGCGGATTGCTCAGGCATATTGCATGGGAGCGAATGTGGCTCTAACGACAGAGGGCTGTTACATAAAAGGAAATCGGAGGATGTGAAAAATGCGTGTCAGCAGAATATCGGCATTACTTATTACGGCAATGGTGGTTCCCGCGATCAGCGGATGCACCACACAGGGAAGCCCCGCCCCGGATGCCGTGCATCAGATTGAGGATGGCGGTCCGGCGGTCTATGATGATGACCCGATAGCGGATGAAAGCATTCTGACATCTTGAAGTAAGGAAGATCATGCCCGGACTTACCG
>BLLT01000674.1 GCA_011958945.1 Lachnospiraceae bacterium | reverse complement strand
GCTGAAACAGGATGATGTGCTTCACATTCCCGGACTTGGGTTTGACGGCCTGATTGGATATTCCCCGATTGCGATGGCCAAGAATGCAGTGGGGATGACACTTGCCTGTGAGGAGTATGGAGCCAGCTTCTTTGCCAATGGGGCAAATCCCGGCGGCGTGCTGGAACATCCGGGCGTGCTGAAAGACCCGTCAAAGGTCAGGGAATCGTGGAACTCTGTGTACCAAGGTACGGGAAATGTCCATAAGATTGCAGTGCTTGAGGAAGGGATGAAATACCAGCAGATAGGCATTCCGCCGGAAGAAGCACAGTTTCTTGAAACAAGGAAGTTTCAGGTCAATGAGATAGCAAGGCTTTATCGGATACCTCCGCATATGGTAGGGGATTTGGAAAAGTCGAGCTTTTCCAATATTGAGCAGCAGTCGCTGGAATTCGTGAAATATACCTTGGACCCGTGGGTGGTGCGGCTGGAACAGTCAATGCAGAAGTCCTTGCTGCTTCCGGGGGAGAAAGGGAAGTATTTCATAAAATTCAATCTGGACGGTCTTCTGCGTGGCGATTATGCAAGCAGGATGAACGGTTATTCTGTCGGAAGGCAGAACGGATGGCTTTCTGCCAATGATATCCGTGAAATGGAGAACATGAATCCGATTCCGGATGAGGAGGGAGGAAACCTGTACCTGATTAACGGAAGCATGACTAAGTTAAAGGATGCGGGGGCGTTTGCCGCAGACACAAAGGAAGGGAAGGAAGAGGAGCAGACAGCGCCGGATGAAGAAAGTGAAAACCGAAGAAAGGGAGGCATACGGAAATGAAACGGAAGTTTTGGAACTGGGTAAGAAACGAGGGCGGCTCTGACATGGAGAGAACGCTCTTTTTAAATGGGGAAATCTCAGATGAAACATGGTATGGGGACGAGGTAACCCCGAAGTTGTTTAAGGATGAGCTGAACGCCGGACAGGGCAGTATTACGGTGTGGATTAATTCTCCGGGAGGAGATGTGTTCGCAGCGGCACAGATTTACAATATGCTCCGTGACTATAAGGGGAGCGTGACGGTTAAGATTGACGGTGTTAGCTGTTTCTGCAAGTCCTTTTTCTCCC
>BLLT01000673.1 GCA_011958945.1 Lachnospiraceae bacterium | reverse complement strand
CTATATTTGAATTATACAGGAAGCTCCAAGATTATTATATAGTATAGGATCATATTTTGAGGAATCACTAAATAAAATCGGATCACCTATTTTATATGTCCAAACTCCTAACACAAATGCTTTGTTCGGATTATCACTTTGCAAAAATCTGTTAATATTATTGATTCCATATAAACCATCATAATTAAGGCACAGAACAATTTCACTTTCTGATGTCCGCTCAAATATTGACTCATCTAACTTTGTCGTATATCCACAATGTCCCATCCATTCAGTAATATTATCTTGATAATTGCGCACCCTACTCCACAGTTCTTGTAATTGCTTGTTTTCTGTCCTATAGAGTTCTGTTAATTCATATTGTGCTTTTACAGGAACAAAATATCTTGCCAAATTAAACCAATTTCCGAACTGAATTGATTCTATCTGATAAATATCCCCCACCAAAACTAGCAATTTAAAATTCTTTTTTCTAAGAACTTCTATCATATCGCGATTGCTAACCATACTACATTCGTCTATAAATAATATATCCACGGTTTTGTCAGCCGGATATGAATAAATAAACTTCTTAATGGTTAAATATTCACCGCTATTGTCTTTAACCCTTCTTCGCAGGTTCTCTACTGCAGGATGGGTATTTGCTATATAGACCTTAGAACCGTCATTCCAAAACTGTGAAATATGTTTTATCAAAGTTGATTTGCCCGTTCCTGCTGCCCCATAAATCATTGCAAGGCTTGAGTTCTCAAACATTCTAAGCAGGATAGCCCTCTTTTCGTCACTATCTATCACATTCGGATTCTCTATAAGCCAATCTTCCACAGAGGCATTATAATCAACCACTCCTTCTTCTGTTAAAGAAATCAGGTTTTGAATTATTTCTTTTGTATCATCCTCATAGCCTTTCACAAAAAGATTTTTACCCATAATTTCCAGTCTTCTATTTTGATGCTTTCTGTATAGACTATCATTATAAATCTTTACCAATTCATCAATATTCTCAAATTTTGCCAGTTCATCTGTTTTTGTATATAACTTCGCATATGTATCTGCATTAATATTGATACGGCGAGCTAGTATAGCGTATTCAAAGTTTATGTG
>BLLT01000672.1 GCA_011958945.1 Lachnospiraceae bacterium | reverse complement strand
GGTAAATGTATTTTCAGAACCTTCACTGCCTGCAACCGGGATACAGGTTGTAGAAATAACCTGTATCTCCGATATCCGGTTGAGCCAGTTCACATTGGGTTCCTCTTCGATTGCCTGCATATCTGTTTCTTCAAAAGGGTGATCCGCCTCCATGCTCTCCAATGTTATTTTGCTCTCTGCATTTTTCCGAAGTTCTTCTGCCAGTTCTAAAGATACTTTCCGTATTCCCAACGTGCCTAAAACCATGCTGTTGATTACCAGAAACAAAAACAGCAATAATACGGACTTCATCTTTTTTCTCCGGATATAGCAGAGCGCTCGTTCCAAACAACCCATCCTGACCTCCTACTGCCACCTTGTGATAACAACTTTGTCAGCAATCCAGTGTTTTTCATCCTGACAAGTGCCAAATATATTCACATCAGTGTCTTTCTTGATACTGCTTTTATCGGTGTCCTCCCTCGAAGTTTCCGCCTGTGAGCCCATGCTGAAATTTATGATTTGAAAAATAACATCCTCCGCATAGGTTATGTTTATATTCGTTTCATCCGATTCATAACCGGGAGCTGCAATACCTCCTTCCATTGAGCCATCCTCATTTATAATCAATGTCCGGGGAGTTATGGTGAAACCTGTATCCGTAAAATCAACAACTCGCCCGCTTAGATTTGCCCCGTCATAAAATACACCTTCTTCGTGATTATCTGCAATCTCGCCGCTGTTTTTCGCATCAGTGTTATTCATATCTTCCTGACCGCCCTCTGCCTCATTGCTGCTGTTTTTTCCATCCGCCGCAATTTCCTCGTTATAGCCGCTCTCATTTGTCATATGCACATCTGACGGCTCCGGCTGCTCATTTTCTTTTCCTGCACATCCCGCCATGCCCATACACAAAACCACGGACAAACAAAGAACTCCTGCAGCTTTCAACATCTTTTTTCTCATCTTCCATACCTCTTTTCTTTTTATTTGGCTTTTTGCCTGTTCTATGTTTCATTGAACATATTCAAAGAATAACATCCGGCCATCCTAAAAATCTCCTATTTCATCACCCAATATTAAGTATTTTTTAGAAGATTTTTAGGAATTGTTTTGCTATACTTA
>BLLT01000671.1 GCA_011958945.1 Lachnospiraceae bacterium | reverse complement strand
GCTTTATGATCAAAGGTCGTGATACCAAAAAAGTCGTGATAACTATTCTTGTCTTTGACACTCCCGGAGGGTGTGTCGATATTTTGATTTTTTCTTGATATTATTCGTTTGAACGACTATACTATATAAAGTAAGACTAAAGGGAGGGGTAATAGTGTTTGAGTATATGACTGTGCAGGAAGCATCGAAAAAATGGGGAATATCTGAACGAAGAATACAAATATTGTGCTCTGAGGAAAGAGTACCTGATTTAATGAAGGTTGGAAGAATGTGGTTGATAGCTAGAAATGCGGAAAAGCCCGTTGATAAACGCAGATGCGTTGGAAAGGAAAAATAATTATGGCAAATAATAACATATTAGTTATAGAGGATGACAAAGAAATTAACCATTTGCTGTGTCAGTCATTAAGAAGTAATGGCTATTTATCAAAATCAGCTTATACAGGAATACATGGACTGGAGATGTTAAAAAATGAAGAATTTGAAATGGTGTTGTTGGATATTATGTTGCCATATAAAAGTGGAGATGCCTTGCTGAAAGAATTAAGGACATTCTCGAATATTCCTGTGCTTGTTATATCAGCAAAGGAAACCACACAAAGTAAGATAGATTTGCTTCGACTTGGCGCAGATGATTATATAACGAAACCATTTGATATTGATGAGGTGATTGCCAGAATAGAAGCAAATTTGCGCCGGAATCAGTTGAATGTAGTTGATCAAAGTCAAAAATTAGTGTTTAAAGATATAGAGTTTGATAAGGCTGCAAAGCAAGTGTATGTGGACGGACAGGAAATTACTTTGACAGCAACAGAAATGAAAATATTGGAACTATTCTTATTACAACCGCAAAAGGTTTTTTCAAAAGCAAATTTATTTGAAAGTATATGGAATGAAGAATATACCATTGATGACAATACTTTAAATGTCCATATCAGCCGCTTGCGACACAAGTTGAAAAAGGTAAATCCCAATGAGGAATATATAGAAACATTATGGGGATTAGGCTACCGTCTGGCAAAATAATACTTAGCTTTATGATAAGTTTTCGTAAGGTTTTCTTTAGATTTGGCATTTATAATGATGTTGGGGTCAAAAGTCCCTATAGTACAT
>BLLT01000670.1 GCA_011958945.1 Lachnospiraceae bacterium | reverse complement strand
TAATAGCCCCCTACTGGGAAGAAAGGGGGTGAGAGAAAATGAGATATTCTGAACAGTTCATGGAGCATATTGAATATGCTTTCCATGCGTTCTGCAAGGTTGTCCTGCGCCATGAAGCAATCAACGCATGGAGGGATTTGAAGCGGAAAATGGAACGGGAAATATCCCTTGACTATCTGATGTCAGAACGATATTTTGAACCGTCTGCTATGGACAGCTACTTTGAAAAGCAGGACAAGCCGACCGTATTTCATGTGTTGGGAAAGGAAGTTATCGTTGATGATGAACGGTTAGCGACGACATTAGCAAAGTTGCCGGAGTTAAGGCAAGAAGTTTTGTTGCTATATTACTTCATCGGTTATCGTGATGAAGCAATCGGCAGACTGTATGGGCGTTGTAGAAGTACGATAAATCACAGAAGAAATGTCGCGCTGAAACAGTTGCGGAAAGAATGGGAGAGATTGGAACATGAGGAACAAAAAGCTGATACCTTTTGAAGTAATCGAAAAAGCCGTTGCCGGAGAGCCGGAAGCGGTAGACGCAGTATTGCAGCACTACACCGCACACATCAAATACCTGTCTATGTATAAGGGGCATATCAATGACGACACACAGGACAGATTAAAGGCAAAACTGGTTGAAGCCATATTGAAATTCCGCTTCGACCGATAGGAAGTAGCAAAGACGTGAAAAGCTGTCAAGGGTAAACTTCGCGCTACGCGCCCTTGACAGCTTTTCCCGCCTTTGCTAATGGGCAGTCAAGAGGACGAAATCAGTAGACTGCTTTCGCCCTCAATCCAGTATGGAATGATTGTTACACGATAGAGGGTGTTTCTCGCTTGATTTAAGCGCATTACAGCGGCGATAAGGACAAGGGTAAGGGTTTTATACTCCTACCCTTAAAAACGGTGTTCTATTGCGTAACATAGTAAACAATATTTCTTTATACTGCCGTTTCCGTTCCATTCTTTTCCGTTCTTGCAGCTCTGTCACTATATTGTGCTTCAAAGGAAAGGGGTTAGGGGAAAGGATAGGAAAGGAATAGATATTTGATTAAGTCTGTATTTGGTTTTTCTTTAGTTAGTTATATCTTTATTTAATTGCGTTGGATTTTCC
>BLLT01000669.1 GCA_011958945.1 Lachnospiraceae bacterium | reverse complement strand
TAGAGATGATGGTGCGATTCCAATGTGGGCTTCCCTCCCAGAAGCTACTTGCAGGGTATAAAATTTTGTAAAAACGGGGATTTTTATTGGAAGATGATACAAGAGGAAATGTTTCCCATACAGAGGGGGAAATCTATTATTTTGAACGGGCAGAGGATAAAGGCGTATGACATCAGGACAATCACCCTTGAGCAGTTCCGTATGCTGATTGCCTGCGGGAATGACAGGCACAACAACCAGATAAGGGTGACAAAAAGCGGCATGGTCTATCTGTCGGAAGATATCGTCGGCTCGGAGCAGCTGGATGATGTTGCGCTCTGTTTTGAAACATTCAGCGCACATAACGGGTATGTCGGCGTGAAGGCAGCGGAGGACAACAGTCACGTTATCCCATTATACTACGCACTGATCGGGAACTGGCGGAAAGGGTGCAGCCATACTTATATAGACAGTTTTTAGATTTTTGGTTAAGTGAGAATGATTGTGGGCATTGTCCACTGATAATTGATTTACACAGCGTTAAGGCAGTTATGAACCTATTTGACAGGTTTGTAGCTGCCTTTTTTGCGTGCATGGAGGTTTCAATGAATGTATTTGAAGCGATAAGGGAAAACGGCATTACCGCAAGGCAGGCGGCGGAGCATTGCGGGATAAAAATAAACCGCAGCGGCATGGCGGTCTGCCCGTTCCACAAAGACAAAAATCCGAGCATGAAGATAGACAGCCGCTATTACTGTTTCGGATGCGGGGAAAAGGGCGATGCCATTGATTTTGTGGCAAAGTTTTACGGGCTTGGGAAGAAGGAAGCGGCGTTGCGGATTGCGTCGGATTTCGGTATCAGTTTTGAGGATAACAGGGGCAGGAAGCCGCCGCCAAAACGTAAGCGGAGATTATCACCGGAGCAGAGGTTTGAGAGGGCGGAAAAGAGGTGCTTCCGTGTGATTTCCGATTACCTGTGCTGTTTAAGGCAGTGGAAAAAACAGTATGCGCCGCAGGAGCCGGATGGGGAATGGAACCCGTTATTCTGTGAAGCGTTGGAAAAGAAAGACTATATTGAGTATCTGCTTGATGTGTTATTGTACGCTCCGCTATCGGAGCGTGTGCAGTTAGTAGCGG
>BLLT01000668.1 GCA_011958945.1 Lachnospiraceae bacterium | reverse complement strand
GCTAAAATCTATGTGCGAAGTTTGAGTTATATACATTACGATACAGATAATCGCTAAAAAAGTTTCTACGATTGGTTGTGCGGCAATAACGCCATCTAATTGCCATAAAGTATTTAGGATAGTTGCTGCCGGAATAAATAGTATTATATTTCTCATAATCGTAATAAGTAAGGACTTTACAGCTGCGCCAGAAACGTTTTGTAAAGGACTTTTTAATCAAATTCACAGAAAATTTACATTTCAGGGCAAAAAAATAGAGCCAGGAATCTGTTTTTTAGATTCCTGGCTCATTAGTGCCCTTTACATATTCTGGTCTGTTTTCAGTTTTCTCACTTCATCAACTGAAAGGCCAACAAATTCCGCAATCTTTTCAAGCGTTATTGTCCCATCTTCCAGCATTTTCTTTGCAACATTTATCATTCCTTCTTTCAATGTCTGATTCCTCATATCTTCCATAGCCCGGCACATAATCTCGATTCCCTCCTTGCTCTCTTTGAAAAATCTCACCCTGTCCGCCAGTGTTCCATAGTACATATCCGCTGCGTCTGTGCAGGAGAAGTCATGCATTAACTTCCCGATTGGCGTATCTCCACGGTAAGCGCCATTTACATACAGTATGTGCGAACCGTCCCCAAATCTTTCCCCGGTTCCTAAAAAGCACCGCTCAATCGGATAGAGCGGCAGCCCTTTTCCCATTATATCATTCTCTGTGATAAAGATTACCCACGTTTCCGGCAGCTTATCAAAGTCCTCGCCTTTCTTCAAAAGATTTGCGTCCATCATACTGCTGTTGTACCTTGCTCTTTTTCTCCCGGCTCCTTTGTCGGAGCGCTGTACCTCCACATTCAGTTTTGCCCCTGTGCTGTCTGTAGCCAGGATATCCAGCCTCACCGAACGGTTCAGCAGGTTCTCCACAAATACCTGGGTGCGGACGTCCAGCACTTTTAAATCCGGCTTTTCCAGTACAATCTGCAATACCAGTTCTATGCTTGCCGTATCTCCCTCAAAACACTTTGTGAGGAAATCATCATCAAGCAGGCGAAAGCCTCTTAGCCTCTGTAAATCTTCCTGATGTTTCTGGTCTATCTGTTCCGTCACTGTCAATCTTCCCACCTGCTTTCAATTTTACTTT
>BLLT01000667.1 GCA_011958945.1 Lachnospiraceae bacterium | reverse complement strand
CAGTTCAGCCCAGGACTTTGCACTTGCTGCAAATATCCATAAGACAATCATATATTACTTTTCCCCAGAAAAGATATCCCCCAAACCTTGACCTTATAAATAAGAAGTGTTATTATTTTAACGATTAGAGAAATTCTCCCCTAATTATCACATTATTCACAAAAAATAATTAAATAAGAGGTGCAGACAAATGAGCAAAACTTTTGAAGATTTAATTTCCAAGGTAAAGGAAATCCCTATGAAAAAGGTTTCCGTTGCCGTAGCACAGGATTCTGCCGTTTTAGAGGCTGTAAGAGCCGCTAAGGACAGAAAAATTGCAGATGCGATCCTTGTGGGCGATGAAGCGAAAATCAAAGCGATTGCATCGGATATCCAGGTGGATATCAGCGATTTTGAAATCGTCAATGTGGAAGACGATATTGAGGCTTCCCTTGCAGCAGTGAAGCTGGTGCATGAAGGCAAAGCAGATATGTACATGAAGGGCTTAATTGATACGAAGCATTTCTTAAAAAGCGTTCTGGATAAAGAGGTAGGTTTAAGGACGGGCAAGCCTTTATCCCATGTATGTGTATTCGATGTGGAAGGCATTGACCATCTCTTGTTTTTGACCGACGTTGCATTTATCCCTTACCCTACTTTGGAGGATAAAGTACATATTATCAATAATACATTGGAAATCACCAAAGCATGCGGCATTGACTGCCCGAAAGTAGCTCCTTTGGCTGCCGTAGAGGTAGTAAATCCTAAGATGCCTGCCACCGTGGACGCGGCAGAACTCACACGGATGAACAAAGACGGGGAAATTGCCGATTGTATCGTAGACGGCCCCCTTTCTTTGGATTTGGCTATTGACGCAGAGGCTGCTAAACATAAAGGCGCTACTGACAGGCCGATTCAGGGCGATGCGGATATCCTTCTTTTCCCTGATATCCATGCCGGCAACCTGGTATACAAGGCAATGGTACACACTGCAAAGCTGAAGAACGGCAACATTTTAACAGGCACAAAAGCTCCGGTTATTTTGACCTCCCGTTCCGATTCCATGGAAGTAAAGGTAAATTCACTGGCCCTTGGCGCTGTTGTTGCAGAATATCTGAAATAAAAAAGAGTTGGCCCGGCGGCCAACTCCAAA
>BLLT01000666.1 GCA_011958945.1 Lachnospiraceae bacterium | reverse complement strand
GGCGCGTGGCAATCTACCATTGCAGTATCAAAGTCATATCCCGCGGCAAGGGCAAGTCCGCTGTTGCCGCCGCCGCTTACCGGGCGGGGGAAAAAATCACAAATGAGTTTGACGGAATGACCCACGACTACACCCACAAGGGCGGTGTCGTCCACACTGAGATTTTATTACCCGACCACGCCCCCGCTGAATATACGGACAGGGCGGTTTTATGGAACGAAGTGGAGAAAATCGAGAAAGCGAAGAACGCCCAACTTGCACGGGAGATTGAAATTGCCTTGCCCCGCGAACTGACGAGGGAGCAAGGCATTTCCCTTGTCCGCGAGTATGTGGAACGGCATTTTGTGGCGGCGGGAATGTGCGCCGACGTATGCCTACACGACACAGGCGGCGGCAACCCCCACGCCCATATCATGCTGACAATGCGCCCTTTTGACGAGCGCGGCGAGTGGGGAGCGAAGCAGAAAAAGGAGTACATTCTTGACAGGGACGGGAATAAAATCTATGACCCCAAAAAGCGGCAGTACAAATGCAAATCCATTCCCGCTACCGACTGGAACGAACAGACCAAAGCGGAGGAATGGCGGGCGGCATGGGCGGAACTCTGCAATCAGGCATTGGAGCAGAACGGACACGCGGAGCGCGTAGACCATCGCAGTTATGAACGGCAGGGGATAGACCAGATACCCACCGTCCATTTAGGCGTTGCCGCTTCCGCTATGGAGAAGCGCGGCATCCGCACCGAGCGCGGCGACCTTAACCGCGAAATCGAAGTGACTAACCAGAAGTTACGGCAGTTAAAGGCGCGTATCTCCAAACTGCAAAACTGGTTAAAGGAAGAAGCCGAGAACACCGAGCCGCCCACCCTTGCCGACTATATTCAAGGCATACTGTCACGCAAGGTACAGACGGGAAAACCGGGATATTCCCAATCCCTCTATAACCTCAAAGACGCGGCAAAAATGCTGAACTTCCTGCAAACCAACAACATCATGGATATGACGGGGCTTGATGAAAAATTCAAGTCCATGATAGGGGAACAACTGGATATTCAAGGGAAACTGAAACCCGTTGAACGGCGGTTAGGCACTCTGAAAAAGCACTTAGAGCAAGCCGACATTTATTTCAAGTGTAAGGGAAAG
>BLLT01000665.1 GCA_011958945.1 Lachnospiraceae bacterium | reverse complement strand
GGCGCGTGGCAATCTACCATTGCAGTATCAAAGTCATATCCCGCGGCAAGGGCAAATCCGCTGTTGCCGCCGCCGCTTACCGGGCGGGGGAGAAAATCACAAACCAGTTTGACGGAATGACCCACGACTACACCCACAAGGGCGGTGTCGTCCACACCGAGATTTTACTGCCCGACCACGCCCCCGCCGAATATACGGACAGGGCGGTTTTGTGGAACGAGGTTGAGAAAATCGAGAAAGCCAAAAACGCCCAGCTTGCGCGGGAGATTGAAATTTCCTTACCCCGCGAACTGACGAGGGAGAAAAGCATTTCCCTTGTCCGCGAGTATGTGAAACGGCATTTTGTGGCGGCGGGAATGTGCGCCGATGTATGTTTACATGACACAGGCGGCGGCAACCCCCACGCCCATATCATGCTGACAATGCGCCCTTTTGATGAGGGCGGCGAGTGGGGAGCGAAGCAGAAAAAGGAGTACATTCTTGACAAAGACGGGGATAAAATCTATGACCCGAAGAAGCGGCAGTACAAATGCAAACCCATTCCCGCTACCGACTGGAACGAGCAGACCAAAGCGGAGGAATGGAGGGCGGCATGGGCGCAGCTTTGTAATCAAGCGTTAGAACAGAACGGACACGCGGAGCGTATCGACCACCGCAGTTATGAGCGGCAGGGGATAGACCAGATACCCACCATCCATTTAGGCGTTGCCGCTTCTGCTATGGAGAAGCGCGGCATCCGCACCGAGCGCGGCGACCTTAACCGCGAAATCGAAGTGACAAACCAGAAGTTACGGCAGTTAAAGGCGCGTATCTCCAAACTGCAAAACTGGTTGAAAGAGGAAACCGAGAACACCGAGCCGCCTACCCTTGCCGACTACATTCAGGGCATACTGTCACGCAAGGCGCAGACGGGAAAACCGGGATATTCCCAATCCCTCTATAACCTTAAAGACGCGGCAAAAATGCTGAATTTCCTGCAAACCAACAACATCATGGATATGGCGGGGCTTGATGAAAAATTCAAGTCCATGATAGGGGAACAACTGGACATTCAAGGGAAACTGAAACCCGTTGAACGGCGGCTTGCCACTCTGAAAAAGCACTTAGAGCAAGCCGACATTTATTTCAAGTGTAAGGGAAAG
>BLLT01000664.1 GCA_011958945.1 Lachnospiraceae bacterium | reverse complement strand
TATGAGCATTTCCCCCTCATCTTTGCTGCAAACTTTATTATCCAAAACCACAATTGGACGGAAAACTCCCATCGTAAATTCCATAATCATCCTTTATTTTATATCCTCCATCGTCATACATGGAAGTTCTTTTTCTTGCCTAAGTTGCTTATCATTTGTAAAAAACATATCACATTTTTTTACTATCGATGTCGCAATCTGCAAAGCATCCATAGCTTTAAAGTTTTTATATTGTCCTCTAATCTTTGCCCCTTGTTCTGCTATCGATGAATCAATATCCACCACTTCAATATTCATATACTCAATAAATCTTTTAAAATTGTCCACATATTCCAGTTTTCCCTTACTATAAGGCGACACAAGATATTCTTCTATAGTAAGTGTAGAAGTCACAATCTGTATATGTTCTTTCATACATCTTGTAAAAAACTTCTTCATTGGTTCCATATATATAGAACTGTTTTCCAAAAAATATATAATTGGAGCCGTGTCAATAAATACCCTTTTAAAATCTGTCATCATCCCGCAACTCCCTTACATATTCATCCGCATTCTGTCCCCGCTCTGTCGATTCCATAACAAACTGATTTAAATCTACAACATCTTTTTCTTTTATATCAGATGTTCCCAATAATCCATTAACCCCCTGCATAATCTGAATTACAAAACTCAATTTATCTTCTGGTACTTTTTCCAACATTTGAATTGCTTCCTGCCTAATTGCTGTCATAAAGCCACCTCCTACTCTTCATTTTTAAATCTGGTTTCATATGCCGACTCTGGTTTTGGATCAACTTTCCATTCAATCAAATCTTCCGGCTGACATAGTAACAACTGGCATATATCCTCCTCCGGCAGACCTAAACCCCTGTAGGCGGATATCATCCCATAAATTTTCCCTTTTTCTATCCCCTTTTCAATATTCTCCTGGTCACGCATCAATAACGTCATATATTCATGCCTCCATTCCCTGTTCTTCTTGGCTTCCTTTACTGCGTCCGCCAGCCTCCTTACAAAAGAGTCATCCGGCATTTTTCCGGCCACATAGCCCAAAAACGCCTTTAGTTCCTTGCTTACGTCATCCAGATGGCCGTCTGCATTCAGGAATATTTTTGTTGTTTCATCCCCAAGCGGGATGTCTTT
>BLLT01000663.1 GCA_011958945.1 Lachnospiraceae bacterium | reverse complement strand
CCACTTCCTCCTTGGATAAATGGAGACAATGCTTGTCATATACGTTTATCTCCTTACCTGCCACCGTACGGTTTAGCGTTGCCAGCCTTTCTTTATCGCAGAAACAGTAATAGGCTTCCCCTTTGCCGATAAGCATTTTGGCATATTCCAGGTAAATACCTTTGGCCTGGCGTTCGCTTTGCACATAGGGGCCTACCCCTTTATCCTTATCCGGCCCTTCGTCATGAATCAGCCCTGTTTTTTCCAAAGTGCGGTAAATAATATCTACCGCCCCTTCCACGTACCGCTCCTGGTCAGTATCCTCTATACGCAGGATGAAATCCCCGCCTTCATGCTTTGCTATCAGATAGGCATAAAGCGCCGTCCTCAAGTTGCCTACATGCATGCGCCCAGTAGGGCTGGGGGCATATCTTGTCCTTATTTTTGTCATCTATTTTTCCATTCCTTTCCCTGTTTCCATCTCAGGTATTTTCTTAGCAGCTGCAGCCTTAAAACCAGCCACCTCTTTCGTGGCCTGTGGAATCGGTATATTGGTTCCCGCACCCGCCACACAGCCGCCGGGACATGCCATGCCTTCAATCAGACACCCATTTTTCTTCCCTGCTTTTGCCAACATTAATATCTTCCGGCATTCCGAAAGGCTCTCGGCATGTTCTATATTTACATCCACATCCGGATAATATTCCCTTATACATTCTTCAATGGCATTGGCAACGCCCCCTGCCACGCCGTATCCGCGGCCAGCCCCAGTGGCATCCTCCATCTTTGCTTTGGCACCCACATTTTCCAGATCAATCCCCTTCGCCTCGAACATCCCTGCCAGTTCCTCGAAAGTGATGACAAAATCCACATCGGAACGGATGGTCCGCCTGGAAGCCTCCAGTTTCTTGGAAGCGCACGGGCCGATAAATACTACACTGGCCTCCGGATGCTCCTCTTTAATCTTGCGGGCGGTGGCCACCATAGGTGTCAGGGCATTGGATATCTTATCAATAGTTTCCGGGAAGAATTTCTTCGCCAGCATGGACCATGACGGGCAGCAGGATGTTAACAGGAAAGGCAGTTCCTTCGTGGCTACTGAGTGGACGTAATGCTCCGCTTCCGCCACGGCCCCCATATCGGCGCCGATTGCTGTTTCATATAC
>BLLT01000662.1 GCA_011958945.1 Lachnospiraceae bacterium | reverse complement strand
AACTGCTGTACCGAATCCACGGTGCGCTGGTATGTTCAAATAAATTCTTCATAAAAAATCTGCTCCAATCTATCAATCCTGTCACATCATCTGATGTAATATCTTCTATATTATAAGCAGTTACTCGTTATCAGTCAAGCGTCTGCGATTTCCAGTCAAGGCACATTTACATTCGATGCTTTTGTCTGTTGGGTTTACGTTTTCTTCCGCATGCCATTATCAAGGAAAATTTTTCATCAAGTGTCATCGGCAGGCTGTTTTTTTTCCTGTATGTAAGTATGCCGCCATAGAGTTTTCGTATCTTTTTTAGCGCAGTTTCTCTGATACCCCTGATATTCCGGTCTGACTGTCCAATACTTTCCGCATACTCTGTTATGGAATAATCACGCAAAAACAGGTAATAGAGCATATTTTGGAGATGCGGCTTTAGTTCCTTCAATATTTTCGATAAATCCACATCTGTGACAAGTTCATGTACTGTTTCGGGATGGTCAAATATAATATCAAGGAAATCGCCCGCAAGCATGAGCCTTCTTAAAATCATGTCATAGGAAGGGCTGTCGGAAAGGTACAATTTGTATGCGCCCCATTCCGGAGGAACAGCGGAGCGTCCTGTCTCATGGTCTCTTTCTTTCCGTTCCCTGTTAGTGTCCAGTTTGTCCCACCAGTACAGCACATTAGCAAAGTCGGTTTCCGTCCTTGCGCTTTCCTCAATACGCCGGATCGCAAGGGCGCGGGCTTCACGGTGGAGCATATCCCCGTCCGCTTCCGTTATGAAATTCTGCTCCCTGAATGCTGGGAGTTCAGCGTATTTTGGCATTTATAGTCAGTTCTTTGCAAAAAAATAAAATTTTGTAGCTTTTTTCAAAAACACTTCCGTTTTTATAGCCGTTTTTCTCCTATTAGTGAAAAGAGTAACTCTTTTTATGCAAATACGATTACAAGAAAGGAGAGACGGCTTATGGAGTATGGGTAAAATAAAATCCGATTACCAGGTGCGGAAGTATAGGAAATATTATAAAGGATATGCGTATGACACGCAAGAAAGGATCACATGATGGAGTCAGTAAAAGTGAATAGCGATGTGACAAAAACCAGTCCTTCTGTGGCTGGATTTTTTTACCTTATAGGAAAGTCCGTTGTCA
>BLLT01000661.1 GCA_011958945.1 Lachnospiraceae bacterium | reverse complement strand
ATCCCCAATTCCATATCATTGGCTATTAATTTTATATCGGTACCCCGTGCATCCACCAAGATACATTCCAAGATAGACATCGTTGTTTTATTTGGAACAGCTTTTGATACTGTCTGTACTCCGTTTAATAAATTAGATTTCGATACAATTAATTTCATCGTTTTTTTGTGCTCCCTTCCCGAAAGGCTGAAAATTATATTAAGAAAGAATTTATTAATATATATATTAAAGGCTGTTGATATGTGTATAACATTAATATTATACTATTTTTCAAGGAAAAAAGGAATCATTATCTATGTGAAAAACTAAATATAACTTCATTTTTTTTCCAAAGTTATTCACATTTGATATTTTCAAGGCTGCAATTTTTTCATTTAAGAGGGGCTTATTTTCTTTTTTATGATATCAATTTTGTTTTTCAGGTCTTCATTTGTCTTTAATTCTTCGGTTATTTTGTTAACTCCGTGGATAATTGTGGTATGGTCCTTTTTTCCGAGGATTTTTCCTATACTTTGATAGGAAGTATCTGTCATGGAACGGCAGAGGTACATAACTACCTGCCTGGGCTCCACAAATTCAGAATTACGTTTTTTTGAAGTAATATCTTCGGGTCTGACCCCAAAATGTTCCGCTACTATATTAATAATGATAGAAGGGCTTATTTCCTTTGGCTTGTCCGGATAAATAATATCTTTTAAAGCTTCCTGTGCCATTTCAAGGTTTATCTCTACATTATTTAATTTGGAAAAGGCAATAATTTTGTTGAAGGCACCTTCCAATTCCCTGATATTGGATTTGATATTGGAAGCTACATAGCTGAAAACATGGTCATCTATCTTTTTGCTGAAATTTTCTGCGTTTTTCTGTAGGATTGCCATCCTTGTCTCATAATCCGGCGGCTGGATATCTGCAATAAGACCCCATTCGAACCTGGAACGGAAACGTTCTTCCAAGGTTTCCATTTCCTTCGGGGGTTTGTCTGAGGATATGATAATCTGCTTTTCTGCCGCATGCAAAACATTGAAGGTATGGAAAAATTCTTCCTGTGTGCTTTCTTTTCCTATAATAAATTGAATATCATCGATTAAAAGGACATCCACTGTCCTGTATTTTTCCCTCAGTTTTGTCATATCCGCAGCATTACCGCT
>BLLT01000660.1 GCA_011958945.1 Lachnospiraceae bacterium | reverse complement strand
GGAAGCCGAAAGGCTGAACTGTTACCAAAATGGTAACTAAATTGCCAAAAACTGTTGCGTTTAGAGCACTGATGTATTATACTGAAAATAAATATAAGGAAATTGAGAAGCATTGGGTGTTAAATTCTGCAAATATGGAAGTGAAGAATACCAAAATATAATATAAGGGATACGCTATATAGTTATGAAAGTATAGTAAAAAAGAAGAATGCGGGAGAGGAGGAACGGTTATGAGAATACCGGCGGTTAGCAATAATTATTTATACGGCAAGATAGCGAGCGGCAAGAGAATACAGTCGGCAGCGGATGATGCGGCGGGGCTTTCTATTGCGAATAAAATGAAACGGGAAAGCAACGGCTTGGATGTATCTGCCGATAATATTAAGGATGGCATAGGTGTTGCCAACATTAAAGACGGGGCTTTGGACTCCATGCAGAGTTCCCTGCACAGGATTTATGAACTGAGCATCAAGGCTTCCAACAGCATGTATGGCGATTCGGAAAAGCGGATGATTCAGGACGAAGTGGATCAGCTTTTGCAGGATATCGAAAGTACTGCGGTGGGAACGAAGTATAACGAAATGAAGCTGATGGACGGCAGTATGGCAGATATGCATATTGCATCCAACCCGGACGGCACAGGCATGAAAATCCAGATGGAAAATGTAACGCTGAAAGCCCTGGGGATTGACGGCTATGATGTGACAGGGAATTTCAATATCGGCGACATAGAGTCGGCACTGGACAAAATCAGCGCTTCCAGAAGCGCTACCGGCGCAAAGACGAATGCTATGGAGCATGCATACAACTATAATACGGGAGCATCTTTGGAGATGGTGAATTCCAGAAGCCGTATTGAAGATCTGGATATGCCGAAGGCTATTTCGGAACAGAAGAAGAATAAGCTTATGCAGGATTACCGCATGTCCATGCTTCGCAGGAAGATGCAGAATGATTCTTTAGTGGTGAAAATGTTTGGAGCCATGTGAAAAATAAAGAGATAGCTGAATAAAATAGTTAGCGATGAGTAGAATATGAAAAGCGGCAGACAGGCAGAGTCTGCTGCTTTTTTACCATATAGGAAAGTCCGTTATCAGACGGACATGAATTGACGAAGAACCGAAGGTTCTTCATGAAGTGGCGAAGCC
>BLLT01000659.1 GCA_011958945.1 Lachnospiraceae bacterium | reverse complement strand
CCAACCGGGGGGATTTGCGTCCACAGGAAACGGACTCGCTGCTAGGCGGCACGGCGAATGGGGCTGACGGCGAATCTCTGAATTTAGATTTGCTAAAGTAGGGAAGTTTAATAAAAAAGAAATAGAAAGCCGGTTTCGCCCTGATTGACGGAGCCGGTTTCTTTATTCCTTTATAGGAATGTCCGTCATCAGGCGAACATAAATCGATGCAGTATCGGAGACACTTTTTTCTTTCGATCCGTTTCGCCCTAAAGTCTTCGGACTTTGAAAGGAGCATAGTTAAAAAAATGAATAAATTTATAAAGACGGCGGTATATAGCATGGCCTGTTTTTTTCTTTTTGGTCTATGGAATATCCGTGGATATGCCGCCAAACCCATAGTGGTAGTTCTGGATCCCGGACATGGCGGGGAAAATCTGGGGGCACAATTTGACGGATATACGGAAAAGGATTTGACAATGGCGGTAGCCTCAGCCATGGAGGAAGAACTTAAAAAGTACGATGGGATTGAAGTATATGTGACCCGCCAGGGGGATGAGGATATGAGCCTGAAAGAACGGGCGGACTTTGCGGCTTCTAAAAATGCTGATTTTTTGTTTTGCCTGCATTTTAACACCTCTCTGGAAAGGAACCTTTTCGGTTCAGAAGTATGGATATCCGCATTCGGAGAAGAATATCAGAAAGGCTACGAGTTTGCCGGCGCGGAAATGGAACTGCTGGAAGATTTTGGCCTATACCCCAGAGGCATTAAGACAAGAATGAATGATGATGGTGAGGACTACTATGGTATTATCCGCCATTCTACGGAAAACGGAATCCCCTCTGCTTTGATAGAGCATTGCCATCTGGATCATGAAAAAGATAAATCTTTTTATACTTCGGAGGAAAACTTAAAGCAGCTTGGAATCCTGGACGCCACAGCCGTTGCGAAATACTATGGTTTAAAATCGGAAGTATTGGGTGTGGATTACGGCAGCTATAAAAAAGAAGAAGTTCCTCTTCCCAATGGCCCGGTAAGGCCGGATCTCACAGAACCGGATGTGTGTATGATAGACACGGAGGATGTAAATGAAAGCACAGGGGATGTAACGGTTTCCATATATGCTGCGGATTATGACAGCTATATACTATATTACAGCTATAGCTGGGATGG
>BLLT01000658.1 GCA_011958945.1 Lachnospiraceae bacterium | reverse complement strand
CCTCACGACTGGGCTATGGTGCTAACTAAAATAAATTGATGAAAAAACATCAATGAAAAAACATCAATGAAAAATAAATCGGTGAAAAAGATGAGGACGGAAATTATGGGGATGCAGGAAAATTTATGGCCATCGGGCAATGGGGCTGCGGGCAATGGAATATCCGGAAATGGGTTTCGGTCATGGGATGAACTGTCGACGGAGGGAAAGACCAGGATTGTGCAGGAGCTGGTGCCGGGGAAACAGATTACTATTGCTCATTTAATAGCCAATCCGGATAAAGTTCTATACGAGAAGCTGGGGTTGGACCCA
Source organism: Lachnospiraceae bacterium (assembly GCA_011958945.1). Taxonomy (GTDB): domain Bacteria; phylum Bacillota; class Clostridia; order Lachnospirales; family Lachnospiraceae; genus Kineothrix. Next base: position 844 of record BLLT01000658.1, on the reverse strand, counting down.
AGTGTGGACTATTCCAGGTCGGCCATAGGGGTATTGACCATAAGCCCGGCGGAAACGGCGGTTATAGCGGCGGATATTGCGGTGAAGGCGGCAGGGGTGGAGCTTGGCTTTGTGGACAGGTTCAGCGGTACTTTGATTATTACCGGAACCGTATCGGAAACAGAGGCTTCTCTGAAAGCGGTGCTGGAATACACGAAGGAAAAGATGGGATTTGCCGTATGCCCGTTCACTCGGACGTAGGGCAGAAATGAAGGGCATATGAAAAAGATTATCTTAATGGGCCGGAGCGAATGCGGGAAAACTACTTTGACGCAGGCGTTAAAGGGGGAACATATTCAATACCACAAAACGCAGTATATCAATTATTTCGATGTGATTATCGACACGCCAGGGGAGTATATCCAGACGAAACAGCTGGGATATGCCCTGGCTCTTTATGCATATGAAGCGGACGTTGTGGGGCTGCTGCTGTCAGCCACGGAGCCCTATTCTTTGTATCCGCCCAACATCACAAGTATGGTGAACCGTGAAGTGGTGGGTATTGTGACGAAAATAAATGAAAAAGGGGCGAACCCGGAGCGGGCGAAGCGGTGGCTTAAGCTGACAGGCTGCAAGACCATCTTTTTTGTAGATTCGAAGCGGCAGCAGGGGATTGCGGAAATCCTGGAATATCTCAGGGAAGAAGGGGATATCATGCCCTGGGAGGATATTAGTAAGCCGTAGTATGGGAATCAATTTGCATGGGCGGCGTCCGCCATCGTAACCCAATGACATTGGAGTTGAATTGTTGCATAAAGGTAACAGTTCAGCTCAGGACTTTGCACTTGCTGCAAAGTCCGTACAA
>BLLT01000657.1 GCA_011958945.1 Lachnospiraceae bacterium | reverse complement strand
CCGCAGTATCAATCCAATTCATACCATTTGTCAGAGAATATTTCAAAATCTCATATACTGTTTTGTCTGTGACAGTATTCCATGTACCACCCTTGTTACTAAACTGCCATGTACCAACTCCTAATGGGGAAAGCATAATTTCCGATTGTCCTAAACGTCTTTTTATATTCATATCCAATGCTCCTTCCTAATAGATGATATGTCATCTATTAGATTTTGTCAACTGTAATATTGACAGAATATAGATAAAAATAGTAATATAAATGATATGTAATCTACATGAAAGGAGAACAAAATGGATAATGGTACAAGATTTCGTTATATTTTCAGGAGTGCCGAAAAAGAGGCAATGAAAAAATTCGGTGCTACCCTTAGTTCCTTAAATGTAACACCCAATCAGAGTGAAGTATTGCTTGTATTATATGAGAATGAACCTGTTTCATTGAAAGAGTTGGGAGAATTGCTGATATGTGAACAAAAAAGCCCTAGCCGTTTAGTGCAAGGGCTTGTGGAAAAAGGGCTGATATATAAAGGAACATCACAATCAGACGCCCGATATTCTGTCCTTTATTTGACAAAAGAAGGAAAAGAGATAGTCCCTAAAATCATTGAAAAGGAAAACGAATTTGATAAAGAGTTGGCGCAGTTTTTGGAAAAGAATATAGGGCTTGAACAAATGATGTCTATCCTAAAAGAATATTTAAAGGGAACAAACAGTGAAAAGAAATTGAAAATGCGCTCTATTTGGGAATAACTGTCCGTTTCATTTCCTATTTTTTTGAATATAAGCTATATTAAACGGATTTTACAGTATTCCGAAAATCGGAACTCTTGAAGTTTATCTTCTTTACCTCAAGAATTCCGATAATCGGAGTTCTTGAGGTATGATTTTTGAACTTCTGGACTTCCGAAAACCGGAATGTAACTATACTGATATTAACTATACTGAATATAGTCATACTGAATCAATCATATCAATCCTATCCTAAATCCTTCCCTTGCATCGTGGAAATGTGCATAACAGGCTATGGAGTCATGGATAACTCCGTTCACAGCATATGGAAAAGCAAAGTACAGCTTTCCCACATCCTGCAAACAAAGTTACCCACAACTCCATAAACAGCCAGTTATACGACATTTCCACAATGCCTGCTGCG
>BLLT01000656.1 GCA_011958945.1 Lachnospiraceae bacterium | reverse complement strand
ATTAAATATCAACTGTCACTTATATAATGAGTTTTAAAAATTTTATTTCAATTCCCTCAGCGCCACATCCGCTTCCATCTGTACATACTCCTCCGGCCCCTGCCGCATCAGTTTGACAGATACCGTTTCGTCAGGCTGCAATTCCATCAAAGCATTTACCAAATCCCCATAGGTATGGATCTCTTTATCCCTAATCCCTATAATCACATCGCCGCTTTGTATCCCTGCTTCCATTGCCGGGGAATCCATTTCGATTTCCATGATATATGCCCCGTAAGGCACGCCTAGGTTTTCATTGGCATCCTGGGTTACATCCGTTCCATGGGTCCCCAGATATGCCTGCTTCCGCCCATTGCTCATCCTCTCTACCACTTTCCGCAGTTCCGTTATCCCTATGGCAGATACCAGATTTTTCATATCCTCGCTGTTATGGGAATTATCTATAATCCCCAGCACCTGCCCCTTTAAATTAATTAAGACCCCCGATGCATTCTGGCTGCCGTAAATATCCGTGGTTACTAATTTATATGAGGAATCCATCATATTGAGAGCCCCATTATTAGATGTAAGGATTCCATAGCATACCGATTCCCCGTTTCCCAACGGGCTGCCTATGGCAATCACCGGTTTTCCTATCACTGCACGGTTACTGGAACTGGCTGTTAAGTCCGCCGGCATAACCAAATCCATTTTACCTTCTTCCATCCCCTCCAATGACACGGTAAGCACCGCAAGCTTCGTGTTTATATCTTTTTCCCTTATCTGTGCCTCTCCCTGTGCTCCATTGCAGAACGTCACCACAATGCTCTCCGCACCGATAATTTTTTCATAATTCACCAGAATCAATATCTCCTTAGGCTGCTTTGCCACGATAATCCCGGATGTCTGCCCTTTGCTTTCATAGGGGTTATTGAACCAGTCCACATTGGATACCGAACCCGTAACGGTCACCACGGATTTTCGCGCCGACTCCGCAATTTCCGCCATAGAGCCGTAAATAGCCGCATAGTCTTCCATATCCAGTTCTATCCCATTCAATATCTTCTCTATCTGCTCATCCTGAATCACAACCTCCGCAGGTTCTTCTTCCGGCTCCATTTCCGAATCGTCCACTATCATATCTTCCGGAAGCATCTCATCCACCTCTTCCGGAAATTCAATTGG
>BLLT01000655.1 GCA_011958945.1 Lachnospiraceae bacterium | reverse complement strand
GTCACCAAATGACCAATCCAAACGTTGGTTGGATTTAAGCATGCCACGTTTCGCAAGTCATCCTTATGTTAATGATACCTTTAGGAACAGCCCGCAATAAGCCGATCAAACGAACGGTGTTTCTGGAATGCCTCCCAGTACAGGCGCGTGCATTTCCTGTACTGCGCAAACTTACGCTGCGCGGCTTCCACGTTTCCATACACCTTCCATGTTCCAATACACTTCGCCCCCGCCGCGCCGTTTCTGATAAACCCGTCCACGTCCTCCGGCGGATAGTCAAGAAACAGTCCGATCTCATGCGGAAACGCTTCCCCATCCTTCAGGCGGCGCACCAGCCATACAATGCACTTCTCCGGTTCCCCTACGGGATAATCCCGCTCCGCTAAAATCTTTCTGGCATCACTGTCGCCCAAGTCCTCCCGCAGCCTGTCAGGGCGGTACATGTAAACCAACACGCTTTGTTCCATATTTTTCAACGGAACAATCCGCACCCCCTGCGGAATCAGGCGTCTGTTCATCTCCCGGATGTTTTCTAAGAACATCCTGTCGTTTTTAACGGGACAATTAAACAGATTCCCTGTTTTTAACCCTGCCATTGTCGGCGAGCAGTGGAATATCAACAGTTCCTCCGATAAATTTTCCGTATCCACATCTTCCATTCATCCCCCTCCTTTCTAGTTAGTTTGCACTAACCTTGTGGTAAAGAAAACTGCCCTTCGGCATTCTGTATCTATTTCTTAGTTAGCTATTTCTAACTTCATACAGAATATCATGCCATGAGATGTCCTGTCAATACCATTTTTAGAAATTTCAAACCATGCATAAAACAGGTAATCCAAAGCATTTGGCAGAAACAGCATGAACGGAATACCGCCGCGAATCCCCAATACCAGCGGGATTGCTTTTTCTCTCATGCCAACGAAGTCTGCATAAATGCCTGACTGCCTGATAAGATCGTCATGCGTACCCTGTTTGGGAGATTTTTCCCTGATTGATAACAATGCTCTGGTCTGTGCTTTTAACGGTTTTCAGCCGATGGGCAATCATGATGATTGTCTTTCCCTGTGTGAGCGCTTCGATTGCTTTCGGTTGCACCGCTTTCTCCAATTATGGTTTGATACCCCTCCGGCAATATCCAAATCAAAGCCCCCGCTGCAAGCAACGGG
>BLLT01000654.1 GCA_011958945.1 Lachnospiraceae bacterium | reverse complement strand
GCTTGCTTCTTTACCGTACATGAGCATTTATTTACGTATTATCATTTAACTTGGCATATACATATGTATCTTTCCAAATCGCTTTTTCAGTTTCATCTCTCCAGAAATATACATTTTTTCTAAAATGAGCTTCACGTTGAAATCCTAGCGTTTCAAGTAATTTCCATGAATTCTTATTATTGGGGTCACATTCTGCATATATCCTATGTACCCCATTTGAAAATGCCTGTTGAATTAAAACTTTGCAACTCTCAACAGCATAACCATTTCCCCAATAATTCCGATTAAACACATATCCTATTTCCAGTGCTTCAAAGTCACGCTTTCCCATATATACATTTCCAATCATTTTGTGCGATTTTTTCAATTCGACAGCAATCATTTCATCTGTACTTATGCGCCATTTAAGATTTTCTTTTGCTTCATCAAAAGATAGCGGTTTATATGGTTCATATTTCACCACTTCTTTATCAGATAAATATTCAAATAAATCCTGTATATCTTCTTTCTTGTATCTTCTTAAAATCAACCTCTCGGATTCGGCTATGATTATTTTGTTTCCCATGTCATTCTCTCCTTATGCTCTTATATTGTTCTGTGCAAGTTATAAAAATTTTCATTTCCTCTGCATAAAATAGTATAATCTATTTTATTGTTGATAGGGGAACACTTTGAATTTATAAATAAAAGATGTGCCAAATTTTTTACATGGCACATCTCTTTGTTATAAGTTCTTTGTTTTTTCCTGCCTTATGATTCTTTGAATACTTTTTTCCACAAGAAAATATTTTTGGGAGAGTTGCTTAATTGAAAGCCCGCTAATATATTCCATGTAGATATTTGTATTTCGTATAGATAGTTCTCTTTTTGCCAAAGTATCAACTTTTCGTCCTTTTTTCTTAGGTTCCGATTTAGGGATATAGATAATCTGACCATCTACATAACATTGTATCTGCTTAATTATCTCTATTGGCAATACATCTTTGGCACTTATATAGTTCATGTGTTGCACCTCCCAAAGAAATCATTTAGGATAAGCATGAACTATTACTTTTTAGTTTTTTTGCAATAGCTCATGCTATGCAACTTTTGTTCTACTCATAAATTAATCTTACCTCCTCTTCTAAAAAGTATTATATATTTAAAGGCAGTTAAAATCAATGCTTGT
>BLLT01000653.1 GCA_011958945.1 Lachnospiraceae bacterium | reverse complement strand
AAATGCCGGGTCACAAAAGACGCGCAGAAATGGAGTGAAATATGAGAGGAAAAATCAGATATATTGTAATCGGATACGGTTGGCGTACAGATTTTTATATCCGTGCGGCGCAGATGCTCCCGGAGATGCTGGAGGTGACCGCCCGGGTGGTCCGCACGAGGGAGAGGGCCGAAATGGTGGAAGGAGGGGTAACGGAGTTAGAAGAGGCGCTGAAGACGAAGCCCGATTTTGCTGTGCTGTGTGTACCAAGAGGGGCTGTGGGCGGCTATCTGGAGCAGCTTGCCAAATTAGGCGTGCCCGTATTGTGTGAGACACCGCCCGCTGAAAGCATACAGGGACTTAACAGCTTATGGAGGCTTGCTAAGAAAGAAAAAATGAAAATCCAGATAGCGGAGCAATACATTTTCTGGCCCTTATATGCGGGTATCCTCGAATTGATTGACGGGCAGGTGCTCGGCGAGGTGCAGATGGCTATGCTCTCCGCTGTTCACGGCTATCATGCCATGAACCTTTTCCGAAAAATCCTGGGAATCGGTTTTGAAAACTGCAGGATTCATGGAGAGTCTTTCCGGACAAGCTTTATAAAGACAGAGGATCGGGGAGGGTTTGATTATAATGGAAAGATGCTTCACACCAGGCGGGAATTGGCATCGCTGGCGTTTGAAAACGGCAAAACTGCCATTTATGATTTTATGGGAGAACAGTATAATTCTGTTATCCGTACCAGACGGTTAAATATCCAGGGGGTACGCGGAGAAATAAATGATTTTACAGTGCGCTATCTGAACGGAAAAAATGAAGGGATGGAATCATCTGTTCGCAGGATTGACAGAGGGGTTCTTGGAAACAGCGGCTGGTATCATTTGGGCATGCAGTTTGGGAACAGATTTATATATCGCAATCCTTTCCCGGGCAAACGTATGAACGATGATGAGATTGCAGTAGCGCAATGTCTGGTGAAGATGAAAGAGTACCTTGAAACAGGGGAAGAATTTTCTTCTTTGAAAGATGCCCTCCAAGATACCTATCTTTCCTTTGTAACGGAAAAATGTGTGCAGGAGGGAATCACAATAACAACAGAAAGCCAGGAATGGGTGTAAGGAGTGGATTTGAGTCACAGCAAAGCTGTGACATGGATGTTAGTGTGAAAAATAGATTTTTGACACGG
>BLLT01000652.1 GCA_011958945.1 Lachnospiraceae bacterium | reverse complement strand
AGTTCAGCCTTTCGGCTTCCCTGTTACGATTTCTTTCCATTTATCCAAGAAATACTTGCCAATCCGCCGTGCTTGTGTATAATCTAATAGTAGAATATCTATCAAGCGCTCCATATCTTAGAGCCGAAAATTGCAAAAAGGCCAAGATGCTTAACGTCCGCGGAAGTGAGCATCCTTCACAAAAGTAAGATACAAAAGCAGCGCAGAAATGAGGAAAATATGACAGAATTAAAACCCATCAAAGAAGGCAAAGTACGAGAGATTTATGACAACGGCGACAGTTTGATTATGGTTGCTACAGACCGTATCAGCTGTTTTGACGTTATCCTAAAGAATCAGGTTACAAAAAAAGGAACTGTCCTGACACAGATGTCCAAATTTTGGTTTGACATGACCCAGGATATCCTGCCCAATCACATGATTTCCGTAGATGTAGCGGATATGCCCGAATTTTTCCGCCAGGACAAATTTGACGGAAACAGTATGCTGTGCCGTAAGCTGGAGATGCTGCCCGTGGAATGCATTGTCCGTGGTTATATTACCGGAAGCGGCTGGGCCAGCTATGTAAAGAACGGCACCGTATGCGGCATCAAACTGCCGGAGGGCTTACAGGAATCCGACAAGCTGCCGACCCCTATCTATACCCCTTCTACCAAGGCAGAAATCGGCGATCATGATGAAAATATCTCCTATGAACAGAGTGTGGATTATCTGGAAAAAAGATTCCCCGGCAAAGGCGAAGAGTATGCCTCCAAACTCAGGGATTACACCATCGCCCTTTATAAAAAATGTGCAGAATATGCCTTGACGCGGGGTATTATTATCGCAGATACCAAATTTGAATTCGGTTTGGACGAAGAAGGCAATATCGTTCTGGGCGACGAGATGCTCACTCCTGACAGTTCCCGTTTCTGGCCTGCGGAAGGTTATGAACCCGGCCACTCCCAGCCATCCTTTGACAAACAGTTTGCCAGGGACTGGCTTAAGGCAAATGAAGGCCATGACTGGACTTTGCCGGAAGAAATCGTGCACAAAACCATTGATAAATATCTACAGGGTTATGAACTCCTGACGGGAAAGCAGCTATAGTCAATTGTTTTTATAACGTAAAATGAATTGGCGCGGATAGCACGTTGCGTAAGCAACAATTTCATCTGTGCGTTCCTGT
>BLLT01000651.1 GCA_011958945.1 Lachnospiraceae bacterium | reverse complement strand
CTGGGAAGCCGAAAGGCTGAACTGTTACAGGCCGCTTAACATGGCAGGATAAAACGGTAGGATGTAAGAGAAAGGCGTAGTAAGTAAGATGGAGAAAGAGAAGGGAAGGGTAACGGTTCGGAAAGGTCTGAGGACTCTTGGCGCCGGCCATGGGAAAACGCTGGTTTGCCAGAGCGTGCTGGAAATGATTTTGGTACTTCCGGCGCTTTTGGTATGTATCCCGATTCTCCTGCTGGTGACGGGAGGGTTTATGGCCAGGGATGAACTTCGGGAAGGGCTGGCCCCTGTGTTCACAGGCATGGGGGATTATATTCGGTGGAACTGGATGCCGGATTACCCTACATTTGAGAATTATAGAAGGCTGATGTTTGAAACCCCGCAGTTTTTTGTGCTGTTCTGGAATTCGGTGAAAATGACAGGATGCATACTGCTTGGGCAGCTGCTGATGGGGGTGCCGGCGGCCTGGTCCTTTGCCGTCTACCGTTTTCGGTTTGGGAAAGCGGTATTTACTATGTATGTGGCGCTGATGCTTTTGCCTTTCCAGGTGATGATGCTGTCCAATTATCTGGTGCTGGACCGGTTTCACCTGATGAATACCCAGTGGGCGGTGATACTTCCTGCCGTGTTTTCCACTTTTCCGGTTTTTATCTGTTACGGCGGGTTTCGGCAGATACCGGCGGCCATGTTGGAATCGGCCAGGATAGACGGGGCGGGGGAACTGTTTATTTTCTGGAAAATAGGGATTCCTTTGGGAAAGGGGGGGATCTTGTCCGCTATGGTTTTAGGATTTCTGGAGTATTGGAATCTGATGGAGCAGCCCCTGGCTTTTCTGGAAAACAAGGAATTGTGGCCGCTGTCGCTTTACCTGCCGGAAATCACATGGCAGCAGGCAGGATATGCTTTTGCGGCTTCGGTGATTACCCTCATACCATCGGTATTTGTGTTTTTGATGGGGCAGGATTATCTGGAGCAAGGGATTATTTATGCCGGGCTGAAGGAGTAGATGTGACAAAGCATCCGGCCCTTTGCCTCAGGCAAAACTCGAAACGGACGGATTCCGTAATATGGAGGGCGAAAGGCTGGACTGTTACAGGGAACAGGAGATAGGGGAAAAGTTTGCAGATTATGGAAAGGGCATGGTTATTAGTGTGAAAGAAATGAAGTTTCACTAAGGC
>BLLT01000650.1 GCA_011958945.1 Lachnospiraceae bacterium | reverse complement strand
GCTATCAGTACACCTTCCTGCCCTATCTGGTTTCCCTGCCGAACAACAGCTATGACGCGGCGGTGCCGGGCTCCGTGGATGAATGGGAGTACGAAACGGCGGTAGGCCTAAAGCCCCGGCAGAACCTGCTCTATGGTGGCCTGCGGATACGGAAGAGGCTGGATACCTACAACGGGGCTTTGGGGGAGGCCATGTTCGTCTTCCTGGTGGAGGCCAGGAAGGACCTGGACCATGATGGGGAGAAGGAAATTGTCTACAGCAACGTGGTAGGGCTGGAATTCGATGCCTCCGGCACAAAGGAGGCGGTCATAGAGCATATACCGGCGGGCTCGGAAGTGACGGTGGAAGAGATATACAGCGGTTCCGCATATACCGTACAGGGGAGTGCACGGAAAGAGGTGACGGTATGGGCGGGGAACGGCAATGGCGCGGGGGATATGCCCGCAGTGGAGTTCACCAATGACTATGACAACCGGGTAACTTATGGAACAGGGGCGGTAAACCATTTCACCCATGACGGGAACGGCTGGTTAGGTAACCGCATGCCAGGAAGCAAAGGGGGTGGGGGCGAGTGAAAGGAAGAATGAGAGGAATAGGAAGTGAAAGAGGACGGAAGGGGCATGTGCCTGTACCAGCCCTGCCCGGGATAGCCTGTGCAGGGCTGGCGCTGTGGCTGGTGCATGGCATGGGGGCAGAGCCCTCCACGGCATATTTTACCACCCATGCCAGCGCAAAGGGCGGCTATGAGCTGCAGGCCGGAACGGAGACGGAGATACATGAAGAGATTGATGGCCTGGATAAACATATACGGATTGAAAATACCGGCGAAGCGGACTGCTTTGTAAGGGTAAAGGTGTTTGCAGGGAGTGTGGCTGAAATCTCCTATACACTGGAAGGCGGAAGCTGGCAGATGGGGGAAGGGGAATACTGGTATTACGGAAAAATCCTTGCCCCTGGGGAATTTTCAGAAGAGCTGGCAGCATCCATCAAGATACCCGAAGGGATGGAAGATAAAATGGAGAACTTTGACGTGATTGTGGTTCAGGAATGTGTGCCGGTGTTCTATAGGGGGGATGGTACGCCTTATGCGGACTGGAACCGTAAGATAGAGTCCGGGAAAGAAACAGGGGAAGAGGCAGGAGAGGGGGCAGAAGATTGAAAATTGAAAATTTTCAAT
>BLLT01000649.1 GCA_011958945.1 Lachnospiraceae bacterium | reverse complement strand
TTGTGTCGGCACGGCATCCACAAACTTGCACAATAAAGCCGTGCAGAAACGGATATAAATATGGGAACTAAGGTTAAGCTGTGTTTGATTGGAACAGGAAGAGCCGGCATGATTCACGCCGAAAATTTTTGTACAAATGTGAAAGATGCGGAGATGATTGCCGTATCGGATGTAGATGAACAAAGAGCACAAGAAGCAGCCAGGGAATTAGGAATCGCAAGCTGGTATACCGATTACAGGGAAGCGATAAAGGAGAGCGGCGCAGATGCGGTTATTATTGCCACCCCTACAAAGTTTCATTGTGATATTGCGGTATGCGCAGCGGAAAACGGACTTCATATTTTCTGCGAGAAGCCCATGGCAATGTCTGTGCCTGAATGTGAAAAAATGATAAGGGCGGCGGACAAAAATAAGGTGATACTACAGATTGGGTTTATGAGACGGTTTTGCGGGGACTTTGCCAGGGCAAAAGAAATTGCCGATTCCGGGGAGATCGGGGAAGTGGTAATGATCAAATCCCTTACCAGGGGCCCCAGTACGCCCCACGAATGGATGTATGATATACGCAAAAGCAACGGACCTCTTGCAGAAGTAAACAGCCATGACCTGGATACCCTAAGATGGTTTTCAGGGAGCGAACCGGAAAGCGTATACGCATTGGGTGGGAATTATCGATGCGAAACGGCTAAAAAACAGTATCCCGACTTTTACGACACAGTTATTTTGAATATTCGGATGAAAAACGGCATCATCGGATGTATTGAGGGCGCCCAGGGAGTTGGCTACGGATATGACGCCCGGGTAGAAATATTGGGAACAAAGGGAATGATAACGGTAGGGGAACTGCAAAAAAACTCCGTGGTTTCCTACAGCAAGGATAAGGGGATGAAAAGTGATGTGGTGGAAAGCTGGAGGGAACTGTTTGAAAAGGCATATGAGAAAGAGGACCGGGCGTTCGTCCAGTGCATTCAAAGGCATGAAAAACCTTTCGTGGGGGGAGAAGATGGGCTGAAGGCAGTCGCAATGGTAAACGCAGGAAACGAATCCATTACAACTGGAAGGATAATAATAATGTAGGATATAAATTGAAAATTAAAAATTTTCAATGTCAAGTTTGTGTCGGCACGGCATTCGCAAACTTGCGCAATAAAGCCGTGCAGAAATGGATGAAAAAATGT
>BLLT01000648.1 GCA_011958945.1 Lachnospiraceae bacterium | reverse complement strand
GCACGCCGCACCGCATCAAGGAGCAGGACTTGTACGATATTGTCCTCAAAGACATAAGGGAATGGGCGGCAATGGCACTTGCAGACGAGCAGGCAGTCCTTGAAAAAGTTATGGAACAGCAACAGGTGAACAGTACTGTTGATTATGGCTTGGTTGAAGGGAAGAAGCGAACCATAGGGAAAAGGCTTGAGGAGATTGATAAAGTCATAAGCAGGCTGTATGAGGATTACGCACTCGGCAGGCTTGCAGGCACAAGCATAGACAATCTTCTCCCAAAGTACCAGAGGGAGCAGGAAGAACTGGGGAAACAGCTTTCCGCATTGCAGGAGCAGTCGGCAGAGCATGACGCTACAGAGCAGAATGCGGGGAAGTGGATAAACCTGATCCGGCAGTACAGTAACCTGAAAGAATTAAATTCTTGTATCATCAATGAACTTATCACAAAGATTTTAGTGGGCGACAAACGCCGGGTAAATGGTGAGAAAGTTCAGTCTATCGAAATCCATTACCGATTCATCGGAAATCTGACCGATAGCGGGAATGGGGAAACAATTCAATAAAAAATCCAGTTAAAAACAATTTAGCTGTAAAAACCGTCTTTAACGGGAATTTACAGACGTGAATACAAAAGTGGGCGAGATTGCCGGGGAAGTCGGGCAGACACCCAGCGCATGGAATGGCAGTATTTTTTCCATGATCCGGAACCTTTCAGAGAATGTCATGATACCCATAGCGGGGCTTATCATCAGCGCAATCCTGTGTTATGAACTGATAACAATGGTAATGGACAAAAACAATATGCACGAGGTAGGGAGCGAGTTCTTTTTCCGCTACCTCGTGAAAGCGTGTATCGCCGTGATGTTACTCAGCAAGACTTTTGACATCACGATGGCGGTTTTCGATGTGGGCAACCATATCGTGACCAATGCGGCGGGCGTCATATCAGGCTCCACGAGCATTGACGTGACGTCCACGCTTACCACCATGTTCAACAACCAGCTTTCCACTATGGGCATTGGCGAACTGATCGGGCTTGGGATAGAAACCATGATCGTCAGCTTGTGTATGAAAATCATGTCCGTCCTCATCACCGTCGTTTTATATGGGCGCATGATAGAGATATACCTTTATATTTCAGTGGCTCCGGTTCCCTTTGCCACTTTGAGCAACCGGGGACGGGG
>BLLT01000647.1 GCA_011958945.1 Lachnospiraceae bacterium | reverse complement strand
ACCCAATGCATTTTAAACAGTTATCTGGGAATTAAACAGACTAAAGATGTCCACCGTTGGGTTGCCACTACTTTTGGTGCCAATAATACGCAAATACTGTTTAAAGTTGCTATCCCATCTGCCCTTCCCATGATTTTTACCGGATTATCCTTATCCATGAATCTGGCCTGGATGACATTAGTGGCTGCCGAAATGCTTGCTGCAGACAAAGGGCTCGGCTACTTAATCCAGTATGCGCGTATGATGGCCCGTGTGGATTTAGTTATTGCCGGTATGATTATGATTACAATCATTGGCGCTATTCTTAATGTGGTGCTGACCAAAATTGAACATAGTGTAGTCAAAGGGAGGCATATGGAATGAAAGAACTAAAAAAAAGGAAAAAAAATTTTGCTGGCAGTAAATCCGAAGTAATCGTTATGGCCGTTTTAGCTTTTGCCTGCTTTTTCTGTATATGGTATTTCGTATCGCTAAACGAAAGAATCGGGAAATTTTTTCCCAATCCTATCGTTGTCTTAGAAAGCTTTTGTAACGCTTTTGTAACGCCCATTGGACAAAATACCATGCTGGAACATATTTTCTACAGTCTGCGCCGGGTAACTACAGGCTTTTTGCTGGGCGCCCTTATTGGCATTCCGCTTGGACTCGTAATGGCTTGCTCCAAAACACTGCGCGCTCTGCTTATGCCGTTATTTTCTATCGTACGGCCAATTCCCGGACTTGCCTGGATTCCATTAGCCATTCTCTGGTTTGGCCTTGGTGAATCCTCCAAATATTTCCTCATTTGTATGACCGCCCTGGTCGGAATCACTGTCCAAACCTATCACGGTGCACTCAATGTAGACCCGCTTCATATCGGCGCAGCCCGTATGCTGGGAGCAAACAATTTCCAACTCTTTGCCAATGTCATCATCCGTTCCGCCATACCCTATATCTTTGCCGGCTTACAAGGCAGCTTCGCCGGCGCCTGGTGCGCGGTAATCGCTGCCGAAATGATTCGCTCCGATGAAGGCGTTGGCTGGATTATTTTTAATGGAATGAATTACGCCAATACTACTCAGGTCATTGCCGGCATGCTGGCCATCGGCATCGTTGGTCTTATCACTTCTGCTCTGTTGCGAGCGTTGGAAAGGAGTTTCTGCAAATGGAATATACAGGGAAAATAAAGCCAATCATTCAATGCA
>BLLT01000646.1 GCA_011958945.1 Lachnospiraceae bacterium | reverse complement strand
CATATTTCACTCCATTTCTGCGCGTCTTTTGTGACCCGGCATTTCCGAGGCTTGACGCATATCAAGTTTGTGGATGCTTTTACTCTATTCCTTTCCGCCATCCGCTCCTTAGTCTTCAAAAAGGATGACTGTCTTTAACCCTTGCCCGCTTGCTGCATAGTCCGCAGCTTCCTTAAAATCCCGTATTTCAAATTTTTTGGAAATCAATCCTTTTAAATCAAGTTTTCCTTCCCTCACTAATGAGGCAATCTTTCGGCACTGCTGTGCATTGCATCGTGTAGATCCGCATACTTTCAATTCTTTATAATGAAGCAGGTTGGAATGTATCTGAATAAGATCTTTTCCGTTGGGAAGTCCGCCAAAAAACAGTATGCGTCCCTTCATATTCATCAACCCAAAGGATGCCTCCTGGACAGCTTTGGCCGCACAGGCTGTAATGCACACATCCACGCCCTTTCCTTCTGTTTTTTCCATCACATCCTGCTCCAGGTTCTCAGGGTTAAGGGGTATGATGTCCGGCATAAGCTCTATGCATTTTTTTACACGCACCCGGGAAAGGTCGCTGAGAAAAATCCGCCCTGCCCCGTGAAGCCGTGCCAGCAGCCCATGGAGTATCCCGATAGGTCCAGCCCCTATAATAAGAACATCCTCCCCCTCTTGGATGCCAATCTGCTCCTGCCCGTTAAGGACGCAGGCTGCAGGCTCAAAAACAGCCGCTTCCTCCGCAGATACATTGTCTTCAAGCAGGATCACATTGCCTTGCCGCAACGCTTTTTTCGGAATTCGTATGTACTGGGCAAAACCTCCGTCCATATTGATACCCATCGCCTGGTATGTTCCACAGAGGTGAAAATCGCCCTCCAGACAATTTTTACAATGTCCGCATCCCATATTGGGGGCGATGGCAACCCGGTCGCCTGTCCTGTATTCTGTTACGTTTTTTCCAGTCTTGGCGATGACGCCGCACATTTCATGCCCTAAAATAATAGGATGTGTCTCGTCTACCCCATGGTATCCGTTTTCTATCATCCGCAAATCTGAACCGCAAATCGCTGCGGCAGAAGTTTTTACCAGTATTTCATCCGCACCGATTTGTGGAACATCGCATTCAACAATACGAATATCATTTTTTCCATAAAGTTTTACTGCCAACATTTTTTCATCCATTTCTGCACGGCTTTATTG
>BLLT01000645.1 GCA_011958945.1 Lachnospiraceae bacterium | reverse complement strand
GACATCAGGGGTCAAAATACCTTTTGACCCCAACATCGTGACATTGCCTGTGAACAGTAATGGACTTTTACCAAGCTTTTGTATAGTTTACCAAAAAAGATGGACAAAGAAAAAATCATATGGTAAACTGTACAAAAGCATATATTTCAGTAAAGTCTAATACAATTCTGAGTATTTTCTCTTTAGGTTCAGTAAACTATTCCATGGATAATTAAAAAGAAATAGGAATATTGCTGGGGCGTCAGGCGAAATCGTGCTTTTCATTCAAACGGACGAGCAAAGCAGCAGGAGGTTTCGATTTGGCAGTCAAAGCATTGTACTTCCTGCGAAGGGAGGTAAGATGGGAAAGATGGATGTTTTATTAAAGTCATACCTTGGCGATGCCAGAAGGTATGCGGATTTATGGAACGGAGGACTGTTCTGTGGGAGACAGATAGTAAAGGCGGAAGAACTGGAAGAGATCCCCCCGATTCTGGTTCATGCCAATCAGAAAGAGGTGTTGGAGAAACAGCGAGACCTTGTTATGAAGCAAAATGGTGCAGGGCAGCGTTTCGCGGTTTTTGTGGTAGAAAGTCAGAAAACTGTGGATTATAGGATGCCCGCCCGGGTTATGTTGGAAGAGATATTGGAATATAGCCGGCAGATAAAAAGAATTATGAAGGGGAATGAAATAGCAGATAAAATGTACAAGAAAGGGCAAGGGGCATCAGTATACAGAAATGAAGGGGAACGCTTGTATCAGTTTAAAGAGAGTGACCGGATTTGCCCTGTAGTAACGTTGGTGGTATACTGGGGAGAAAGGGGGTGGACCGGCATCCTAAAAAACAATGGAAAAAAGTGGAACGGAGGAGAAGGCATGTGCAAAGCAATGGATGAATGGTACGATGATGCAATTGCGGAAGGGAAAGAAAAAGGCAAAATAGAAGCAAAAATAGAGGCAATTTATGAATTGCTGGAGGAGTATGGGGAAGTGCCAAAGAACTTAAAGGAATTAATTGATAGCCAGAAGAATATGGAGATTTTGACCAAATGGCATAAGCTGGCAGCTAGATTAGATGGCGTGGATGCATTCTATGATGCTATCACGCAATAGTACAGCCTAAAAGAGAGTTGACTTGTAAAAAGGAGCAGTGCTGAGACGAGGATTTTCCTATACGTAACAGTTCAGCCTTCCGGCTTCGCTGTCACTG
>BLLT01000644.1 GCA_011958945.1 Lachnospiraceae bacterium | reverse complement strand
GCCTTGTAACTTGTAAACTTACGCTAGGTGTTAACATAATCATCGCTCCTTTTTCAAAATAGTTTTTTGAAACTGGGGATGTTTAGGAAGAATCATGAACTTGTGGTTCTTTCTTTCTCCTGTTTCTAATTATGTTATATCACCATTGTTAGCACTCGTCAATAGCGAGTGCTAATTTTTCTGTGAACTTTTTGTGTCCTTATAACATCCTACGTTCTTTTGTTAGCTTCAATAATGTTCACTTTTACCTCACTAAACTTCAAATCGCCCGTTACTTTCAAACACACTGGAAGCCTGAAATTTTCGGTTTCTTATACCTTTGCACACTTTAAAAGTAATATCCCTTTCATTACTAATAGCAGAAATACTACAGCCACTGCATAGGATTCTCTGGTTATTGCAAATAATAATACTGATAAGGTACTAATCGACATTGATACGTTTGTTGCCACCTTATTATATCTTTGTATATCTAATTTTATCAGTATCAATTTTATAAATCCGATCACAACAAGAAAAACAATCATAATCCAGTACAATGAACGGTTCAATGATGTAGTCTGAATGTATGCAAATAGATTTACTGAATAGACAAATCCATCCACCACATTTGGATAAAGCGGTAAAACAATTAAAACAATTGCGAATACATCCAATAACCCAATCCCCCTATCATTAATACACTGGTCCATATGGTACTCTTCCCACACGAAATCAGAAACCGGAAATTTCTGCAATTTCTTCTGAATGGACATTTCCACTTCCACATCACGCTTATTGTATGCCTTGAACAGTTCCCACTTTTCCGGACTGTGGACAGGAAGATTTCTGGTACGTCCGCCATTGGTCTTTGTCGGCTTGCATGGAACACAGAAATATCGAATCAGGTCTTTGCCCTCTTTCAGTTTCTGTTCTTCCAATCCGAGCACACTTCCGGCTCCCTCCAACGATAATGGCAATCCCATGTAGGCAGACCAAATCATGCTGCATTTCCAACTGTCCGGACACAGATATTTGCTCTTCATCAGTTCCGGGAACTCACGCCTTAAATATTCTGACAGACAGATTCTTTCAAATGCAGCGTTAAATGCCCATTTTGTCACAGAATCATCCACCAGTGCCTGTAAGATATTCTCCGGCAACACATCCCCGGATGCCATATCATACACCGTGACCGGACTGCCATTTATAGACACAGCAAACA
>BLLT01000643.1 GCA_011958945.1 Lachnospiraceae bacterium | reverse complement strand
AAATTACATGAATATTTTTACATCATGAAAAAGCAAAGGGTTTGTTATGAGAGTAATTGCAGGAACGGCCAGGCGGCTTCCGCTAAAAACACCGGAAGGAATCAACACGCGGCCTACAACGGATAGGGTAAAGGAAACCTTATTCAATATTTTACAGCCATATTTGGAAAACTGTATATTTATTGATTTGTTCAGCGGCAGCGGAGGAATCGGTATTGAAGCGCTCAGCCGCGGGGCTAAGCATGCCTATTTTGTAGATAACAACAAAGATGCATTTTCCTGTATCCAGCAAAATGTACGGTTTACAAAGATGGAAGAGAGGGCAACCTTATTCAGACAGGATGTTTGCGGCGCACTGGCCCTTATTCATGAAAAGGAAGCGGACATCATCTTTATGGACCCTCCTTACGGGGAAGGATATGAGAAAAAAGTGCTGGCTGTGCTGGCCGATAAAGCCTATGTGACCGATGACACTTGGATTATTGTAGAAGCGGAACTTTTAGAGGATTTTTCCTTTTCTGCTTCTTTTGGATTTGAGGTTATAAGGGAAAAAACATATAAAACAAATAAACATGTGTTTTTAAAAAGGAGACAGCATAGCTGATGACAGCCATGCGGAAATGGGGAAAAAATGAAAGCTGCTATTTATCCGGGGAGTTTTGACCCGGTTACATATGGACATCTTGATGTAATTCGTCGTGCTGCGGATATTTTTGACGAATTAACAGTAAGTGTGTTGAACAATCAATTAAAGACTCCATTGTTTTCTGTGGAAGAACGTGTTAAGATATTAGAAGAAGCGACAAAAGATATCCCAAATGTTAAGGTGGATTTTTTCAGCGGCCTATTGATTGACTATGCGAAGGAAAAAAATGTGCATGTAGCCATCCGGGGATTGCGGGCCATTACCGATTTTGAGTATGAACTGCAGATTGCCCAGACGAATAAGCTGCTTTCTAAAGGAAATCTTGATACTGTGTTTTTAACCACCAGTCTGGAATATGCCTATTTAAGTTCCAGCAGCGTAAAGGAAATAGCCAGCTTCAACGGGGATATATCCATGTGTGTACCGGAATTTGTGGCACAGCTTATTTATGAAAAATACGGACATAGATAATACTGCCAAAGGAGAAATGCGGCAGTAATGGGAGAGGTTACTATATGAGCAGCAGGATCGAACAGTTAATCGATGAAATCGAAGAGTACATTGATAGT
>BLLT01000642.1 GCA_011958945.1 Lachnospiraceae bacterium | reverse complement strand
CCTATGAGTATGAATACACATATCATTTAGTATGTCTTAATAACTCATATTACTCAAGAACCTATGCGGATATATTCTGCATGGGTTCTTGTTGTAATAGCCCCCTACTGGGAAGAAAGGGGGTGAGAGAAAATGAGATATTCTGAACAATTCATGGAGCATATCGAATATGCTTTCAATGCGTTCTGCAAGATTGTATTACGCCATGAAGCAATCAACGCATGGCGGGATTTGAAGCGGAAAGAAGCAAGGGAAGTGTCCCTTGACTATCTGATGTCGGAAAGACACTTTGAACCGTCTGCTATGGACAGCTATTTTGAAAGACAGGAGAAGCCGACCGTATTTCTTGTGTTGGGAAAGGAAGTTATCGTTGATGATGAACGGTTGGCAACGGCATTATCAAGATTGCCGGAATTAAGGCGGGAAGTCCTATTGCTTTATTACTTCATTGGTTATCGTGATGAAGCAATCGGCAGACTGTACGGGCGTTGCAGGAGTACGATAAACCACAGGAGAAATGTTGCATTGAAACAGCTACGAAAAGAATGGGAGAGATTGGAACATGAGGAACAAAAAACTGATACCTTTTGAAGTAATCAAAAAAGCTGTTGCCGGAGAGCCGGAAGCAATAAACATAGTATTGCTGTATTACACTGCACACATCAAATACCTGTCTATGTATAAGGGGCATATCAATGACGATATACAGGACAGATTAAAGGCTAAACTGGTTGAAGCCATATTGAAATTCCGTTTCGACCGTTAGGAAGTAGCAAAGACAGGAAAAGCTGTCAAGGGTAAACTTCGCGCTTCGCGCCCTTGACAGCTTTTCCCGCCTTTGCTTGTGGGTAGTCAAGAGGGCGAAATCAGTAAACTGCTTTCGCCCTCAATCCAGTATGGAATGTTTGTTACACGATAGAGGGTGTTTCTCGCTTGATTTAAGCGCATTACAGCGGCGATAAGGACAAGGGTAAGGGTTTTGTACTCCTATCCTTAAAAACGGCGTTCTATTGCGTAACATAGTAAACGATATTTCCTTGTACTGCCGTTTCCATTCAATTCCATTCTTTTCCATTCCTGCAATTCTACCGCTATATCGTGCTTCAAAGGAGAGGGGTTAGGGGAAAGGATAGGAAAGGAATAGATATTTGATTAAATCCGTATTTGGTTTTTCTTTAGTTAGTTATATCTTTATTTAATTGCGTTGGATTTTCC
>BLLT01000641.1 GCA_011958945.1 Lachnospiraceae bacterium | reverse complement strand
GGAGCTGTGTCCGCTTACGAAGCTGTACCCATCTGCAAATGTCAAATGATGAACACTAGGACGGGAGCGCATAACCATATTTTTAATAAATCCATTTATCAGATAAGTAAATAAAACCAAACTGCTGTATAACAGCATTTCTTTCTGAAAACGACTAATCAAAATCATCAGTATTAAAATTAGGGTAACGCCGCCAATTGTTCCAAAAAATGTAATAACATTCATTACCACTGTCATACATTCATTTGTGTATTCCACCATAAACTGTAAAATCTTGGTATCAATTTTCTGCAGGAAAAGCAGGTTGTAATTTTTTGCAAGCAGGCATAACAGCACAAGAGAAACGATACCTAATACCAAAATACAAATATTTTTTGCATATCTGTTTTTATCTTTCATCTAACCGCTCCTTTCAAATGCTTTCAGATACTTTGTTCAACAATTCAATATCTTCTTGGGACAGCCTAAAACTTTGTGCTTTTATGTTGCTCTGTGCTTGTTCTAATTTTGTTGCGCCGGGGATAGCAAATACTAATTCGCCCTGGGAATAAATAAGCCAGTTTAACGATATTTGGGCGGGCGTTTTTTGGTATTTTTCTTCCAGTTTGTTTAAGGTATCAATTAACGGTCTTGTTCGTTCAATATTTTTCCGGCTGATACCAGAGTGAAAGCGGCGTAACAGACTGATGTTATCTGTTGCAGAGAGGTCATTGTGAAATCTTCCTGTCAGCATACCTTGTTGTAATGGAGAATATGCGATAATGGATATTCCTAATTCCTTTGCTGTTTCTATAACACCATTCTTTTCGGGCTTTCTGTGCAAAAGATTGTATTTGACTTGATTGGAAGCAAGTCTTAATCCATGTTCCCTAAGCAACTTGTCTGCTTTTCTCATTCCTTTTGCGGTAAAGTTGCTTATCCCGACATTTTTAATAATTCCTTTGTCAGCCAGTTCAGCCATATGCCGTATCTGTTCTTTCAAGGAAGATAGAGAGGTTGGCTGATGTATCTGATACAAGTCTATTACAGGCTTTTGCAAACAATCCAAACGCTGATTTATCGTCTTTGTAATTGTGTCTGCCGTCCGTAAAAGCGGAAACCATTTGTCTGCAATGTAAGGAATATCTGTCAATGCCTTTTCTGCTTCCAGTTGCTTCAAGGCTTGCCCGATCAGTGTTTCAGAAATTCCGTTTCCGTATATTTCCGCAGTATCAATCC
>BLLT01000640.1 GCA_011958945.1 Lachnospiraceae bacterium | reverse complement strand
CACGATTACTTTTTCGCAAAGACTTTGGATAAAGTGCGTCCGGGCGGCGTGGTCGCTTTCGTGACAAGCAAGGGGACGATGGATAAGAAAAGCCCGGAAGTGCGGAAATACCTTGCGCAGAGGGCGGAGCTTTTGGGGGCGGTCAGACTGCCGAACACCGCTTTTAAGGAGAACGCAGGAACGGAAGTCACTTCCGATATTTTATTCTTAAAGAAGCGTGACCGGGTTATGGACTTGGAGCCGGATTGGGTACACCTTTCGGAAGATGAAAACGGTATCGCCATGAACAGCTATTTTGCCGAACACCCGGAGATGATCGTGGGGAAAATGGAGATGGTTTCCGGCCCGTATGGGATGGAAAGCACCTGCCAGCCTGACACGTCAAGACCCTTTGCGGAGCAGCTTGCGGAAGCCATAAGCCGCATTGACGGGGAGATTGAGGAGGCAGAGCTTGACGGGCTGGACGATGGACTGTCAGACCAGACAATCCCGGCAGACCCGGAGGTAAAGAATTACAGTTATACGCTTGTGGAGGATAAGGTCTATTACCGGGAAAACTCCGTCATGAAGCCTGTGGATATGAAAGATTCCATGCTGGAGCGCATTAAGGGCATGGTGGGCATCCGGGATTGTACGCAGGAACTGATCAATGTGCAGCTTCAGGAATACCCGGATACCGTCATTAAGGAAAAGCAGGCGGAGTTAAACCGGCTGTACGATGATTTCTCCAAAAAGTACGGGCTTATCAATTCCCAGACCAACAAGAGGGCGTTTAACCAGGACAGCAGCTATTGTCTGTTATGCTCCCTTGAAAAGACGGACGAGGAAGGCAAATTTGTGGGCAAGGCGGATATGTTCACGAAGCGTACCATTAAGAAAGCGGAGGTTGTCACAAGCGTTGACACGGCAACCGAAGCCCTTGCGGTGTCGCTGTCAGAGAAGGCGAAGGTTGACCTTGACTATATGGCGGAGCTGTCCGGGAAAAGCGTTGACAGGATAAAAGAGGAACTGACGGGAATTATCTTCCAGAATCCCGTGACGGACAAATGGGAAACGGCGGACGAGTATTTAAGCGGCAACGTCCGTGACAAGCTGGAAACGGCGAAAACCTATGCGGAGAACCACCCGGAATATGCCGTAAATGTGCAGGCGCTCACGCAGGTGCAGCCCAAAGAGCTTGACGCAAGTGAGATTGAGGTGCGTATCGGCGCAACATGG
>BLLT01000639.1 GCA_011958945.1 Lachnospiraceae bacterium | reverse complement strand
TCTGCTCGCTGACGTAGCGGTCAATCAGCAGCCGGATTTCTTTTGATAAATCCATCCTGTCCAGTTCTCCGGAGTATATGTCCGACCTTCGGAGAATCGCCTGGTATTCCCCGTCACTGTTTACGATGCCGTTCATGACGCTGTGCATACGGGTGTCCATGAGCTGGTACAATGCAGAATCTTTTTCCAATCCAATCCCTCCTAGTGGTGTCGTAGCTTACCTCTGTTTTGGCGGGATAGCAAGCGGAAAAAGAAAAAAGCCGGAAAACCGCTTGTAGCGTCCGACTTTTTGGCTAATTGTTTTTCTTTTCTATAAATTTATCATGCATCTGTTCAAGTAATGTAAAATCAACCGTGCTTTTCAGATATCCGATGGCAGGATTGTTTTCCTTTTTCTGTTTATATAGAATTTTTGCATTCTGGACGATTTTGTTTTTGTTTTTACGGATAAAAAGCATTTCCTTATGTATGAGAGCCTTATAAAATAAATCTTGTTCATGCTCCACGTCATATAGGGTTAATTCCGATGCAGGAACAGGAATCATATTACTCAATTTCAATGTTCCCTTTAATTCCAATTCCCCGGATGAGGATTGGGAAGTGATGCGGATGATGGGAACAATACTTCCGCGGATTTTTTGTACTCCATTTTCCATTCGGTAATCAGAATTTTTAGGCGAGGAAAGGGGGATGTAATAGTTATACCCGTTAATGCTGTATACAATGCCCAGATACTTCCGTGTATGGTTCCGATCATTCTCCTTTGAGGAAAAAACATTTTTTTCAACGGTACTGATATATGAGATGTATTCCTCAGATATTTCATATAGTTTTAATTCGCTCATTGGTATCTCCTGCAAAGAAAAGGGCGATCATAGCGATCACCCTTCGATTTTAAAGTTTCCCACTGTCTGGCAGGGAATCTCCTGATTAATAAAGTTTTCCACTATCTGGCAGGGAATCTCCTGATTAATAAAGTTTTCCACTATCTGGCAGGAACTCTCCTGAATATAAAGTTTTCCACTGTCTGGCAGGAACTCTCCTGACGATGGTTTCCCATCTCTGATATTATTATACGTTTTTGCGAGAAATATGTCAATAAAAATGAAAAATTCCGCTGAAATCATTTTATGCCGGATTTCGCATAAAAGCAAGGGGATTTTGTCGAATCCCGTTTGTCGAAAGTCGAATTGGTTACTGTTCAGAGGTCAGCTTGTG
>BLLT01000638.1 GCA_011958945.1 Lachnospiraceae bacterium | reverse complement strand
TACAGCCCGGGGACGAGATTACCTTCCGGGTGGCACTGAAAAATGAATACAGCGGGGACACCGATTGGTATATGGCAAACGAAGTATTGTCCAGCCTGGAAGACAGCCAGAAAGTAGCCCAGGGGGGCGCATATACATATATTTTGGCCTACCGCAATGGGGCAGGGGAGGATATTACGCTTTATAGCAGTGAAAATGTAGGCGGCGAGGGGAAGGGCGGACTTTCCGAACAAGGGCTGCATGAGGCGACAGACAGCCTGGAGGATTTTTTTTACCTTGATACCCTTGAGGCAGGCGGGGAGAGCCTGATTACTTTGAAGGTATGCCTGGATGGGGAAACACAGGGGAATGCCTACCAGGATACCATGGCAAAGCTGCAGATGAACTTTGCGGTGGAAAAAGCAGCCGGGGGGGAAAATACCGGAAACGGGGATGGCCCGCCGGGAAACATGGGTGATACCCCAGGAGATACAGGGAACACTCCTTTGGGCAACGGAGGAAGGAACGGGAAAACCGGAGGGGATGTGTATATGAGCAACAGCGCACGGACTGGGGATGAAATAAATTTATTTTTCTGGTGTCTTGCTGCCTTATGCAGTGGCTTAGGACTCCTGGCATGTGCAGCCGTCAGGCAGAAGAGGGGAGGGAGGAAGGTTGAAGATTGAAAATTTCCAATCCCAAGTTTGTGCCTGCGTGGCATCCATAAACTTGACTATACGAAAAGCTTTGGCAAAGATGATTCAATTTAACAAAGAAAAAATGAAAAGCCGCGCAGAAATGGGGGTAAAAGTGAATAAAAAGTGCAGACAGCTGTGGACTCTGCTCCTCCTCTGCACCATGTGTATGACAGGTATTGCAGGCGCAGGCATACAGGCATCGGCAAAGGAGTACAGCTACGAAATAGTCTTTTATGCGGGGAACAGAGGACGTTTTACCGGAACGGCCGGTGTAAGTGTCATCTCTTCCGGCGGGGCGGCAGAGGTCTTCCTGGAAGGAGGCGGAAACGTAATCCGGGTCCGGGGGCTGAGCCGGGGGGATCAGGTAATTTTCGAAGCGGACCGGAATGTGGAGCTTACAGAAGGAAACCGTTACTATGTAAAAGGAATCCGGCTTAGCGGGCGCGACAACAATACCGTGTCATCGCCGGCCATCACCCTCACGGCCCAGAACCAGAGGGATATGGACTACGTGGTGGCATACGGAATCCGGGGGGAGATGA
>BLLT01000637.1 GCA_011958945.1 Lachnospiraceae bacterium | reverse complement strand
TGCTCTAAGAAAGTGGCGGCTTCCTCTGTACTGGCTTCTTTCAATACCTTTAGTGCCGCAAGCGGGGATTTTGCCAAAGTAACGGCGGCATTTCTCCCCCTACTACCTACAAAACCACGCAAAGCAAAAATGACGGTGATTTGCGGAAATTTCCCTCTATTCCTTACAAAACCGCACAAGCCGGAATAGGCGGAAATTTGTGAAAATTTCTTTTCGCCTGCCCTCCACGGAAAACCTGTGAATTTGTCAAACGGGAGAGGGAATTTCTTTCTATCCCCTTTGCACGGCATAATACTGGCGATTTTTGAAAATGCCAAAAATGAGCGCAAAAAAACAGGAAACCTTTTTTGATTTCCTGTCTTGGTGTGCCGCTTCTATGTAGCGGCGGTTATTCAGTTTTTCGGTATGGCTACAATTCTACAAACTGGAAGTTATTGAATCGGTAACAATTCCATATTTTTTGCTCGTTTTAGATTTATTTTAAGGTCTTCATATTCAAACGGCTTGCCATGTCCCGGATATATTAGATTTGGTCTGAGTGCAATGATTGTTTCCCAAGATTTCAGAAAAGCCGTTTTGTCCTCTGCCCAAATGGTTATTCTATGTAAACTTGGCAAGCCGTTCATAGCAGCGTCACCGCAGAATAGAGAACCGTCATTTAGTAAAAGCGATATGGAATCGGCGGTATGACCGGGAGTATCAATAATTTTTCCTTGCAGTAAAAGTTCCACTTGCTTACGGTTTTGTTCGGTCACTTGAATACATCTACATTGATATTCTTGCTTTATTGAGGGAAACAAATGCTTACCTTTGCCAACGAATTTCATTAAATAACAAAAGAACAAGGCAATCTTAGTTGTGCAACCGCCATGAAAAGAGTTTTGCCCTCTATATAATCTTTCTAATGCTTTGTCGCTCATAACGATTTGGAGGTCAGAGCATTCCGAAAGTACTTCATTCAGATAACCTGCGTGGTCATCGTGAACGTGTGTCAAAAAAATATATCGTATCTGTTGAGGGGCTATTTGCATCTTTGCCAGTTGCTTTTTAAAATGTGCAAATCCGCTTTCATACCCTGTATCAATCAGTACATAGCCTTTGTCAATAGGATATATCCAATTATTTACTATCCTGCTTCCTGCATTGAACATAGGTGTTCTCTCCTTTCATTCATTTTCATCGGCGTCAACTTTCGATTTGTCGTTGCTTTATTATATATCCGTTTTCCCA
>BLLT01000636.1 GCA_011958945.1 Lachnospiraceae bacterium | reverse complement strand
AACAGGAACCGATGGGGCAACCGGGGCAACAGGGGCGACAGGAGCCGATGGAGCAACCGGCCCAACCGGAGCAACCGGAGCGACGGGTGTCGATGGAGCGACCGGAGCAACAGGGGCAACCGGTCCAACAGGGGCGACCGGAGCCGATGGGGCAACCGGCCCAACGGGAGCAACGGGTGCCGATGGAGCGACCGGAGCAACAGGAGCGACAGGAATCGATGGAGCAACCGGAGCAACGGGAGTCGATGGAGTGACCGGATCAACAGGGGCGACGGGAGCCGACGGAGCAACGGGGCCAACAGGAGCCACAGGGGTCGCGGGTACAGGAGCGATTATTCCATTTGCCTCAGGGCTTCCAGTTTCCTTAACGACAATCGCCGGAGGGCTTGCGGGACTTCCTGCTTTTGTTGGCTTTGGAAGCAATGCGCAGGGTCTTACGCTTTTGGGGTCAACAATTGATATCACAAATGCCAGTGGAACACTTTCTAACTTTGCATTCCAGATTCCGCGTGCTGGTATCATTACTTCGTTCAGTGCATTCTTTAGTACAACAGTAGCACTTTCTTTAGTGGGTTCCACTGTAGCAATAAGAGCACAGATCTATCAATCCCCAACGCCGAATAATGTATTTTCCCCGATTGCCGGAACACTGATAAACCTGACACCATCACTTTCCGGAGTAATATCTATTGGTACACTGTTAAACGGTTCGCTTACAGGACTCAATATTCCTGTAACGGCTCAAACCCGGCTGATGCTGGTATTTTCAGCAACAGCAAGTGGGTTGTCTTTGCTCAATACAGTTGTAGGATATGCAAGTGCTGGTTTAAGCATTAATTAACGAAATGAGATAAAAATAAATCCCAGAGGTTTCCGTATTCGGAACCTTTGGGATAACTTCTTTTCACAAAACAAGCATACAATGTTTTTTCATGAAAAACCAATCTTGCAACATAAAAAATATATTGTTACCAAATGCAAGGTAACTGTCAGTGAAAGTGACTATACATTTTAGCTTACATTCCTTTCGCTTCGCTC
Source organism: Lachnospiraceae bacterium (assembly GCA_011958945.1). Taxonomy (GTDB): domain Bacteria; phylum Bacillota; class Clostridia; order Lachnospirales; family Lachnospiraceae; genus Kineothrix. Next base: position 194 of record BLLT01000636.1, on the reverse strand, counting down.
AGGCACAAATAGACAATGAAATGGCTGCGGAAACACCCCTGGGCATCCATTCTCTTATAAAGAGGCAGGAAATCGTCGCCCTCCCATAAAAGGCCTTGTGAAAAAGCGTCTAACTTAGAACGTTTGGAACGTCATTTTGGCAGGGAACAGGTGCAGTCGATGTGGAAGGAAATTACGCCACAGCGTTGTAAGTC
>BLLT01000635.1 GCA_011958945.1 Lachnospiraceae bacterium | reverse complement strand
GTTGGATTGGACATTTGGCGGCTGCCGCGAGGGCCAAATACCCCGCTGCCCGATGCCATTTTTTCCCACTTTCCAGAGGATTTCTACCTGCTTGCGCGTCGGTAAATCCTCTGGGGTTTTGGGCAATGCACATTTCTCACAATGAAACATCTACACTGGCGCCCTCTACAGGTGCGGCGGCCGCCGCAGTGGTCTGGGCTGCCATCTCCATTCCTGCCAATTCTAATGTGACCCCTGATAAATCGCCGCTGCTGTTGCCTGAACTTACCGGGCTGCTACTGCTGCCTTCCCGCCGTTCCTTCTCTAACTCCTGAAAAAGAGCCTTCAAGTATCTTAAGTCGGCTTCCATAATTTCACGCAATTCCTTTGACCTATGCTTCTTTTTCAACATTTTCAGATCCTCAGGGTCCATATCTTCCTGCACGGCCACCGTTAATTCTTCCATGGTTTCCATACTCTCCCGCTCCAGATCCCGCATCGCTGCTTCCAATTCCTCCATGAGCCTTTCCATCTCTTCACTGCTCATTTCGGGAGGTTCCTGTTTCTGCAAGTCTATGTCCTCCGGCCTGAATTCTTCCCTTTCTTCCTCCAATTCCGCATCGCAGAAGCCGCCCTTTTTCAGGCGTTCCTCCTCTTTCAAATGCTTTACCCGTTTCCTGGCTACACGTGCAATGGACTCCGCATGTATCAGGGCCCTTCTCGCTTCGTTTTCATTATAATCCCCGCTCCTGTACTGCCTTTGCAGTATGCCCACTCTCTGAAAAGCCCTCACCAGCACCTGGCTTGCGCCCATTGAAGTCCGCGCCCGCATCAGCTGATTGGATAACTCCCTGTAGTTATAATTGATCCTCTTTTTTTTCTTGTTTCCCGGTTTGGAAATGCTCACCGTACGCCTTGCAGTTCCTTCTGCTTTTCGAGCGGCAGTTGCTTTACCGGCAACGGATGTCTTCACAGCCGTTTCGCTAATTCGATTTATCCCCATACCATCATCCTCCTTGATCCATGGATAGGTCACTGGAATCCGTTCTTCCTCATTTTTCTGTATAAATGGATGGAAAGAAACTTTCAGGATTCCGTTAGTCTATATGGCAATATTGTACCTTTATATTTTCCTGTACACACCACTGCATCCTTTGCAATGCCGAACACGAAAAATAATTATATTTATATATCGGCACTTTATAGCCAAAAGTGAATAGGCAGATGTTATCCAAAGAATGCTTCGCATTCTTTCTT
>BLLT01000634.1 GCA_011958945.1 Lachnospiraceae bacterium | reverse complement strand
GTACCGTAATCGCAGCTACGCCGTCCTCGCCCAGCAGCTTCATCATTGTTACATTAAACAGAAATGTAGTTACGGCAGCCGAACACTGGCTCACCATTTCCGACGCACCGTTAGAACAGCTTTTCAGCAAAACAGATACGTCCATGTTAGGCTTGCAAAAGTGCAGCTCACTTCTTTTCATCAGAAAAAATATTGTACCGATAATTGTCGGTATCATATATCCGATGCCTGTTCCAATAGCAGCTCCTTTGATTCCCTTTTGCAGCAAAACAATAAAAACATAATCAAAAACAATGTTGGCAATCCCCGCCAGAACAGCAAGCACTAAGCCTAATGCCGGTTTCCCCGCCGTCACAAACAGATTCTGATACAGCACCTGCATCATGTTAAAAGCGGCGAAAATGAGCTGTATCGTCAGATAATCCCTGCAATATGGGAACAATACTTTACTTGCCCCCAATCCCCAGATGATTTCATCCAAAAAGACAAGCCCTGCCGCTGTAATCAGCAGACCGCTCACCGCCCCTGCCACGAAAATCAACGTGAAATTGCTTCGGGCTTCTTCTGTGTTTCCATTCCCCATTTTCTTCGCAACGACCGCACTTCCTCCTGTTGCAAGCATCGTTCCCAGACCGACAATCAGATTGATGACGGGGCAGACGATATTGATGGACGACAGGGCGTTCGTGTCTACAAACCGTGCCACGAAAATCGTGTCCACAATGGTGTATAATCCCATAAACAGCATCATCACCATGCTTGGGGAAGCAAATCGGATAAGGGCTATGGCATTAAAGTTCTCTGCTAACGGGTTTTTCTGTGTTTCGCTCATTCCTTGTTTCCTCCTTGTTATTCGGTGGAAGCACGAAACGCTGCGTCGGGTAGCCATATTCCACAAGCAGTTCCCGCTCTGCAAATCCAAGATGGCGGTATTCTTCCCGCCAGCCCGTATCGGCCTTATCGCCTGCACGGTATGTCGTCAAGGTAATCTCTTTCCCGCAAAGCAATTCCGCTGCCAGTTTATCAAGGAACAGCTTTGTAATGCCGAGATGCCGATACTGCGGATGGACAGCCAGAAAGTCTATGCTGCCTGTGTCTGGCGAAAATCCCATCACGCCAATAGCCATATCGTCATCCCGTAAAATCAAAGCCTTTTTATCCGCAATATACTGATGTAAGTTTGCGGTGTAATCTTTTTTATCCAGACATGGATAGCCGTCAATCGTAAGGCTTACCAGT
>BLLT01000633.1 GCA_011958945.1 Lachnospiraceae bacterium | reverse complement strand
CCGGGAATGCCGGGTCACAAAAGCTGCGCAGAAATGGAGTAAAAATGGCAAGAGAATTTATTGTGCCCGGACAGATTATTCATGGAGCCGGAGCTTTGGATATGGCAAAAGGAATTTTGGCACAGCTTGGAAAGAAAGCGATGATTGTTACGGATAAGGTAATGATTGAACTGGGAAACTGTAAAAAGCTGGAAGACGCTTTGGAAAGTCAGGGCGTTGAGTATATCGTATATTCCGGAATTACAGGAGAGCCTACCGATAAGATGGTAGAAGAAGGGCTGGCTTTATATAAAGCCGAAAACTGCGATTTCCTGGCAGCGCTCGGGGGAGGAAGCCCGATTGATGCGATGAAGGCAATCGCTTCTTTGGCCGCCCATGGGGGGAATATTGCCGATTTTATGGGAAAAGAGATTGCCGTAGAAATGCCGCCCATCGTGGCTATACCCACAACAGCGGGCACCGGCTCCGAGGCAACTCAGTTTACTATTATCACGGATACACGCAAAGAGGTAAAGATGCTGTTAAAAGGCAAGGCATTGATGCCCCGGCTGGCGGTGATTGACCCTCAGTTTACTATGACAGCGCCCCCGAAAATTACGGCGGCTACCGGCCTGGATGCCCTTTGCCATGCCATAGAAGCTTATTCCTCCAGAAAGTCCCAGGAAATGTCCGATACCTTTGCAGTGTCGGCAGTAAAAAGGATTTTTCAATATCTCCCCAAGGCATTTCATAATGGGCAGGATGAGGAAGCCAGGGTACAAATGTCCGTTGCGGCATTGGAAGCGGGGATTGCATTTAACAATGCGAGCGTTACGCTGATTCATGGCATGAGCCGTCCTATCGGGGCCTTGTTCCATGTGGCCCATGGGCTTTCCAATGCGATGTTGATGAAGGAGTGCTTAGGCTTCGCCCTGGAGGGGGCATATGAGCGCTTTGCCGTGCTGGGGCAGGCAATAGGTGTGTCAGGAATGGAAGATTCCGGCCGGATTGCCGGGGAAAAATTCCTTGCAGCAGTGATAGCTTTGACGGAGGAACTGGAGACGCCCACTCTGGAAGAGTATGGGATTTCCAAAGACGTGTTTTTCCAGTCCGTACCCAAAATGGCCCAAGATGCCATGTCCAGCGGCAGCCCGCAGAATACGCTGCGTGAAGTGACACAGCAGGACGTAGAGCAAATGTATAAAAATTTGTGGTGATATATTTTTGATATTTTTAGGTAACAGTTCAGCCCAGGACTTTGC
>BLLT01000632.1 GCA_011958945.1 Lachnospiraceae bacterium | reverse complement strand
ATCAAGGGAGGAAAAAATTATGGCAATGGAGATTACAAACAATTACAGCAGCTATGCGGCACAGAGCATGGCGGGAAGCAATGCGGCATGCAGCACGAAAAAGAAGGAAACAGAAAACACATCAAAAACAACAGGAAACAGCAAGTCAAGAAGCACATCAGATTATGTGAACGAACTGGCAAAACTTGTTCCAAGTGTGGAACTTAAGGTTGGGAATTCTTTTTCAACAGCTAAAAGCGGCAAAACATTGACGATTAATCCGCAGCTTTTGGAAAAGATGCAGAATGATCCGGAGAAGGAAAAAGAAATGAAAGAATTGATTAAAGGTGTTGAATCGGCGGTGAATATGCTGGACAGTGTAATGAATGCCAGTGGATGGAGTGTGGTATTTAAGCATGATTATATAGATGAAAACGGAAAATACCGCCAGATTGCCCTTGTCAGAAATGATTTTATGCTGAATATGAGCGATAAGCTCAGGGAAGAAAGACGGAAAAATTCCGAGAAACTGATTGAAAAAACGAAAGAAAAGGCAGCTGAAAAGAAAGTAAAATTAGAGGAAACACTAGAAGAAAAGAAAACGGAGAAAGCAGAGGATGGAACAGTAACTCCGAACAAAGCAGAGCAGCTATTACATGAAAAAATGGCTGATTCCAAAGACGGAACGGTTTATCTGAATGATACAGATATCCGGACAATTATAGAAGCTGCCCAGGAAGGGGATGCGGGCAAAACCGTTGTGAAAGAACAGCCACAGGTTGGTGCGAATCTGGATTTGAAGATATAAGAGGAGGCGAGGATATGAATATCAGCAGTAACAATATGAAATGGCTTTCTGGATATTCCTGGTGAACAGGCTGTTTTCGCAGAAGAATGGGAATAAGGCAGGTATTTCCAATCAGACGGGTGTGAATGTCAGTGGCGGAGTGAAGTATAAGCACAGCAATTTATATTATGATGAAAATGGTGTGCCGTGGCATTCAAAAGAAGAAGCCGACAGATGCATCAAAGGAACAAATGGAATCTGGAAAAAAATTGTGTCCGTATCAGATGAAGTAAAAGCAGAACTGGCAGAGGTGGTGAAACAGGATTTTATCACTACAAACGGTTGGGGCAAGCCAGATGGCAGTAAACAGTCCGATGTAATCAATAAAAATTTAAGCACAATCCCCTCGACACAACGTAATTCTGCTGCATGGACTTTACAGCGTATGGCAGGGGATTATGCCACAAGGATGGAGAAG
>BLLT01000631.1 GCA_011958945.1 Lachnospiraceae bacterium | reverse complement strand
AAAAGGCGGGCTTGGGGTGGCAACCCCAACAAGATTCCCATAGGACAAAATGAGCGATAAGCGAATTTTGGTACTGTGGTAGAATCTTGCTCTAAGAAAGTGGCGGCTTCCTCTGTGTGGGCTTTTGCTGATACCCCGGCTTGTCCGGCGTGGATTCTGCCAGCTATGCGGCGGTATTTCTCCCTCTATTACTTACTACGCACGGCAAGGCAAATCTGGCAAAGTTCCCCGGAATTTCTTTTCGTGTTTTCCTAACAGAATTTGACAAAAACGGAAAAATCAGCTCCGTTTTGCAGTGATATACGGACGGTTTCAAAAAATGCCAAACCTCCCGGCAATTATTTTTCCCCATACTACCTACTACGGGAAAAAAGAAAATTTTGGCAATGTTTTCCGAAAGTTTTTGAATTAATTTATTGCGGCGCAAAATCCGGCTTGGTTTTGGGCGCAAAAAAACAGGAAACCTTTTCTTGATTTCCTGTCTTTGGCTGCCGCTGATGGGCGGCGGTTATTCTGTTATCATTCCCCGGAAGCAAACTTGTAGCCCACGCCTAAAACGGTCTTTATGTAAGTGGGCTTGCCGCTGTCCGGCTCTATCTTTTTCCGTAGGTTGCATATCACATTTGCCACGTTTGACTGGCAGCTTTCACTTTCCATGCTCCACACGGCTTCAAAGATTTGCGCCTTTGTGAATACCCTCCCCGGACTGGCTGCAAGGTAGCAGAGTGCGCCGTACTCTAAACGTGTGAGAGGAATGTCTGCCCCGTCTTTCAGTACCCGGCGTTGGTGCGGTCTGATTTCCAATCCCGGAAAAGTAAGTGCCGGGGAGTGGGGCGGCTGCATGGCTTCCAGCGGTATCATATCGGCAAGGGCGGCTATGGCTTTCTCAACCGCTTTTTCTTCTGTGTCGTTAAATATAAGCATGACTATTTTTGCGACAAATCTCACCTCCTGTTAGGTAGGCTGTCCGTCAAAGCGGAACTGGAGCAGGGCAGCGATAAGCCGCCGTTTAATGTTGTCCTCGGTGTCCTTGTTGACCTGTCCGTTTTCAAGGGAAGCAAGCCGAATTCTCTTGCTGCAATGCCGCAAAACCTCGTCAATGGCTTCCGGCTCTCCGCTGGTTGCTCTGACAATCGTTTCATACGGTACAAGTTTAGGATTCCTCATGGAAAAGCACCTCCATTTCTTTATGCAGCATTTGTAAGGCACTGTGTATGTGATGCCACGCCGTACTCCGGCAGCGTCCGTATAGTTCCC
>BLLT01000630.1 GCA_011958945.1 Lachnospiraceae bacterium | reverse complement strand
TCCTGTCACGCCATGCGTTGATAGCCGCAAAGCGTATGACAGTCTTGCAATAGCCGTTGAACGTATACATGATGTGTTCTCTGTATGCTTCTATGCAAGGCATAAATGATTCCCCCTTTCCCCCACATGGGGTGGTGCATGATTGACAGTTAAATTACTATAATTCAAATGAGAGACAGATAACGACAGGGCAGAGGAACGTCCGTTTTACAAATTTTTATTGTTTTTATTTTTCAGTTGGAACAATAATTTTTGAAATACTTCTGTATCATTTTCTGTCTCAAAGAAAAAACTAATGTCAACACTTTCTACTGCTTTAATCGCTTCTTTTAATACAGATAATCCATTATCTGTATTACAGATTGTATTTGCACGACTGTCAACTTTACTTTGGATTCTTTGCGTTAATCCTTTCTTTTCCAGCAAACGTAATGTTGACGATACTGTCATAGGGTCAATCATCGAGAAATCGGATATTTTCTTTTGCGTAATTTCAATATCACTTTCACTTAATTCAACAATAACAGCAAGTATGACATATTGAGTATGTGTCAAATCAAACTGACGTAAAACTGATTTAACCGCCCTTTGCCAAAGAGTAGATACTTGCCAAAATAACAAACCAATGCTTTCATCGCGCGAATTATATCGTGACTCCTTCATTGTGATACCATAGACAACAATTTATCCATTGCGTTAGGCAAGTTGGCTGTTATTCCTCTGCCCATACCTTCCATTTGCTCGTCTGCCCCTCCACTAATGATAACCGTATGTGTTATAGTGCTTTCTGTTATAACATGACCAAACGATATGGTAATCTCGCCTAAATGAGAACTTGTAGTAAATTCCCTTTCAGTATCAATGCTGTCAATCACAAACGGGAGTGATTGCCCATTTTTCATTGACATAATTCCATTACTACCAGTCGCAAAGTTACCATGCAACACTACATTTTCCACATCATTATCCCACTCTTTCCAACGGGAAACATTACTATAAAGTTCCCATAATTTTTTGATGTCAATATTTCCAGACACCATGTTTTCGTACTTGAACATTTTTGATACCTCCAATAATAAGTTTACTTATTATAAGTACACTTATTATAATGGACATGATTAAAAAAGTCAAGATAAAGCAAGATAATATTTCTTGACTTTTATGATAGTGTTCAAATTTTTATTTGTTTGTCTGTCATATATGGAAATGTCCCAAAAGATGTATGAATGAGAGGGATTCCGTAGTAGTCGGCATTGTG
>BLLT01000629.1 GCA_011958945.1 Lachnospiraceae bacterium | reverse complement strand
ATGAATCTGAGGGCTATCATTGGAGAAATGGATGCCGGTGAGGAATGGCAGACTATCCACACAACGGTATTGCTTGACAGTAAAACACTGGTGGAACAAACAGACAAATACAGACGGAGAAAAGGCTATCAGATGGCCAACGCATAAGGAGGGGAGAGAGAACGCATGGCGGCAAAATATCATAATATTCTGATTGTGGGCGGGGTATCTCTCCCCGATCCCTCTCAGATGACTATATCCGATTATGACATATCGGAGAGTGAGAGAAATGCCAACGGAAAAATGGTATCTCAGATCATACGGGAGGACGTGCATAAAATTGAGTGTAAATGGTTCGTGCTCAGGCCGGATGAATACATGGTAATAAGGCGGGCAATAAAGAAAAAGTTTGGGCTGAGCGTGAATTTTTTCATACCGGATCAAAATGCCGGAGGAAGCCTGGAAATGTATGCCGGGGATAGAAAAACACCCATTTACACCTATGAGGAGGGGAGGCCGGTATATAAAGATTTTACAGTAAACTTTATTGAAATGTAGGTGATGCAGTATGCAGTATGTAAGTACAGAGTACAAAGAGGGCATGAAGCAGGCTGCCCGGAATAAGTCATATATGAGGATCAGCCTGGGCCTGATAAACCAGGCAGCCCAAACGGCGGCAGAGGTGCAGAATGTGGGATATACATATTTTGCCGATCTCATTAAGCCACTGAGCACAGAGGCGGTAAATAAAACCTATGCAACCTATGAGAATGATTTTTCAAAGGTTGATCGCTCCATGTATTTCCTGCCAAGGAATGGGCCGGGAAAGAGCTTTTATAATGCCGGTATGGTAACAGAGGCATTATGCGGCCAGGGGCAGCAGCCGGTGGTTATCATTCATTTCAATACACTGGATCCATTGGATATAAAGGGCCTCACCCTGGAATTGGGGGAGGCTTACCCGGTGGAGCTCACGGTGGAAACGGATGAAGGCATTTTTGACTATGAGAACGATTCACCCACATTCAAGACAGAGGACACCTTCAACAACACCACATTTATGAAAATCTATCCAAGGAAAATGAAAAACGGGATCGGCAGGTTCCGGATCCTCAATATCGTATTCGGGATCGGAATCACGTTTGACAATGAGAAGATAGTGAGCGCTGAAATGAAGAGCCACATTTCTCCCATATCGGAGAGCCTGCCAAGCGTTGACTTTAGTGTGACCATAGAAAACATGGATAAATACTATAATGTGGATAATGATGACAGTGCCAT
>BLLT01000628.1 GCA_011958945.1 Lachnospiraceae bacterium | reverse complement strand
ATCATGGAAATGTGCATAACTGGCTATGGAATCCATCTTTTTATCCATTTCTTTTATAACTACATTCTTTTACAGGTCTATCCCTGCTCTCTCTGCGAAATCAGCTTTTCGCCCGATAAGTATCGACTGTTTTTCTTCCGGCAGGCTCGCAAATACACCCTTGTACCCCTTTTCTAATAAAGGAGCACCTTTCGCCATAAGATACAGCTTCATATCAAGCCATTCCTGCCACAGTCCTTCAAACAATGCCCTGCTGTCTGTATAAGTTTCATCTTCCTCAAAACCATGCGGCGGCATATAGTATTTCAGCATCACAAAACCGTATCTGCCGACATCAACCACTACAATGTCCGCCATTTCGTACAACTCCGTAAACGCTTCAGCCACCTTTTTGCATTTTGCCCGTTCTTCCTCTGTGATATAAACCTGTTTTTCCATATTGATTTACCTCGTTTCTTCTAAGATTTTACCATGTTTACTTTATGAGGGCTATCTACATACACCAGATTTTTACCTTGCTTATTCTTCCCATTTTTCACTTTACTCACAATTCACACCTGTTACCGCTGTTGTGAAAAAACTCATTTTTCTACCTCTTTCTTTCCTTAAATTTGATTTTTTGATAAAGAAAGAGCTTTGATATGTAAATTCCCCGCCCTTTGTGGTACAATAAGGGCAGGGGAATCCTTTAGGAGAACCCCGTGCGGGCATCCGGTACATTCTGTTTGGCGATAGGCTGTGCCGGGTGTCCTGTTTTGTCCGTTCCCAAAGTACATACAAAACTCCTGATTTTGGCTTTATGCCAAAGGTTTACAAGTTCCATATTCAGTTGTCGTTTTGTACTTCTGGACACAATGTCCAGAAGCCGTTACTCAGTTGTAGTTGGGGAATTATCCTCCTGCCCGCTGACTTCCCCGCAGTCAAACGATTCATCCACCTCTGTATTTGGAGTAACTTTCATGTGCTGTAAATGCTTCACATAGTCCTCAATGTCAAAGGTGTTTTTCGGGTCATAATCGGACAGCTCTTTGTACCTGCTATGCTTCGTTATATCGAATTTATCCGAGAAGAATGGTCTCACGCCTCTAAGCTGCATGATACATTTCCCGCCGTCCATGACCGCAATCTCATCCTGGCTCATCAGCGCTTTCCCGGTCTTTTGGTAATTCAGACCGTAGGACTGTGATGTACCCCTTGTATCGGAGGTGTTGTAAAGGTCATGAGGTAAGCGCCTCGTGGACGCTCCCTCCCGAACCGTGCGGG
>BLLT01000627.1 GCA_011958945.1 Lachnospiraceae bacterium | reverse complement strand
GCAAAGTCCTGGGCTGAACTGTTACATTCAGCCAAACCTATCACCAATATATTTAAACATATAAATAACCATGCCCCTTCCACAGCCTGCAAGCAGCCACTTGGCTCGTTGCTTGCGGGAATCAATTTGCATGTGAAAAATTTATACTACTTGTTTCATTATATTGAAAATTCCTAACAATACCATGAGAAATACCTTAAAAATTTCTAAAAAAAATTTAAGAAAGACATGTTACCCAAAAATTAAAACGGGATAACATGTCTCTTATCTTCAAAATTTATTTTAAAATTTAATTTTTTATGACTATTCCGACAATGGCCTCTTTACCGCAATTCTTCCATGGCCCTCTTTCAGGATTGGGCTGATCTTCTTATAGGCGAGCATGGTAACTAGGGAAACGCTTCCGCCTTTCAAAATATTCAGCGGTGCCACCGCAAAAATAACCAGCGTGGTTACGCTATGGATGGCCGGGTTAATCGCTGTACCCAGCGCTATGATTTCGTCCAAAGGCATACCGAAAAGCTGGGAGAATTTTGGCAGAAGATAAACCGCATTAAAAGCCGTTCCGAAAACCGTCATACACACAGTACCTACCGTTGATCCGAAAATCGCCATATTCTTTGTCTTTTTGTTAAAATAAAGAATAGAAGCGGGAAGTAAAAAGCTACATCCGATTACGAAATTCGCCAAATCACCCACAAAAGCGGTGGTTGTTCCTTTGAACACAAGCTTCAATAATATTTTACAAAACTCAATCATCACGCCTGCTACCGGGCCATAAGCAAATGCGCCGATAAGCGCCGGTATCTCGCTAAAATCCAATTCATAGAAAAACGGCGCAAAGGGCACTGGGAACTCCAGCAGCATAAGCAAAAAGGCTATTGCCGAAAAAACCCCGATGACCGCTATTTTCCTCGTGGAAAGCACCCGTTCCGTATCGCCGTTCCTTTTCTTTGCCGCCTTTTCAGCCCCATAGGCCACCGCAAACATCAAAACCACGATTCCTAAAAACTCCAAAACAAAAATAAGATTCTCAGTTACCGATTGCATTAAATTATTCATAATTTGACCCCATTTCTGCACGGCTTTATGAACAAGTTTGTGAATGCCGTGCGGACACAAACTTGGGATTGAAATTGTATTTGGAGAGCCTTCCTCTTCACGGGGCAGTGCAATCGAGCAGGGAAGAGCTATCTTCCCCTACTCGCGCGCCGGACGCCCGTCAGCTTGCTGACACATTTCATTTGGACGCCCGTATGCAATCGAGT
>BLLT01000626.1 GCA_011958945.1 Lachnospiraceae bacterium | reverse complement strand
AAGCCGGAGGATGAGGAAGATTTTACTTCTGTCACTGCCGCTATCAGCCGGATGATGATCCATCTGGAGGATATCCGTTCCATCGACCAGGAGTTCTATGGAAAGAGGGTGGAGGAATATAAAGGCAAACTGGCTCTTATCGAAGAGAAAGGACTGAATGCCCTTTCAGAATCCTCTGCCGCCATGCTGGAGCCAGAGCAGCTCCGTGGTTCCATTCGTACCATCCTGGATTATTCCGGGTGTGACAAAGAAGTCTGCAATGACTTCCTCCAATATATCAAGGAATGGAAAGCCCAGACGGATAAAAACAGCAGCGATGACAAGAGCCGCAAACTCCGCCTTAATATAAGCAAATTATTTTATCAGATTTATGTGGCCGCTTTTGAAAGAAGCCTTGAAGACAGCAGCATACCGATTATTTTAAAGATGTTTTTCCAATTTGGCTATGTGGACGAAGAGTTAGCCGGAATGGAAAATGCCTGCTACCTCAGTTCCCTTGCCGGACATTTCCCTTCATCCCCTGAGCAGCAGGTATTCACTGTATATGAATGGATGAAAGCCGTCTATAACGGGGAAAGGGAGCCTAGCAGAAATGAATTCGATGCCGATTTCCCTGCCTATGTCCATGAATTAAAAACATCCGGCAAAATTACCGCACAAATGGAAAAGGAAATGGTCGAGGATAACAGGGAAAAAATGCTGTTCGAATTGAACAACATGTTCCCCCTGGTCAATAAAATCACTTTTGGCCGTATTACTTCTTTCTGCCCTGTATTTTCTGAGCACAATGTAATGAAGGAATTAGGGAAAAGCCTTGTGACAGCAGAAAAAGTAACCAAAGCCCTGGAAGAAATACGGGCGGTGGACTTTGGGGCATTTTACCGCGAAACCCTCTATGCCAACCCTGATATCGGCATCCAAAGGGAATATGTTAATGTAGAAATTCTTCCGGATATCATACTTATGCCGAACATGGGAACCCGCGGCGTTATGTGGCAGGAAATCGAGGGAAGGCGCCGTACTACACCGTCCCGTATGATGATTTCTATTTTCCTGATGGAGGATTTAAATGCCATTATTACCCGGTTAACCGGCGAATTCCGCTGGGAAATGTGCCGAAGGATACAAGGGCCCAGGTGGAACGTTCCTTCCGAGCCCTCCCTTACAAGCGAATATTTCGATTACATCCAATTTTACAAAAAGAACCATGAACTTACGGCAGATGCCAAAGAGAAAATCAAATCCGCCATGCAAAAGGCAAAAAACAGTT
>BLLT01000625.1 GCA_011958945.1 Lachnospiraceae bacterium | reverse complement strand
GGTGTGACAGCATTGTGCGGGGTTACAGAGCCTGCTTTTTACGGTTCGCTGATTATGAGGCCCCGTGTTTTGGTTGGAACAGCTTGCGGCGCTGTAGTAGGCGGTTTGATTGCAGGCATTTTCCAGCTAAAGAATTACGTAATTGGCGGTTGTCCTGGCTTCCTGGCTCTGCTGTTTTTCCTGCCGGAGGACGGTTCTATGGGCAACCTAATCCTGGCACTGGTATCCGGTATTATTACAGTAGTGGTTTCGTTTATTGCAAGCTTTATGATTTTGAAAAAAGCCTATAAAGATGAATAACTGATATATGAATAACTGATATATGAATAACTGATATAGTTTTTACCGCGGGGCCTGCCGTCGGAGAAAATGGGATGTATGGCGGCAGGTGTTTTGCGGCATGGAAAAAGGGATGTTTTGTAGTAACTGGTTTAGCCGGTTGAAGGAGGAATATATGAAAGTTTTGGCTGCACAGTTTGTTACAGAATCAAATGCCAATATCCCCTATAAAATGGAACTGGAAGGGTATGATCTGCGTTTTGGGGAAGATGGGCTGGCCCAGATGCATTTGGGAACGGTATTCCAGGAAGCAGGCATTAAGGTAATCCCTTCCGTTTATGCGAATGGTTTTGCGGGGGGAGTGATAGTAAAGAGTGCATTTGATTACATTGAACAACGTCTGTTAAAGGATATCAGGGCATATTTATTGGAATTGGATGGGATATTTTTGCATTTGCATGGTGCAAGTGAAGTGGATGGGCTGGAAGGCGGCTCCGGTGATCATCATATCTTAAAGCAGATACGGGCATTAGTAGGCCCCTATATGCCTATTGTAGTAGTTTGTGATCCACATGGAAATTTGTCGCAGGAATATGTAGATAACTGTACGGTGATACGTAGCTATCGTCAATCCCCTCATACAGATGTGGCGGAAACTGTACATTGCTGCTGCCGGTTTTTAGTTGATTTACTTAACAGAAGGCGTAATATTCGGCCATGTTACCGTAAACTTCCCTTGATTTTAGGGGGGGAACAGAGTGTTTCGACCGATGAGCCGGTCTCTTCTATCAACCGCTATATGGATGAAATGGAAAAAGATTCCCGTATTTTAAGCGCATCCTGGCATGTGGGTTACATTCGTCATGATTGCGATGTGGCGGGCTGCGGTATTGTTGTAGTGCCGGATAGTGAAAAGGATCAGGACTATGCGGAAAAGAAAGCGGATGAACTGGCGGGTTTTGTATGGGAAAGGCGACACGAATTCCACTATACCGGAC
>BLLT01000624.1 GCA_011958945.1 Lachnospiraceae bacterium | reverse complement strand
CCTCTCCATAGTAAGATACGAAGAATTAACCCCGTAAGAGATTAAATATTTTCTGTATAGAAAAGCATTACATAGAGTAAAAGTGGTATCGCAACTTCAAGTTGCGAAAAAGCACGACAAAATTGGTGGTATAATAAAGAGTATAGGTTAAAATAAAACCATCAAAAATAAGGAGGGCATACAAATGGTGTTTGCTGATAAATTACAGAGTTTGCGAAAATCAAAGGGATTGTCGCAGGAAGAGTTGGCTGAAAAGTGCAATGTAACAAGACAGTCCGTTTCAAAATGGGAAACAGGTTTAGGATACCCCGAAACGGAAAAGTTATTGATACTTTGCGAAATATTAGATGTTGATTTAGACTATCTTATGCGAGATAAAACTGCAACAGCAGAAGATTGTAGCGTACAAAGGGAAATATCGTCTTATGAATCTTATGTTGGAAAATGGGTGCGGATTTTTTTGAAAGACCGAGAGTTTAACGGATTGCACTGCGTTGCTCTTGTATCAATTCAGAAGTCATATTTAATTATTATGAATGACAAGGGTAAGCTGGGATTTATAGACGGATATTCTGTTAGCACCATTTCTGATTTTGTTGATAAGAAAAAGCAAATGAAGCTACCACCTATTCCAAGCAAAGAATCCATTAAGGATATTGGCAATTACCTTGTAGGGAAAAGATGTGATGTGAGATTGAAACAAAATAATTTGCTTTTGGGATTAGGATTTAATAAACCCGGAGGATTTTATTCAGTAACTATTGAAAACATTTCCAATGATGAAGTGATTGCTTGTGATTTGAATAAATGTAAGTATACCAGCAGATTATCAGATGTTTTATATATAAGTGAAACCAGATAAGGAGAAAACTATTAATTGTGTTTAAGACAACAGACACAATAATGTGGAGTGAATATCTTATTTGGAGGAAATAGAAAATGGCAAAATCATTATTTGAGGAAATGGATGGCAAATATGAAAGACAAGGTGACTATTTAATTCCATGTATAGCCTTATCCGCCGAGGAAGAACAGCCGATAGGCATATGGGGGCAACGGCATCTGGATTATCTGAAGCAGTGCCGCAAGGTTACATACACCAATCTTCTTACAAGCGGCAGGTTGAACGCTTACCTTGCCGACATCGACAGGCAGGCGCAGGAACGCTTTGAAAGGCTCATAGAGGGCATGAAACAGGCGCAGGGCATAACGGAACGCCTAAAGGAAGAAAACGCCTTAGAATGGATTGGACGACTCAATAACATAAGGGCTTGTGCG
>BLLT01000623.1 GCA_011958945.1 Lachnospiraceae bacterium | reverse complement strand
GGTAGAGTTTATAGTCCAGCAATTTGGAGGTTTCGAATACATCCAGCTGGGCAGGGGTTTTCTGCTCGATTAAGCCGATACAGTTGAAACAATAGCTGCATTTTTTCGCCTGGTTGAACATGCAGCATTCGGTGCGCATCCGCTGTAGGATTTCGTCTTCCTGCAAAAGAAGAAGATCCTGCTGTAAAAGGTCTAAGCGCCGTTCGGTGTCCACATGATAGATTTTGGGGAATACTTCCCGGATATATGGATTGTTTTTGTTTACCCCGTCCTGATAACGGATACGCCCGTCGCGGTTGGCGGACATGGTGAAGGTGAGTTTATTGTCGGAATAGGAAGGGAGCTTCCTGGAAAAATCCCGCAGCCAGGCCTCCGGCCTCCGGTATTGGCTCAC
Source organism: Lachnospiraceae bacterium (assembly GCA_011958945.1). GTDB lineage: Bacteria > Bacillota > Clostridia > Lachnospirales > Lachnospiraceae > Kineothrix. Next base: position 886 of record BLLT01000623.1, on the reverse strand, counting down.
AATGCCTTTGCGGTGCAGAAGTTCTAAGTCTTCTTCCGAAAAGGACAAAGTAACCCCAATCTCGATATTGGCGCCGTCTTTGGCAAAATCAGCCGGGCCGATTTCATAATCTCCACCTACCGCACGGACGGCATCCAACACCGTAGTTTTCCCGGTGTTGTTTTGGCCCACCAAAATCAAGGCATTTTCGATATCTTCTAAATGCATGTGGTGGATGGATTTAAAATTTCGTATGTGGAGTTGAGTGATTTTCATGAAAAACCTCATTTCTTTTGCATTGAGTTCATTCGCTTTCAGGCTTCGGGCATGAAAGCTTTGACGGCAAAAAGCATCGGTATATCATATAAAAAGATTATGAAAGTGCTTTAAAAATGGTCCGGCAGGGGGAGGGCAAAGGGGATGGGAAACCAGTCCGTTGGCTCTCCGTTTACTGTTTGGGGATGAAGAAACGCTCCTGTGGAGAAAATTTTCTCCTGAAGAGAGAGGCCAGACGGTATATCCTCATTGCAGGAGTTATCCGTACAGGAATTTAGGGCAGGCTTCGCCGGGTCTTCTGCGGCGATGGTAATATTCCCGTTTTCTACGCATAAACCCATTTTCTTACCATGGAGGGAAAGGCAGCAATGGCCGTCGCTCAAAGGCCCTGCTGCTATCTGCTTTAAGGAAAGCATGGCGGGAAGGGCATGTTCCCAGTTAAAAATCTTTATATTTCCCCCAGGCTGTATATGGGCGGCTTCCGCAAATGTATCCAGGGTATCCGTAAGGGCTCTATCCCAGGACATTGCGAAAACCTGAAAACGGTCCGCTTGGCAAGTATGACCCCAAAGCTTTATGACAGGTGCATAATCCGAAATATCGGAAAGGACCAGTTCACAAAGGGAATCAT
>BLLT01000622.1 GCA_011958945.1 Lachnospiraceae bacterium | reverse complement strand
GATATGGGTGAAACGCAAACCGCCGTGTAAGCATATTACCTCTGATTCCCCCGCTTTCTAAGTCGTTTTCTGAATAGGAAAAAGGGCCTATGAGCCCTTTCCCCATTTCTCCTTAGTTCAGTTTTAATAATGTTTCTATTCTCCTATATTTTGTTTGCGGTATTCTGCAGGTGTTATCTTCAATATATCCCGAAAAGCTGTTGAAAACTTGCTCTGGTTCTCATATCCCACCTGATTTGCGATTTCCGCTATTGTGCTTTTCGTCTGCCTAAGAAGCACAGCCGCCTGTTTCATGCGGTATTCTTTCATGTAAGTTCCGATAGGCTGTCCATAAATCCCTTTAAATGTGGCTTTTAAAGTAGCTGTATTGATAAGATATTCTTTGGAAAGTTCCTCTATCGTAGAACGCTCCTGCAAGTTGGAAATTAACTTTTTATGGATTTCCTTGACAATCTCCACCTGCGGCGAAGTATACATTTCCCTCTGTTTCTCTTTTGTTACGTCCACCATGCAGAGGAAAAGAAGAAGTTCCTGCACCTTTAGCTTAAAATATGGCTTTTGCAGACAGTCTGGCACAGAATAAATCTCCGAAAAGATATGCTCGATTTCATCCTTCGCCCGCATAATAAAGCAGTTTCCATCCGCACAAAACTTTTCCTTAAATTCCAATATATCAATTCCGCTTTCTGCCAAAGTCGGCGGCGGATATTCTGATACCAGCTCCAAATTGATAACAACGGAAATTCCCCGGTAATGCTTTAGTGGAAACGCCATTTCGGAAGCACAGTTATCCATTGTATGAATGGACATATCGCCTTCCCCAAGATACAGACAGGAACCGCTTAACAATTTGCTTCCCTCACGCCCCTCTCTGCAATGGTTGATTTCCAATATATTCTGTCTAATGCAGCCTTCCGGCTGCATTTGCGTACCTTCCCATTCACAGCCTGTTGCTTCAAAATCATTGTAAATAAGCTGTATGCCTGGATAAACCTGATAAACTGTCATCAGCCCTAAACCATCGGCACAATCCATTTTATAGACCGTACAATATCCGTCATTATCCTTTGGAGTAACCGCAGACAGCCCTTTTGTGTTTTTCACTAAGTTTTCCTGCATGGCAGTCCTCTCTATTCCTTCTATACCGTTAATCTGTTCCGCCAGATGTTTTCGCACGCGAAACCCAAACTCCGCATTCGCTACGTTCGGGTAGCGGACAGGCTTACACCTGTCCTTTATTATATATCTTTTCTTCATAATAATCCCCATTTCTGCGCTGCTTTTGCGCATAA
>BLLT01000621.1 GCA_011958945.1 Lachnospiraceae bacterium | reverse complement strand
CGCACACGGGCGTCCGAATGAAATGTGTCAGCAAGCTGACAGACGCCCGGCGCACGAGTAGGGGAAGATGGCTCTTCCCTGCTCGATTACTGATTACTTTTTATTAATTTCCTTAATGGCCGCCTCTTCCGCGGCATCGAAGGTGGAAACCTGAACAGAGCCGTACAGGGGTGTGCGGTACATGGGCACGGTGGAGTCGAATGCGTTGAAATATACGTAGTTGGAAACAATATTAATATTGGAATAATTGCCCGCCGCAACCATTTCAACCCCGCTGCCGTCGATGTACATGCGCATGAGGGCAGGTTCTGTCTGGGAATTTTTCTGATAATAAATATAGTCCCCATAAATATTATAGGTATCCACCCGGTCATTGGTAAGCACTTCTACAGCATTCTGGGAAGGGAGATAGCGGCACAGGCGGTAATTGTTCCCGACATCCATATAATAAAAATATCCGTTATAATAGATTGGATTCCATATATTTCCTTCCCATACTACGGAAATGGAGTCATTTGCCGCATTCAAGGCATAGAGGTAATGGTCTTTTTTCGTGCCGTTAAAGTACATTATCCCATCTACAATGCATGCGGGATTTACCATGAAATCGGCAATCCGGGTATCCTCGGATTTGTCAATTTTTATTTTAAATAATTCCGTGCCGTTTTCGTTATAATTGTCAAAATTCTGGTAATAGAGATAATTGCCGCAAAGCTGGAGGGCGATGGCATTTCCCCTTTTCAGGCATTTGGGATTTTTGCCGTTTAATTTGCTGCGGTAAATCCCATAGTTACGTTGTACGAATTTATCCCCTGTCTGTCCGCTGTCCAAAAAGTAGTAAAGATAATGGGAGTCCGCATTGATGGAAGTCACCCCGGAAGAGGTGAGTTTTTTCATATTGGTGCCATCCGGATTCATGGAATAAAGGCATCCGTTGTCATAAGCATTGGAAAAATAGACTACCCCGTCCGATTCGCAGAAAAGACCTTTGTTATTCAGATTTCCTGCGGTATTTCCGGTAACATAGCCGTCATTCATCCTGACCCTTTGTGTGAAGAACATAACAGTAAAGCCGCTGATGATAATGACAGCTGAGATGGCGAGAATAGCCATCAGTTTCGTTTTATCTTTCATAGAAATAACCCTTCCTTTTCTGAACTATTATTATATAAATTATAAGCCTTTATCTACTTGCTATCAAGTGTGTTTTGGTATAAGATTAAATTTAATTAATAGTGTGGACTTGGCGGAACTAATGTCATTTGGTTAACGATGGCGGACGCCGTGAGGGAAATAAA
>BLLT01000620.1 GCA_011958945.1 Lachnospiraceae bacterium | reverse complement strand
AGAGGGAGCTGTTTTTCCTGAAAGTGGAGAACAGCTTTGACGGGAGGGTGGTGAAAAAACCGCAGAATGAGTTCCCCGTGACGGACAAGGCGGACAGGGAGAATCATGGGATAGGGCTTATTAACATCAAAAGCACAGCGGAGAAGTACCAGGGAACAATGGATTTTAAGGTAAATGGCAGGGTGTTCATCCTGTCAGTGATGATGAAAAATGAAAGGAGAGAGGAAGATGGATTTCGGAGTGACAGGTAAATTGGGAGGGTACTATCTGGCGGGGCAGTACCGGAGGAATGCGGCGGGCAAGAGCGATGGCGTGAGCTTTGCGGAGCTTGCGGCGGCAAAGGCGGCGGGGCAGTCGGATGTGTCGGGGATGAGTTTCAAGGATATGTGGCAGGCGAGATATCCCGGAGCATACTACCATGTGATGGACGGTTCGGCAATATCGCAGGGAGCATGGGACAGGAACGATTTTCCTCTTGAAAAATTCTTTCGGGATGATACCGATACATCCGTAACAAACTGGAAGCCAACAGGGGCTGAGCCGGAAGCAGCCAGTCCGCAGGTACAGTCACGGTGGAATTCTACATTAGGGCAGAAGTCGATTATTGTACCGCCGGAATTAGAAGAAAAAATGAAGAATGATCCTGAACTGGCTAAGAGGGTAATGGCAAATGTTGAAAATTTTATAACCACATATACAGCAACCTCTGTCAGACCAGGCAGGGTATGTTCATGGTTGATCTCACTTGATGAAAATGGAGAAATTGAAAAATATCGTGTAACAGGGGGCGGTGGTAACATATCCGGGCCTACGGAAGAAGAACAGCGCCAGTTCGAGGCGGAGCAGGCGGCAAAGAAAAAAAGGCGTGAGGAATATGCCCGTCTGAACGAGGAAAGCGCCCTGAAACGCAGGCTGATGGAGCAGGAAGCAGACGAGAGATATTATAAGGACAGTATGACCAAAAAGGCGGTTTCGATTGCAGCATATGAGGTGGCGGGCATTTTGAAGTAAGGAAGATCATGCCCGGACTTACCGCAAGGGGGCATGGGCGGCCCTGAATGACAGAGGGGCCGCAGGTAAGATTTTTGAAGGAGGATGAGAATTATGTCAATGGAGATCAGTAACAATTATAGCAATTATGCGAAAAGCGGCACAAGTACCGCAAAGGAAGGCAATGTAACAACAAGCACGGTGGAATTGAAAACATCAACCGGGGGAACAAAGACGGAGCAGATCAAGACGGGGTACAGCAATGTCAATGACTATTCCAAATATCTGCAGGGCAAGTACAGCTATATGA
>BLLT01000619.1 GCA_011958945.1 Lachnospiraceae bacterium | reverse complement strand
ACATATGGTATAATGAATTGCGCTGATGCGCAAGCAGGTCATCAATTTCCTGATGGAAATTGGTGACATATAATATAAATCAAACTTGGCTTATTGTCTGCGGGAATAAATTTGGACACAAAAAGCGGTGCAGAAACGGGGGAAGGGATAAATTTATAAAGAAAAGTCCAAGGGAAGAAAGGCATGGTGAGCAGCATGGTCAAAGTATCGGTGATACTACCTATTTACAACGAAGAAAAATATCTGGCCCAATGCCTGGACAGCATATGCGGGCAGACGTTAAAAGAAATAGAAATTATATGTGTGGACGATGGCTCCACGGATAACTCCACGCATATTCTGAAAGATTACGCAAAAAAAGATTCCCGCATAACGCTGATAACCCAGGAAAACCAATTTGCCGGGGCAGCCCGCAATAAAGGCATGGCGTGTGCCGTAGGCAAATACCTATCTTTTTTGGACGCGGATGATTACTATGCACCGGAAATGTTGGAAAAAATGGTGAAAGAAGCGGAGGAAAACCGGGCAGATATCGTGATGTGCAGATATTCCCAATGCTATGAAGGGGAGGGGATGGAAGGAAACCAGTCCGATTCCTGGGAATTTGAAGATGTATTTCTGGATGGGCACAAGGCCTTTTCCGGCAGGGAACTGCTCTGTGCAGGGATTTTCCAGATTGCCAAGGGATGGGCATGGGATAAGCTTTTTAGCAGGGAATTTGTGCGCAGCTGCGGCTATCAGTTTCCCGGTTTCCGCTCCTCGGAAGATGGTTTTTTTGTGTATATGCTTATGGCCAGGGCGGAAAAGATTGTTTATCGAAAAGAAGAATGGGCGGTGCACAGGATAAGAGGGGGCTCTTTATCCAATACAAAGGAAAGCGATTGGCAAAATGGTTTTGTCATGTGGTCAATGCTCGCAAAGGAATTAAAGGAACAGGGGCTGTATGAAATATATGAACAGAGCCTTATCAACGAACTTCTGTATTTCCTGCTTTGGTATTTAGAATCTATGAAGACTTTCCAGGCCTTCAGCAATTGCTACCGGTACATCCAATCCGAAGTGGAGTCGGAATTTAAAATTATGGCTTATGGGAAGGATTTCTTTTTTCAAATGGAAATTTATGATTGGTATAAGGAAGTGATGAAACTATCTTTGGCAGAATATTTGTTTTATCATAGAGTATCATAGAAGCGGGGAGTGAAACAGGCTCATTTACCGACAGAATTAAGTAACAGTTCAGCCCAGGGCGTTGCACTTGCTGCAAAGTCCGTACGAGCACGTCAATTTAGCCAAGAAAGAATCTG
>BLLT01000618.1 GCA_011958945.1 Lachnospiraceae bacterium | reverse complement strand
GCCGCCCGGACGCACTTTATCCAAAGTCTTTGCGAAAAAGTAATCGTGAATGAGGAAATTATTTTTATCATACTGCCTGTCCGCCACCTTGTACTGGCCGAACGGCACATTTCCCACCGCCACGTCAAAAAAATCGTTCGGGTAGTCCGTCTTTTCAAAGCCGGAGATCTTAATGTTGGCTTTCGGGTAAAGCTGCTTCGCAATCCGTCCGGTGATCCCGTCCAGTTCCACGCCGTACAGCCTGCTCTCCTGCATATTCTCCGGCAGCATACCGAAGAAATTGCCGATACCCATTGCAGGCTCCAATACATTTCCTTTTTCAAACCCCATATGTTCCAGGGCTTCATAGATACTGCGGATAATCACGGGGCTTGTGTAATGGGCATTTAAGGTACTCTCCCTTGCGGAAGCGTATTCCGCATCCGACAGCAGGCTCTTTAATTCCTGGTATTCCCCCGCCCATGCGCTTTTGCTCTGGTCAAAGGCATCGGCAAGGCCGCCCCAGCCGACATACTGCGCTAAAATCTTCTGTTCCTCCGGTGTGGCTATGCGGTTTTCCCCCTCAATCTTTTCGAGGGTGCGGATTGCTTCTATATTCTTCCTGAATTTCTCTTTTGGTGAGAACCCTGCTCCTACCTTTGCCCCATCCATTCCGGGCGAATCTTCTGTGATATGGAAATTAACGGCTCCGGACTTGTCAATCTTCGGTTCTGCCTGCTTTGTGGGAATCCTGATGTCCGGCTCCGGCAGGGCATTTCCTGTTTCCTCCGCTAACAGCCGTTCAAAATTTTCCTTACTCTCCGCCCGGAAGATCGGGTAGAGCAGTTTCGGGTCACGGAGCTGCACCTCCCTGTCGGAAATATTCTCAATGATAAACTCCGTTCCCTCAATGGTGACCGTATCGCCAACTTTATAATCCGGCTTTTCCGGTTCAGGCTTTTCCTTCTTTAATTTTTCCGGTTCGTCTTTCTCCGGCTCCCCGAAGTTCAGCTTTTCAATAACCACATCATAGGGCAGATTGTTCTTTTCGCCTGGATAGACCTCCACGGTTTCCGTTGTGTATCCCGTCCGGCCAGGCTCTTTTTCTTCTGACGCAAACAGGTGTGAATTCCGTTCATCCTGCCGCAGCAGCTTCTCAAAGCTTTCCTTACTCTCCAAACGGCGAGGGGGATTGGTCAGGGAGCGATCCATGATCTCCACATTCCAATCATCGGTTCGGGTAATCTCATAGGGCTTATTGTCCAGATATACCCTATCCCCAATCCGGTAATCCCGCTTCTGGACATTATGTCCAGAAGTTTCCTGC
>BLLT01000617.1 GCA_011958945.1 Lachnospiraceae bacterium | reverse complement strand
CATATCTGAAAGGACGCTATCCCCGCATGGGTGCGGCAGTTCATTTGTTCATCAGCTCTGCGTCTTATGCGTCTGGCTCTGTGATGGCAACATACCCATTCCTTTTCGCTTTGCATATCAATCATTTACTCAAATTTTCGGTCATACAAGAGCGCTGCAACCAGCACTACAAGGCAAGAACCGCAATTATGCACCAATGCCCCCGTAGTAGGCGTAAGCAATCCTAAGAGCGATAATGCGATTGCCACAAAGTTAATGCAAAGTGATAAAGAAATACAGAACTTGATTGTCCTTACGCAAGAATTAGATAATCGTTTCAAATATGGAATTTTCGCTATGTCATCACTCATTAAAGCAATGTCTGCCGCTTCTACTGCTATATCACTGCCCATTGCCCCCATCGCAACGCTGACATTGGCGGTCTTTAATGCAGGAGCATCATTCACGCCATCGCCAATCATACATACTGCTTTACCAATCTCTTGAAGTTTCGTAATCTCCAGTACTTTTTCTTCTGGCAAAAGTCCTGCATGAACATCCTCAATACCAATCTGTTTTGCAAAGTATTTTTTCTTCATTCACTACTGCTGAAATTCCTTTGCCAGCAGTCATGTGAAAGTCCTCTACCTTGAATAGCTTTGTATTTTTTTGTTTTGCATAAGTAACAACGGCTTTCGCAAGAGGATGTTCGGAATAACTTTCTGCTGAAGCATGTTTTGTTGCCTGCCCGATTGCCGCCATGATTGCTGTAGGCGTAGCGAGTACCAACGCACACGGACAAAATACAACAAGCACAGTCACCGCACGCACAATATCTTTTGTTACTGCAAAAGATATTACCGCTATTAATAAAGCTATGGGGACAAGCCAACTCGCTGCCTTATCAGCAATACGAGCCATTGGAGTTTTTTTTTCCTCAGCTTCTTCCACCATACGGATAAGTTTTTGCAGAGAGCTGTCCTCACCAATTTTTGTGGCACGAATGTCTACTGTTCCAAAACGATTGATTGTACCACAAAAAACACTGTCACCTACAGCCTTATCAACGGGCAGCGACTCACCTGTCATAATAGACTGGTCAACAGATGTTGTGCCTGTAATAATCTTCCCATCAACAGGAATTGCTTCACCTGGAAGCACTCGCAAAACATCATTCAGAACAATATTTTCTGCGGCAATCATTTCTTCCTTTCCGCCTAATATTCTGCGTCCTTGCTGCGGCGTAAGACTGATTAGATTTTTAAGTCCTTTTTTTGCTCTTTCAGTAGTTTTTTCTTCTAGAATAGCTCCGATTGCCATAATAAATGCAACTTCCCCTGCTG
>BLLT01000616.1 GCA_011958945.1 Lachnospiraceae bacterium | reverse complement strand
GAAAATTTTCAATTTTCAATCTTCACCTCGTATTCCAGTTCCGCATTATTAAATGAATTATGCCTCGTCGGGGAAAGTTACGGCAACTTTGCCGCATTGTCCGCCGGCCATCAGGGCATAGGCTTCGTCCGCTTTTTCCAGAGGGAATTCGTGGGTAACCAGATCTTCCGGATGGATTCCCCATCTTACTAAGCGTTCCACCAATTCTTCCATTTTCCATAATGATGTTACCCATGAACCGTAAATAGTTTTTTGTCCATGGATGATATCCGGGCTGGGGTTAAAGGTACAGGTTCCCCCTTCGCCTACGAAAGCAATCTTGCCCCATTCCCTTGCAGCCCTGATTGCCAGCTGTCTTCCCGCATCGTTGGCGCTGGCATCAATCGCCCTTTCCACGCCCCTGCCGCCTGTTACTTCATAAATCCGGTCCAAGGTGTCTTCTCCCGGCTTAAATACATGGTCCACTAAGCCCAGTTTTTTCGCCAAATCAATGCGGTAATCGTTCATTTCCACACCGATTAATTGATTAGCCCCCATGCATTTTGCCAGCATTAATGCCGCAAGCCCCACAGGCCCCAGCCCTGTTACTAATACCGCATCGTTGCCGCAAATGCCGATTTTCTCTATCGCTTCATAAACCGTGCCAAACCCGCATGCTACCTGTGCACCGTCTTTGTATGTAAGTTCGTCCGGCAGTGCAATCAAGTCTTTTTCTTCCGCCAGAATATACGGTGCCATTCCGCCGTTCCTCTGCCAGCCATAAGCCTGCCTGTGCTCGCTGGTACAGGAAATGTAATATCCCCTTCTGCAGTCATTGCATACGCCGCAGCCTGAGATGTGGTAAACGATAACCCTATCGCCTTTCTTAAACCTTTTCAGCCCTTCCCCTTCTTCCACAATGATACCGCAAGGCTCATGGCCTGCAATCATACCGGGGATATAGCCCTCCGGCCCTTTCCCTACATGCTCCCTGTAGATGCAGCGGATATCGCTGCCGCATATGGTGGTCGCCTTCGTCTGCACCAGAACCTGGCCATGGCCCGGCTTGGGGATATCGAACTCTTTCAGTTCCACCGTACTGTTTCCGGGCAGAATTGCCCCCATCATCTTACTCATTTCTTTTTCCTCCTACTTCAAGTTCTGCAAGTTCCATTTTTTCTTTATACCATAATTATAACGGATTTTTTATATTCGATAAGTAGTTTCTTTGACATTTTTAACATTTTCATGTCGGGTTGGCGAATATTATTTATGGATTGGTAATGTAAGTAATAATTCAGCCCAGGGCTTTGCAGCAAGTGCAAAGCCCTGGGCTGAACTGTTACT
>BLLT01000615.1 GCA_011958945.1 Lachnospiraceae bacterium | reverse complement strand
GGCCGGGGGGCCTTCCAAAAGGGATGTGGCCATTGACAGCATCGGGATTTTTATCGGGATTATTCTCGTACGAATTGTTGGATGGACGGGGCGTATGACCATTTTCCGCCCCCTCTCCAATCATAGGGCACGGTGAGTATCCTTTGCAGTGGGCAGGCCGCCCACCCCACCGCCCCACAAAATTGATGGTACATATAATAGTGGTACATATATTGGTACATATAATCGTTATAAAAATAAATTTAACACTTGCCATCCTTTCCACATTATGCTATAATAATTTTCGGCGGTTAAAGCTGCTTAAGTTAGGGGCATAGTTCAAAGGTAGAACAGTGGTCTCCAAAACCATCGATGTGGGTTCGATTCCTACTGCCCCTGTTTTATGGCAAGGCACTGATAAATTGATTTTGTCAGTGCCTTTTTCAATTTCAGCCGGCTAACGCATCATTACATTAAGCTTTGCGCAGCCAAATCGGATAAAGGAGAATAACCCATGAAAAATACAGGAAAAAAAATCATCCCTTTTATAATCGCCGCTGTACTGATTTTCATCGACCAGGCCGTAAAAGCCCTGGCAGTCAGCCATTTAAAGGGGAAGGCGGACTACCCCCTCCTTTCCGGCATCCTGGAATTCTCTTATCTGGAAAACACCGGGGCTGCCTTCAGTTCTTTCATGGGAAAACAAGGCTTTCTCATCACATTGACGATATGTGCCATGCTCTTTTTAATCCTAAAATATTTCCAGATTCCTGACCTTACCACCAACCGCTATTTTCCCATGAAGTCCGCCCTTATCCTCATCATCAGCGGCGGAATCGGAAACCTTATCGACCGAATCTCCAATGGGTATGTGGTTGACTTTATTTACTTCGTTCCCATTGATTTTCCAAAATTCAATATTGCTGACTGCTATGTCTGCATCGGGATGGCTATTTTCGCTTTTCTGTGCTTCTTTTATTATAAAGATGACGAACTGGATTTTCTGTTTTCCTTAAAAATCAAATAATCAACTTCATGTGGCTGCTGGCTGGTCAAAAGGATAATGGCCGGCAGCCCAATAACTATATATGGTTAAACTGATTATATTCTATCTTTTTATCATGTTTCAGCATTGCTACAACAAACTCCGGCAAAATATTTTGTGCCTTAGCAAACTTTCGGATTTCGTCTGCTGTATATTTTGCATTTTTACAAAATTCGCCATATTTTATAGTATCAACAAAAAAATCCCTGGCAAATTGATTCGCCTGCTGTTCCTTGCTATCATCACCTTCTTCATATAACACAATAACATCTGCTTTATTATAATGAAATAATAAATGCCCTATGCTGATGAAACAGGTGTGGGATACACAAA
>BLLT01000614.1 GCA_011958945.1 Lachnospiraceae bacterium | reverse complement strand
GGGCTTTTGACACCCGAATCCTATAAGGTAAAAAACGTCCTAAGAAAGAACTCTCAAGATTTTAAGGAGATGTGAAAATGATATATGTACCGCTGTATCTGATACGAAATGAACTTCATATACATTATAAGACATATCAAAAATGCTGTAGTATTCCGGCTGTGTGCCAAAAACTGATGAATCGTCCAGAGTGTTTTATTGAAAAATATTACAATCCGTTTCCGGAGCAAATCGACTATATGAGTGACGAGAAGTATATGGACTATTTTGTTCAGTCCCTGTATCCATTGGAGCAGACAGCTACAGCAATCAACAAGCATGATGATTTCAGCTATCTTGCCGAATCCATATTTTCAAAGCAGATTCTGTTTCGCGTATTTCTGCACGAAAACTTCGCCAAACAGAACCTGCATCAGCATGACTATTTTGAAATCACATACGTGTTCAAAGGGCATTGTACGATTAATTTTGAAAAATCCTCTGTCCAGATGAGTGAAGGAAATGTCTGTATCATTGCTCCCAATACCTTACATGAACCTTTTGTGCTAGATCCCGATTCTTTTGTGATCAATTTGTCCATGACTGCAGAGGCATTTCAATCTGCCTTATCCAACGTACTCCTCCGGAGAGATTTGGTTTCTTTTTATGTTCAAAGACTTCTTTATCAGACGGATATGCCCAATTACCTGCTGATTCTTTCCAATAACTCTGAAAACATAAAAAATGCAGTAAAACATATCACCTATGAAAACAGGAGAAACCGCTCCTATTCCTTTAGTTTTTGTATCAGCTGGCTCAGTGTTTTTATGTGTTCTGTTTTGGACAACTACCAATCCAGTATCCAGCTCTATCACGATAACACCAATTCGGCACAGGTGGATCATCTGATGCTTTTGGAGTATATACAGAATAATTTTAGAACTGTCACGCTTGATTCTCTGGCCGCCTTCTTCAATTATAATAAATCCTATTTGTCACGTCTAATCTTAAAGCTGACCGGAGAATCTTTTGTTGCTATCACTACCCGTATGAAACTCCAGGCCGGCTGCGATCTTCTGGAAAATACAGATTTTTCACTGGATCAGATAGCGGAAGTGATCGGATACAATTCCGGAGATTATTTTTCCAAAATATTCAAAAAAAATTTTACTATATCTGCTACAGAATATCGTAAGAATCACAATTTATCCGATACCTGAATTCATAAATTTTAAATGCTTACCAAAAAGGCCAGTATTTATGTAAAATTCCAACTTTTTAGAATGTCTAGTTTTAAAATCTATAAAATTCTTGTAAATGAAGGACTTGGAGACAATTGTTTCTAAGCGGATTTCAGATAATCGCAAAGGCCCTGATAC
>BLLT01000613.1 GCA_011958945.1 Lachnospiraceae bacterium | reverse complement strand
GTGCAAAGTCCTGGGCTGAACTGTTACCTCCCCATTTCTTTGCAAAACGCCGCATCTACAATGCCAAAGAGCAGGATGACGGCACACGCTGCACAAATATAATAAACCGGACTTGTAACAGGCATACCGAAAAAAGCATTTTTCAATCCCATATATACATGGTAAAAAGGATGCCAACCAATCCATGCCATCTTGATCGAAGTGTTGGCCGACAGAAAAACAGGAGTCGCCACAAAGAGGGCAATCACCAGATAAGCCAGCGAAAATTGCCTGAAATCCTTTAACAGCATCGTACAGCCGAAACCCGTAAGCGCCATAATCAGGGATAAGATCGCAGTCTGTAGCAATATGGCGGGCAAAATACTTCCCGCTTCTGCCAGTCCAACATTAAATATAGTCATCAGAGCTGCAAAGGCCAGATCCGTCAGCAAAAAGAGAAAAACCTTGGAAAATATGAACAGGCCCCTTTCCAGCGGCATAATGGCGTGGACACGGATCACTCCCATTTGCTTTTCTTTAAACAGCACGGAAGCAATCCCCAAAAATCCTACGGCAACAATCTCGATAAACAGCAATTCACAGGTAATCTCCCTGCGCTGCTTCATTTCCGGCGTGTTGCTGCCCACCGCTTCCGGTGTATACTCTCCGTCAAAATGCAGTAAAGACAATGCATAGTCGACTCTATGGCGGTCTGCTTTTTCTGCTCCCCTATACAATATGACATCCGGCTTGCCATCTATTATGCGAATCCCCACACCGCCGCTCGTATCCCTGGCAAGCATCTCATCCAATTCTTCCCGAGAGGCTGCAAAATGAACAAGCGGGGAAACTTTGTCTAAAGTTCCTGCCGGGTCATATAGGTATACATTGTAGATATTGGCACTGCCATCCATAAATTTCAAATAGCCAAAGTGAATGAATAATGTATAAAGCAGGAGCGACCCCAAGGCCACAAAGAAAAATTTTCCTGACACCATCATTCGGCAATCTTTTTTGAACAGAGAATAAAGGCTTTTCCACATTAAGACAGCCTCCTTCCTGCATATTGGATAAATATATCCTCCAAAGTCGGCTCCTGCGAATGTACGCTTATCAGCTTATCATACGCAAAAGGAATCCCCGCTTTCAACTCCGACGCTTCAATCGTTTGTTCCTCCCGCCTGCCCTGATATAGATAATCAACAACAATGCTGTGGCTGCTGTTCTGCTCTTTCAGATTTCTTGGCGTATCAAGGGCGACAATGTTCCCGTTTGAGATGAACGCCACTCTGTCGCAGAGCAAATCTGCATCAAGCATATTGTGGGTAGTCACGAACACCGTTGTTCCTTTCTGCCGCTCATCCTCTATAATCCTGCGGAAAAGGACGGCCCCGGCAGGGTCAAGGCCGCTGGTAGG
>BLLT01000612.1 GCA_011958945.1 Lachnospiraceae bacterium | reverse complement strand
CCGGCCTCTTTCCCGTCTATCCCCGCCATCAGCGGGGCGGCCAGGGCATAATCATAATACATACCCGTAAGGGAGTCGTCCTTTTTCATAATGGATTGAACACCGAATAAAACGTTGGTGGAAAGTATGATGCTGTCTTTTGTTTCCTTTACCTGCAAGTAATTATAAATGGATTCCCCTTCATATAAAAGGCTGTTTTCCCAAAAAGCAAAGCGGCCGGAATGCCCTAAAATGCTGCAAAGGAGGAACAGCACTGCGGCTATGGCACAAGATACTTTTTTTGCCTTTTTGCTGATAAAATAAACCAGGGATAATACTAAAAGTATTCCTGAAAAAATCAAAAAAGTGATGGAGGTTCCCACCGCGGGTATGGTCACAAAGGTGGGCATAAAAGTGCCGATAATACTCCCGATAGTGTTAAATGCCCCCAAAGTGCCTACGGTTTTTCCGCTGTCATCCAGGCTGTCCACCGTATATTTTACCAAAGAGGGGGTCACCGTGCCCAGCAAAAACAGAGGATATACGAAAATCACCATACAGGCCACAAATCCTGCCAATATGAGAAAATTATTATTGACGGTCATAATCAGCACTGCAGAAATAGCCAGTATGATATATTTTCCTACAACGGGGATGGCTGCTATCCATATGGCAGCAATCATCAGCCGCGTGTACAGCTTGTCCGGGTTCGGGTTTTTGTCAGCGCTGCGTCCTCCCCAGATATTTCCCAGAGCCATGGCAATCATGATTGTTCCGATGATAATCGTCCAGACAATCTGCGAGGAACTGAAATAGGGGGCAAGCAGTCGGCTGGCTCCCAGTTCCACCGCCATGACTGACATCCCGGCAAAGAACTCGGTAAAATATAAGTAATATTTGTTTTTTAAAATACTTTCCATATTTTTTTATTCCTCTCTCGCTTTCTGTATTCTATCGGTAAAACTTTCAAATATTAGAAAAAAGTAATTGTATGGTATAAAGCCACTCTCCCATCCTGCAGGCTCTCCGCTTCCACATCCACCTCGCATCCGCCTGCGCGCAGCTCATCCAAAACCCTGTCCATATATCCCGCAGAATAACTGTCGCTTTCGTAGGCCTGGTAACACTGCATCCAAAGGTCTTCACTATCCACAATATTTGTAAATTCCACGCTTCTCCCTGCCGCTATCAGCTGATTGTAGCAATTATCATAATATTCCTGCAGGTTGCGGAGCACATCTTTTTCCGCGAAGCCTATTTCATCCAGACGCCTTCTATTATCCACATATTGGGAATCGGCAGACTGGGGGGATGTTTCTTTAGGGGATGTCTCCAGGTTGCTGTATTTTGTTCCGTTGCAGGCCGGAAGATAGACGGATAAATCTTCCCTTCTATGGGTGGATGCGAACTCGCTGTCC
>BLLT01000611.1 GCA_011958945.1 Lachnospiraceae bacterium | reverse complement strand
CTTATGCGAGTGCGAAGTTTGAGTAATTGACTATATATAAGGAAGGCACTGCGGTGGATGTTCAATGGAGGCATTGCAGTGTCTTCGTATATAAAGAAGGTATTATCTCATAAAGGAGGAGGGATATTTTGAAATTAAGGCAACTGACCATAGAGAAGAAGAGGCGGCGGGAAGCTTATTATTTTATTCTGCCTGCGTTTTTTTACATGTTATTAGTATTGGGTTATCCGTTGATATACAATGTGGTATTAAGTTTTAAAGATGTCAATGTGAAAAACTTGACAAAAGGCGGTTCGGTCTTTGTAGGGTTTCAAAATTACATAGATTTATTCCAGAACGATACATTTTTATTGGTTATGCGTAATACGTTTATCTTTACGCTTGCCTGTCTGCTGTTTCAGTTTACCATTGGCTTTGCTTTTGCGATTTTCTTTTCCCAGAAGTTTCGGCTGTCAGGGCCTATCAGGGGTATTGTTTTAGTCAGCTATATGATGCCCATGGCTGTTACCGGCCTGTTGGGCAAAAACCTGTTCTCGAATACGGGTTTGATTAATGACCTGCTTGTTAAAATAGGGGTTGTCGGCCCGGAATGGCTGGTAGATACCTCGACCGCCCTTGCAGCGGTTATTGTCATGAACTGCTGGGTGGGCATACCCTTTAATATGCTCCTGCTTATTTCGGGGCTTACGAGCATTCCGGGGGAAGTATATGAGAGCGCATCCATTGATGGCGCCCGCTGGGGGCAGCGTTTTGTTTATATTACCCTGCCTATGATGCGAGGTTCCATAATGGCAGTGCTGATGCTGGGCTTTATTTACACATTCCGTGCCTTCGACCTGATGTATATTATGACGGCCGGCGGACCTTTAAATGCCACAGATGTTCTAGGAACATATTCCTACATGCTTTCCTTTACCCAATTCCAGTTCTCAAAAGGCTCGGCGGTGGCAATGGTACTGTTTGCATGCCTGTTCATTGTAGGTTTGTTCTACCTGAAATTGCTGTCAAAGGAGGATGAATAATATGCTGAAAACCAAAATGGAAAAAAAAGATTTGATCAACTCCATCATTGCCGTCATAATAGCAATTATCTTCCTTTTTCCGATTTACTGGCTGGTGCAGATTTCCTTTAAGTCCGATGCGGAGACTTTTGGAAAGGTATTAACTTATTTTCCGCATGAATTTACCATAGACCCCTGGCTGGTAAACTTAACGGATACCACTTTTTTGCTGTCATTGCGTAATAGCTTCATCAATGCGGCGTGCACGATGATTATTACATTAATCCTGGGCATTCCAGCTGCCTACGGCATGGGGCGTTACAAGGTGCCGGGCAGCAATGTGTTTTTGCTCACCTTCCTTGTATCTCAGATGCTGCCGGCTTCTTTGACGTTGACGCCTATGT
>BLLT01000610.1 GCA_011958945.1 Lachnospiraceae bacterium | reverse complement strand
CTGTCACGACTTTCCCTGCCTTGTATTGAGTGGCACTTATGCAATGTAAGGTCTTCCGGGGTAGCGCACTGAGTTGATTACCGTTTTTTTTGGCAAGAAAGAATTGATTAAAAATTTGATTACCGTTTGCCCCTAAAAATAATCTTATTTTTTAATCAAATATAGGGAAGCGCGTATTTGCGCCATTTTTTCCCGGGGGTACGGGAAAAGGAAAAGCCGCCCGTTGATTAATAATTTTTGATGGCGGGGGTATTCCTGAAAATTGAGGTGGTAGCGGCCTGTGCCAGTTGGCGTTCCCGCGCAAGTACGTTGTTTTGTTCAGAGAAGTTTTATTTGCTAACAAGTTTTTATTGGGGTATAATATAAATATAATAATTTGTGAAACGGTAAGGTAGGCGATGGTATGCTGGCAAAGTATGAAGGCCTTAGTTTGCGGGAGCAGAAGAAAGCAGAGTGGGAGGTCATGATTTGAGGATTTATCTTGATATGTGTTGCTATAACAGGCCATACGATGACCAGTCACAGCTAAAAGTTGCTATGGAAACCCAGTCTAAATTGTATATTCAATCTTTGATAAAAGATAAAAAATTGGAGTTAATTGTATCATATATGCTCAGGTATGAGTGCAGTAAAAATCCGTTTGAAATGCGGCGTAATACAATTTTTGACTTTATGAGGGAGAATGCCTTTGGATATGTAGGTGATGAACGAAAAGAAGCAGTGGAGGCAAAAGCCGCTGAGATTATGAAAACAGGGGTTAAATTTAAAGATGCCTGTCATGTTGCTTCGGCAATTTATGCGAGATGTGAATATTTTATAACTACTGATGTACGACTATTAAAGTATCGTACAGAAGAGATAAAAATGGTGACACCGATAGAGTTTATTACAGATATGGAAGGGGATGAATAAATGGCGATAAGTACTGTTGAGATTTTGAACCGGGGAATGAGATGTTTAACGGAACAGATGGGTATTGTTGAAGCGGAGCATTTTATTTCTGCAATTATTCGAGAAAAATTTGATTATACAAAATGGCAGAGGGATTATTTTGATGCTAAGACGCCAGAAGAAATCAGTGCGGAGGCATCTCATTTTGAGGCGGCACAGCCTTTTGCTGGTAAAGCAGTAAGGCTTTAATATGAGAAAGCGCCGCCTTTCAATCAGTTACACCTTTGTTACACTCATCGAGGGAAGATGGCGCAACCTCCTTTCTTTACTGGGTTTTCGGGCATTTGAGGTTAGCTTCGAATCCTCTAGCGTTGTTTTGACCACCTGTTTGCCGCTTGGCAGTCGAGTGTACCGCCGCCTGTTTGTTTTGTTCTGCGTAATTGGAATCGTGTGGCACTCCATAATGAACTTTTGTATTGCAATCATATTATATAACTGCGCCAGTTCCCTCGCCGATA
>BLLT01000609.1 GCA_011958945.1 Lachnospiraceae bacterium | reverse complement strand
ACTTGACAGGCGCAAAAAGCTGCGCAGAAATGGGGTAAACTATGTCGATAATAAATGTAAATAAAAGCAATTTTGAAGAGGTAAAAGGGAGCGATAAGCCTGTTCTCCTCGATTTTTATGCTGACTGGTGCGGCCCTTGCCGTATGGTATCCCCTATCGTAGATGAGATTGCAAGGGAGAACCCCCAATATCTGGTAGGCAAAATTAATGTGGATACGGAAGCCGAACTGGCACAGTCTTTCCGGGTGTTAAGCATTCCCACACTGGTGGTGATGAAAGGCGGGCAGGTGGTTAAACAGTCGGTAGGCGCGAAATCGAAAGCGGAAATCCTGGCTATGTTAGGGTAAAGGAGAAAACGGCGCATTGATTGGCGGCAAAGGAACGCAGCATCAGTATGTTAGTTTGCGAAGAAGTTTCCTGTCCAGGATTTTAATTCCTTTGCGGGAAACTTCTACGATTCCTTCATTTGCAAAATATTTTAACATCCGAGATACAACTTCGCGGGCGGAGCCGATATAACGGGCGATTTGCTCATGGGTCAGTGAGATGACATCGGAATTGATTCTGGCCGATTCATCCGAAAGGAAAATAGCGAGCCGTTTATCCATACTCATAAAAAGGATTTGCTGCATTACCCACATCACATCGGAAAAACGGCTCACGGCTGTTTCTAATGCGAATATTTTGATGCATGGATTGCGTTGGGAAACGGCAGCAAAGGCAGGGCCGCCGATGACGCAGCACTCGCTGTCCTCATCGGCATCTATGAATACATCGAAGGTTATGGCTTCAAGCACGCAGGAGGCGGAGAGCATACACATATCGCCTTTATGCAGGCGGTAGAGTGTGATATCTTTGCCGTTTTCCGACATCATATAGACCCGGAGGCTGCCGGAACGGACAAGGATGACGCCGGAACATTCTCCTCCGTCATGGACGTTTTTTCCCATAGGATAAGTAATAGTATAAGAATTTTGGCAGATATAGCTTTTGTCCGTATCCGATATTTCTTCCCAGAAAGGGAAAACTTCTTCATAAAGTGATGCAAAATCTGTTTGCGCCATGGGATGGCCCTCCTGATATTTTAATATAAGCATGGTGTCTAAATGGTAACGGTGTGGCATTTAAAACAAACAATGTATTATAAGGGATTATGCCGATAAAATGGGATTGGCATTAAAATTGTATTACTGATATTATAGAATATTCGGGTGAAATTGCCAAGGTAGTAGTTGGAGATAGGTTTGGGGAATGTGACAGTTTAGTCCAGGAAATTTAGGAAAATGAAAATTAGTGGTTGACAAATCTATAAGTTTTATGTAGAATGTTTAATGGTGATACGCAAGAGCGTTGATACCGATGAAGGCAGATGCGCGAGTGGCTCAGTTGGTGGAGCGCGACCTTGCCAAGGTCGAGGCCGCGGG
>BLLT01000608.1 GCA_011958945.1 Lachnospiraceae bacterium | reverse complement strand
GCTTTCTTTTAATTGGATATTCTCCTGGTTCACAATCCCCAGTTCTATTTTATTATTGGCAAACATATCTGCATTTTCATCCAAAATATGGCCCATTGTCCGTTCAAAGTCCAGAAGATAAATCCTATCCTCCGTATATCTTATTCTGTAAAATTCCTTTACCTGATATAAACTTTCTATCCTCCCCTGCTTTATGGAAGCAATGTAATTCAATTCTATGGAACCTGTCTGGGAGGCCAGTTCCTTAATGGCAACTTTGGGTTCCGTTACTTTCCTTACATCCAAATCCCCCCATGTCACCTGCTGGAAGCTGCTATGAATCGTCACCTTGCTAAAGGTAGTATTATCCCCCTCTGCATTGGATTCCAAATATTTCGTCAGTTCCTTTGCCGCTTCTTTATCAAAAGTCCTTTCGTGAAAGTCCAGGACATAATCCAGTTTTTCCTCTGTAAAATAATTTTCTGTCTGGATGATTCTCGTATAATAACGGATAGTCTGTCCCCATTCGTTTTCCAGAAGAAGGACCAACATATATTCCGTATCCGCATCAATCAAATCCTTTACCTGAAACTGGGCGCGTATGGTATCTTCGGTCTCCTCATAATCAGAAATTTCCGTGTTTTCTACCAGCCTCTCCCCGTTGATGCTGCGAACCTCAAAGACCATTTTTTCTATTTTTTGTCCGTATTTATCCACTTGAAAGCTGACCCTGCGCCCTTCCCCCAAAGGAGTGATGCAGTCCCTTTGGTAGCTGCACTCCATTACATCCCTATAACCGTGGAGGCTTCCTACTTCTTTGTCCCCCACAAACATATGGATGACGGGAAAAGACGCCGGCGCCATTTCCATTGTCATGTCCGTATTTCCCTGATTTATAACCGCGCTGGCAATAAACAGCGCTGCGATAAATACCACCAAAAGATAACCACACTTCATGATCGTTTTTTTCATATATTCTGTCCTTTTGCTAATCAGCGGTTTTCCCCTTGGTTCCGCTGCGATGTCCAATCAGTTTTTACAGTTTCCTTCATCAATACTTTTTGAATTCTTGCATTGGCCCGTTCATACATTGATTGAGTTATACATACATTGGCCTAAATATAACATTGATCCCTACATACATCGGCTTCTATATTAAGAAGTCTGGGCAAAATATCGCCTATAAATTCCAAAAAGCCGCGCAAAAATTGAGTAAAGTATGCATAAAAATATAGCCATGGCAAAAAATGCCATGACTATATTTTACTGACTTTACTATAAAACTACAACTAAAATTTTAAAATACCGCTATGATTATTGTGTCTCCGCTTATACACCTCATAAAACAGAATAATCTGTACCATATCGGAAGCCCATTCCCATTTCTCTTTCGGAATCTCTGCGCCTGGGTTATCCTTGGCTTCCTGACGCTTGATACGTTCCAAA
>BLLT01000607.1 GCA_011958945.1 Lachnospiraceae bacterium | reverse complement strand
GTGTAAAATTTTCAAGGTACTATAGGGACTTTTGACCCCAACATCATAATATTGGTCTAATATAACAAATGGAAATCCATGATGACCTAAGTTTTGATAGGCTCTCGGAATGTTTGTCGCAAAGGCAGGGGTAAGAGAGATTCCTAGAGGCTATTATTAAAAAGAGGTGATACATTGTACAGGGATATCGAAGATTTATATTCCGAATATTATCAGGAATTATACAAATATATTTATTTGATGACATTAAATAAGTATGATACAGAGGACATCCTTCATAATACATTTATTAAAGTAATGAAGGGCATCAAATCTTTTAAGAACCAAAGTACTATTAAAACGTGGCTGTTTTTCAATCGCTCATAATGAGTGCATAAACTATTTCTCACAGAATAAACTCAACAAGACAGAATCTGCCGATTATGCATGCATCACTATTGTTGTCCAGGATTCTATGGATAAAACAATGCTAAAAAAAGAAGAGGTGGAAATCATCCTTAGGTTCATACAGGCACAAAAAGAGCCAATCCGAAGCTTACTAATTCTTCGTTTAATTGACGAGGAACCATTTGGCACCATTGCCAATATTCTTAATAAAACTGATGTGTGGTGCAGAGTCACATTTTATCGCATGAAGCGGAAAATTATAGATTTGCTTGCACAGGAATAGCTTAAAATAACTGGAAAGGATGGAAGATGGAAAATTTTCAATCCCAAGTTTGTGTTTGCAAGGTATCCACAAACTTGCTATGCATAAAGCCCCGGCAATGGCGGGCTGCAAAAGCCATGCAGAAATGGAGAAAAGGCAATGAAAGATGAAAAATGCGCTCTGGTAAAAGAATTACTCCCCCTGTATATTGAGGGAATTACAAGTCAGGAAGCCACTGAAATAATAGAACAACATATTAAAACATGTACATTATGCCGTGAATTTTACAAAAAGGAACAAACAAATTTTTCATTAGACCTTGACTTAGTTCATGCAGATAAAGAAACCTTGGGGTATATAAATGGAATTAAACTATGGTACTTACTGTGCCCTCTTATTATGTTATTGTTTTTATGTTTAGAATGGTCTACATTCCTCAGAGTTTACGAAGGCTTCTTATTTCTATTTGCAGTTTGCGCTATTGCCTCGGAGGTATTTCACAAAGGAACCTGGTGGACTCTGAATGTATACAAATGCAAGAAGAAATTCGGAATGATGCCAAGAAAAAAAGAGGAAAATTCTATACTAGGCCAATATTGATTGCATTACCCTCCATATTGACCATTCTAATCATGGAACTGCCAAAGTATATCGGATATTTTATATGTGAGTGGTGGCCCGGCTGATAATATTGCCGGTGAACATAGTTTGGGCGGGAGTATCCTTTCCATCGAAAACCTGCATCAGCAGGGAGACTGCTGTAACACACATAAAT
>BLLT01000606.1 GCA_011958945.1 Lachnospiraceae bacterium | reverse complement strand
TCATCTGTGCGCCCCTGCGCATAAACAATCCGGCCAGGCCGCAGCTGCCCGGCAAATCGTGTTCCCACAAATTTGACAGACAGGCCGCAGCCTGGCCAGACTATACTACTATTCATTACACTTCATGCCTGCAACGGCACATCATTCATTATCCCTAAAATGAAAACCCCTTACCGCCCGCTCTCATAAGGCGATAATTCAAACCGGATAAAATACCCTTTATCATGGTCGCAAACCGGGCACTTCCCTGGCGCTTTTTCCCCTTCAAATACAAAACCGCAGTTTAAACACATCCATGCCGTTTTCACATCGGACACAAATAGTTTTCCTTTTTCCAAAAGTTCCGCCAGCCGCCCAAAACGGTCTCCATGGATCTTTTCTATCTCCGCTATTTTATGAAAAGAAGAAGCCACGTCCAAAAAGCCTTCTTCTTTGGCCTTATCGCCAAAATGTTTATACACCGGGTCATGCTCTTCATATTCATTGTGCTGTGCCATGCGCAAAAGTTCTGCCACATCTTTGGAAAAGTCCACCGGATACCCTCCATCTACATGTATGGTTTCCCCCGCCAGTTCCTTCAAATGATTATAAAAAATCTCAGCATGCTCCTTTTCCTGCTCCGCTGTATATTTAAATACTGCGCTGACCACATACAAATTATCCTTTTTGGCCTGCCCTGCCGCAAAAGTATACCGGTTTCTCGCCTGACTCTCCCCGGCAAATGCCCGCATCAGGTTATCCTTCGTTTCGCTGTTTTTAAAATCTACTCCCATTCTGAACCTCCTGTATGAAATGCCTCCCTTTTAGCACAAAGGGCCATTCTAAATTTACACCGAAGAACGCTGCCAAAACCTTAGTACTGCATTGCAGTACTAGGCATGTCGTTCATCCAAAGCATATAGATACAGTTTGTCCAGTTTTTTATTAATTACTCATTTTTCAAACCGATTTTCAAGACATTGTCCAATTCTGGAAGCTGCTTGCGCAGTGCCACCGGGCTTCCGTCTTCGCTTAAAAAGCAGTGCTTCGATTCCCCGATTGCCACCACATTTTCCGTATAAATATCCTTCATAATATATTTTAAGGTCAGCTTAATGCCGTTATATCCCTCTACCTCAATCTCTATCCGGATACGGTCATTGAAAGTGGTTGTCTTTTTATAGTCGCATTGGATACCCATCACAGGGGAAATAATTCCCCTGTTTTCCATCTTATCATATCCCCATCCCATCTGCTCCATAAAATCAATCCGCGCTTCCTCCATCCAGCGGATATAATTAGAGTGATGGGTGATGCCCATTTTATCGGTTTCATAATATTGTACTTTATGAATATACGGTTTCATATAATAAATAACCATTCCCTTCTATAAAAAGTGTCTTCGGCACTTCGTCAATATTTCCTTTAGTAAAAAAGTGGCTTCGCCAC
>BLLT01000605.1 GCA_011958945.1 Lachnospiraceae bacterium | reverse complement strand
TTTACTCAAACTTCCCACATTAAAAATGGGATTTGCTCCTTGAAAAATCAATACTTTAGCTCACAAAATAGCGCTCAGGCAGCCGCTGAACCGCACTCCAATGCTTTTTGCATGTACTTTGGCAGCCGCTGAATAAAGCTGGCGGTGAATTCCTCCAGCTGCTGTTCTGTGATGTGGAAATATTCCATAACGGTATCCATTAGTGCATCTATGATAATCCTCATGGATTGACTGAACGTGATGTCAGCCAGTTCATCCATGAGGCAGAAAAACAGTTCGCAAATCGTTTTGTCATCCGTATTGCATCGCTGTGTAACTGCAAGCATCATATATCGTGCAAAAACAATGGATACATGAGCGGTCAAAGCATCATAGGAAAGGCTCCGGCACTCCGTTACCAGATGCAGATAGGATTTGCAGGTCTTGAAAAATACCTCAATATCCCAGCGCTTCCCATAAATACGGATGATTTCTTCCTCTGAGAGAGTTGTATCCGTGCTGATGATGGCAAGCCAGTCTTTTTTCTTGCTTTTGTTCCGGACACAGACGATTTTTGCCTCAATTGCCCCGTCACCAACGGTTACGTCAATGGAAAGCAGATATTTGGAGCGGCCTCTGCGTTTTCTGCACTGTTTATAGATTTCTTTGATGTTGTATTTGCCATCTTGATAGCCATATTTGATTTTACTGCTTTTCTTAACCATTGCGATTGTGTCCAATTTACAGCCTGTCTTTAATACAGTAATGGTCTTTGGTGATGAAAACCAACTGTCGAACAGAACATATTTTGCACAAGCCCCAGATGATTGTGCTGCTCTGACCAGGTCAACCATGACTTCTGTTGCTTTTCGTCTGGATTCTTTTCGCCGTTTTCCGGCAAGAGAGCGTCCATCGAAGCTGGCAGGCTTGCAGAGCAGATTTTTGTCGTCGGCTGCCGACAGAAGGCAATGGTTGATCGGAACAAATGAGTTCCCATCGGACCATCCAAGTGTCAGCATACGGTAACCGCTCTTGTACTTCATAGAGCAGTGGTCAAAGACTTTCGCCAGAAGTTCCGTTTTCTTTGAACGGGAACGGTCAAACAGGCTGTCATCAATAATGAAGACATCTTTACGGCGCCCGTCCGTAAGCGGCTTCATAAAATCGTTAATTACCTGGCTAGAAAGCAAAGTTGTGAACCGAGACCAGTTAATCTTTGTGTTATTGAGAAAGCGATAAACGGTATTTTTACAGAACGAACCGTCAAATATACCCGTTTTCCGCTGCATATACATGCTTCGATCGGAGAAAATGAGACAGAACAGGTATCGAAACACTTCGATTACCGGGAGCCCTTTCGTTTTTCCAGCGTTGCATTTGAAAAGAAGCTTTCCGACTTGGAATTTGTTCATAAAATTTGTGACAGAGCTAGAAATCTCATTTCCGTTTTCAGCATTATATGG
>BLLT01000604.1 GCA_011958945.1 Lachnospiraceae bacterium | reverse complement strand
AGGGCTTTTGACACCCGAATCCTATAAGGTAAAAAGAGCTGGCCAAACGGCCAACTCCTTTATTTCCCTGTGTTTTACGGCACTATGGCATAGCTATAATTTCCTATTATAAAATAGGACTTTCTGTTTACTCACTTGACTACCATCATACCATATGTTCTCTTTTACTGTAAATTACAACACATCGCGCATTTAGGACAAAATGGGCGGTTTCTGCAAAGCCGGGCAGATATTGTCCATCCATTCCCATTTTATCCCACAGGGCAGACTGTTATCCAACTGCTATAAATAGTTCTCCTTCCCCTGCTCCTGCAAAATCTCCACAATTTTTTTCACATCCTGGGCTTTGCTTTTATCGCAGACCAAAACTGCGTCTTCCGTTTCCACAATAATCACATTGTCCAGCCCAATGGTAGCAATCAGCTTATCCTTCCCATAAGCGATGCAGTTCTTAGAGCCGATATGAATCTGTTCCCCATATACTACATTGTTATTTTCATCGGTATCATACAAAGTGTCTAAGGTATCCCAGCTGCCCACATCGCTCCATCCGAAGTCGCCGTCCAGCATAATGACGTTATCCGCTTTTTCCATAATCCCATAGTCAATGGAAATCTTCGGTATCATAGGGTATACCCTTTCCAAAACTTCTTTTTCCTTCTCCGTTCCGATGGCTTCTTCTATCTCCATAAGGCATTCATAAACATCCGGGAGCAGCTTCTCAAAATATTTTAAAATAACCGAGGTTTTCCATACAAACATGCCGCTGTTCCATAAATAGCAGCCCTGGTCCACATAAGATTTGGCTATGGACAGGCTGGGCTTTTCCACAAAGTCCGATACCGGATATGCGGTAATCCGTTTCTGGCTTGTCCCCCCTACTTTATGCGCCACTTCCTGCATCCTCTTATTGTACTTAATATACCCATAACCGGTGGCAGGTTCCGTAGGCTTGATTCCTATGGTCACCAGCCTGTCCGTCTTTTCCGCCAGTTCCATGGCAAAATCCACAACTTCCTTATAGGCATCCTTGTCCTTCACATAATGGTCCGAAGGGAGCACGCACATCACGCTGTCTCCATATTGCTTTTGGATAGCTACCGCAGCATAACCGATACAGGCTGACGTATTCCTCGCAGCCGGCTCTGCCAGTATCCTGCCGCTCCCAAGGCGGCTTGCCGTCATTTCCTCCATGAGAGGGGCCTGGCCGGCATTGGTCACGATGAAAATATTCTCCATCGGCACATTGCCCGCGATCCTGTCGATGGTTTCATTCACCATCGTATCCTTTCCCGTCAGATTTAAAAATTGTTTCGGCATTTGTTTACGGCTAAGAGGCCAGAATCTGGTTCCTCCCCCTCCCGCCATTATCACACTGTATTTTTCCATCTTTTACCTCATTTCTGCGCGGCTTTTGTGACCCGGTATTTCCGGGGCTTTACGCCTGTCAA
>BLLT01000603.1 GCA_011958945.1 Lachnospiraceae bacterium | reverse complement strand
TCCAAAAAGAAGGGTAATAATAAAAAATGCTGTGCTATTCATATTTATCCCCATTCACTACTATGTAACATTTTTTCTAAGCGTTTTCTTGTAATACTTGCGATTCTCCCGCCACTTTTTCCTCACGTTCTAACTCTTTCCGGTATAAAGCCACTTTTTCATCAATAGTAAGCTCAGAAAGATCGGGAGCAGCAGGCTCAGGTGCCTTTTGCGGGTGGCTCCTCTGAGAAACAGCATCCAAAATGAATTGATCAATAACCTCCCTGGAAGGGCCATCCAATTTCTGATAGGCAACCATGATTCCCTTAATAATATCATACAAGGGATTGCTTTTTTCTACGAGATCCGAAACGGCAGCAGCAGCCTCATCCTCAACCGGGATTCTCATTTCACCGGATCCGGTGCGGAGCCACTCCTCATTGATATTAAATTCACGGCAGATAGCTTTTATATTTGCATCAGTGAGTGAATTTTTACCCGTTTCTATTGCGCTCATAGCAGCTTTTTTTATGCCAATACGCTCACCAAATTTTTCAAGCGTGAAGCCGAGTTTTTTTCTGATCTCTCTGACACGTTCTCCTTGCGTCAAGTACCTCACCTCCATCCATGAAGATAGCATATCACACATGGAAATATAAATCAACAAAAAGTTTATTAAATAGACAAATGCTATTGACGAAGTCGATTTAATATATTATAATGTCTATTAAATAAACCAAAAGGAGGAGAACACATGAAGAAACAGAGCGATTTTTACAAAATGGTGCAAAACCTTATGTTATTGGATCCTGAGAGCCTTTTGCTGATTGATAGCGGTGTGAAGATGCTCCTGGCCCGGCAGAACATGGGAAGAAAGCAGGAGAGGCAGCAGGAACGGGAAGAGGATCCGAGAGTGCAGCAGGCAGTTATTTAGAAAAATGGAGGGATAAGCCATGAAGAGAAGTGAGCAAATTGAGGATCTTTTGAATGCGATCAGGAAGGTGGATGAAAGCAAGCTCCAGGAAGTGGAAAAGGATTTTATGAAAACAGTGAGAGCGGCGGCCAGGAAGATCAGAGTTGACGAAATCAGGGAAGCACTGAGAAAAGCAGGCATTGAGCGCACAAAGGACAACGGGAAAACCCTGAATATTCTTTTAGGATACCCGGATCTGCCTGAGAGGGAATCTAAAATTTCTAATCCCTATTCAGAGGAAGAGGAAAAAAGGGCCATAGAAGCCCTGAAGGGTATGGGGTTAAAGTTTAGGATCGGAGCAGGACAGCAAAGAGGCAGATATACAGACAGAGTGATCAGAGTTGAGGTTGGGGAAGTATGAGCAGCAAAGCGGTAAAGGGGCAACTGAATTTATTCCCTGAAAAGTTCATAAAAGATGCAGATTGCACCAAAGATACACCGGTGATATTGGGAAAGAAGGATGCGCCGGTGTATGGCCAGGGGATAAGGATAAAACCCAGG
>BLLT01000602.1 GCA_011958945.1 Lachnospiraceae bacterium | reverse complement strand
ACAGCTCCCTCTTTTGGAATGAACTGATGCGGATAAAGGCTTCCGCACCCGGTTCTTTCGCTTTCAGTTTCCGGCACGCCTCCATTGCGTTATCCAGCGCATTCCCTAAAACAATGCCGATATCATAGCTTTGGATGAACAGTTTTTCAGGGAACTGCAGCCCATCCACATCCATCCGCAGATCCGGCACCGTGCCTGTAATCTCATGGTATTTCATGTTCAGCAGGGTATCCACAACCATATTCCCTGTCTTAAAGCGGAATTCCAGTCTGTCCATCGTCCGGCTCAGCTCCTCCAGATATGCCTGCAGCCCTTCCTCTTTCCCCGCTGCAAGCTGCATGATGACGGAGATCGTATTCTTCATGTCATGCCTCATCCCCCGTATCCCGGAATAGACGCGCTCCATCTCCCCCATATGCTCCTGCAGGCTGCTGACCTGTTTCTCCAGAATAATCCGGCTGCTCTTTTCCCTGTTCCAGCAGATCATGTCCTGAAAGAGTTTTACCCCAAACATAACGGAGAATAGTAACAGCAGCAGGATAACAGGCATTATGACCATCAGAGACGGATATCTGTCATACAGCGTCTCCGGCACTCCGTTTTCCGCCGTGTCAATCGTAATACGCAGTAAAGTACATACCATCAGGCCGGCCAGCCCCAGTGTGAGGATGAACAGCAACTCCGTCCTGTGGACGGCATAGTCCTTTTCCCGATAATCCTGCACAACCTTTCTCAGAGTAAAATAAAGCACCGTTGCACCAATCACGCAAAACAAAATCTGGTTCCCTATGAGAGTAATGCTTACAACAAAATTGTAAAATTCCAATGATGAGATATATCCATTCCCCAAGCACCAGTCCCGCGGTAAAACCCATCCCCAAGCTGCCCTTCCAGTTCATCCATCGTGGCGTAGGACTCTATGACATCCTCCATATCCGTGGTATGGATTTCCACCTTCTTCCCCCTGCTCTCAATATACAGGATGCTGTTTAGGTTAAGCGTATACCCCTGGTTCTTCGCCCGTATGAATATCTGCTTTTCCCTCTGCCCCTTCCTTTTCCCGGCTTCCTCCGCCGCCCTGCAAAGCACCTCCATGAATTTCTGTTCCTCAATCGGCTTTAACAGGTAGTGGAATGCGGACACGTCAAAAGCCTCAAACACATATTCCCTGATTCCCGTAATGAAGATGACCACCGCATCCACGCCGGACTGCCGGAGTGTCCTCGCCGCCTCAATGCCGCCCATGCCCTCCATCTGTATGTCGAGGAATATAATATCAAAATCCTTTCCCGTCGCAAGCAGCCCTTCCCCGTGGCAAAACCGCTTATATTAAAATCAGAATTCCGCTTTTTTATGAAACCACTAATCTGCTCTCTGATGGCTTCCTCATCATCGACTACTGCTATATTCAAAATTCATCACCTCGGATTTCCGTTTCAGCCGTCACTTAATT
>BLLT01000601.1 GCA_011958945.1 Lachnospiraceae bacterium | reverse complement strand
ATCCTATGATACCTGGTGGGCAGGGGCAAGGGAATATAATGAGGGGCTGCCCCATAAAAAGGACCGCTACCGGATGACGGGGGAGGAAAAGGAAGGGTACGAATCCCAGCTGAATGTAGCGGGGAACGGGATTATGGGGTATATAGAGATCCCGCGTATTAAATGCTCCCTGCCCGTGTACCATGGTACGGATGAAGCGGTGCTGCAAGTGGCAGTAGGGCATATGGCCGGGACCTCCCTGCCGGTAGGCGGGGGAACGAGCCACTGTGTCTTGTCCGGGCACCGGGGGCTGCCTTCGGCGAAGCTTTTCACCGACCTGGACCAGATGGAAGAAGGCGACCGCTTCATGCTCCATGTGCTGGATGAGACACTGGCCTATGAGGTGGACCAGATAACCGTAGTGCTCCCGGAGGAAGTGAATGACCTGGAACTGGTGGAGGGGGAGGACTACTGCACCCTGGTAACCTGTACGCCCTATGGCATTAACACCCACCGGCTGTTGGTGAGGGGGAAACGGACAGAAAACTTGCCGGAATTACAGAAAGAACAGGGGGCAGGGAAAAACGGACAGGCGGAGCAGAAAGGAGTATACAGTAAACAGCTGCAGGCTTTGTGTATGGCTTCTATTTTGGCGGTTCCGTTTATCATATGGATAATTATCCGGCGGAAAAAGAAACATTAGGGTGTTTTTTGTTTCATTGGAGTAAGATTTATGACGAAATCCAAGGGCAGGAAAACAGGGGGTGCCAGCGCGGCAGGCACAAACCCGGCATAAAGGAAAAGCCGCGCAGAAACGGGGTTGGTATGGGAATGAGATGCAGAATCAAAAGCAGGCTGTGCGCTGTACCGGCAGCGATGGGATTCCTGACGGCAGTGTGCCTTCTGGCAACGCTGCCCCGGGCAGCTGTCTTTGCAAGGGAATTGATTGACACGGGAAAAGAATGCTCCCTGACAGTAAAGACAGAAATCCTGGTACAGGACGTGGAGGGTGAAAACGCGGACTGGCGGGAACTGAACGAAAGGAATATCCAGGTCTACTTATACCGGGTGGCCGATGTAGACCAATATGGGGAATACACAGGGATAAAAGGCTTCGAGGAGTTGGAACTGGAAAAAATAGACGATGCAGTGAAGGCGGATGACTGGAGGGAGATGGCCAGAGCCGCTGCAAACATCCTGGGACTGCCAATCCCGCCTAGGGCGGAGGGGGCAGCTGCTGATGGGAATACTGACGGGGATGCCAATACTGCCCACCAGTCCTTTGCGGGAACGAACCGGACGGCTTTAGCGGAGGCCATAGAACTGCCCGGGGATCTGCCGGATAAACTGGCCCGGGCAGATGCAGAAATTACCGTGGAAAACGGCACCGGCACAATGCAGGGGCTGGCCCAGGGGATGTACCTGGTGTGGGTGATGCCGGTGGAGACGGACAGCTATCAGTACACCTTCCTGCCCTATCTGG
>BLLT01000600.1 GCA_011958945.1 Lachnospiraceae bacterium | reverse complement strand
CATACTGCCAAAATACCAATAGGGATAACCTTCCTTGCCTTTAATCTCCTCCGCATGCGTCCTCTCCTTTTATTCCCAAAGATTTTAACAAACCAAAGAATTACCAAAGGTAAAATGGCCAGGTAGCATTACTAGTGGTAGGTGACTGAAGCACACCAAAGTTATCGAATACCCACTCTGTTCCATCGTACTCAAAAATGGCAACTATTTCTGTACTATAACAAACCACAGCCACATTCTCCCTTTCATCCTCCATAAATTCTTCTACAAATTTTGAATCAGAAGAAACCCTGGCTTTTTCATCTTTATATCTAAATACTCTGGCTTTTCCTAAATTAGAATACATAAAATAATAGCTTTGCCTATACTCTTTCTCAAATATGTCTCCATATTTCCATGTCAATACCCCAACCTCAACATATCCCCAGAACAGCCATATAATGAATGCTGCTATAATACATGCCATTAACTTTTTTCTCTTTCCTCTAATTTTCATACGGTTCTCCTCCTAATTAATTAGGCACCAAAAGCCAGGTTGCCCCCAGTTATATCCACACCTTTTACTTCACAAAAACCCCAACAATCTCCTTATTCGTCTTAAAAATGCATTTCTTTTCCCCGGTTTCTATATAATAGCAATATACTTTACTTTTCCTTTTATATCTCTCTTGTTCCACATAAATAAGGTACTTATCGTCTATACATTCCAGCAAAAAATTCTCTTCCGAATCTACATCGGTCAGCTTTTTCACCGTATTGTTTTTTAAGTCTATCTCCACCAGGTTATATTTAAATTCTATAGTGATTCCATTGAATCTGCACCATTGGATAAGGCCGTAAATCTTATTTGTAACTTCCCTCGAGGCTATAGTCCAGATAAAAGATGTATCATCTATCGGCTCTTTTTCACCCCCTTCTTTCCATACAAGCAGCGTATCTACCTTATCTTCCCCAATTCGGTTCACCATAAATAATGTGCTTTCATCTTTCCAGGCATAGGTATTCAGCCACCTTGAAGGCAAACCATCCGTTATCCTCCGCTCTACGCCATCGTCTAAGTTATAAGTATAAATATCCCCTATATTATTACTCTCCTCCCTGATATATGAAATTTCAGCACCCCCTGGCCCATATTGGAGGTTTTGTATATTCCCTTCTATACCTTTGTTCAATATAACCGACTCCCCAGTCCACAAATTTTTTTCCACCAGTTCATCTTTGTTATTGATATATAGGAGGGTTTGCTTTTCACCGTTGTAATCAGTCAGCATATCCCTACAGTCCGGTATGGCGATACAATTTTCCTTCTTGATTTTTATTTCAAATTCTTCTGTCCCCTCCACACATATAACTGCCCTTTCCCTCTCTATATGTGCATCTAACCAAATGACTTTATATATCATAAATAAGCATACTGCCAAAATACCAATAGGGATAACCTTCCTTGCCTTTAATCTCCTCCGCA
>BLLT01000599.1 GCA_011958945.1 Lachnospiraceae bacterium | reverse complement strand
CCCCCTTGCGGTAAGTCCGGGCATGATGCCCTTCATTACCCAAGCAGCGTATCTCCGCCTGCCGCTGTCTCCGTCATGACATTTGCATCATAAGCATTGGATGCCGCCGCCATCTGCCTGTCACCAGCCCATGCCTTTGCCAGCCTGCTTCTCTCCTGCTCCGCCTTTGCAACCTTTTCATCCAATAACTCCTGCTGCTGTCGCTTAGCCTGCGCCCGCTTTTCCAGATATTCTTCCAGCAGTTCCTTCTGCCTGTCTTTTTTTTCACTCGTCCTTTTATAGAAACTGTTCTGTGAACGCACATCAAATTCCGAATCATACCCAACGGGCCATGAATCCGCCCTGTACTCATTCAGAGTCGCACCGACAGTTATCAGCACGGAACAGTTCCTCGGCGCATAGGAATCCCCCCAATCCCTCTGAATCAGTGAAAGAACCTTCTCCCTGTATTGCGGGTCTTCCTTCATTGCCTTGAATGCCGCCTCCGAGATATTGACAGCCGCATTGCTCACCGTCCTATGATTGGTGACTTTAGAAAGGTCTTCATAAAATTCCTTCTTGAACAGCTCCATTTCTTCGGCTTCCGATAATTCCTGTGTACTGCCTGTTTTTTCCAGTGCGAATTTTTCCGTACCGTTCACATTTTTCGTATTTCTCTTTGTTTCCACATTGTTCTGATAATAATTCTGTCCTATTCCACTGATAGCCATTTTTATTCCTCCGTTTTAATCTGTTTTTGAGTTTCATTTAGTGCAAGGTCATTTACTTACCTTCCCCACCTCCCCCTGCTGCAGCATTACCGTCACATGGAACACATCCCCTTTCACTTTTATGTTTACACCGCCGAAATACCTCTCTGCAATATCCCGCACATTTTCAAGCCCTATCCCATGCTCCGTAATGATTCCCGGCAGGATACTCTGTTTCGTTGTAGGCGGGAGTGAACTGCCTTTGCTTACAGGGACAGCGCCGTCAAAGCTATTTTCCACATACAGTATCAAAAACTGCTTTTTTCGCTTTAACGAAAGGCGTATGAATCCTTTTCCCGGTTCCAGTTTCTCACAGGCTTCTATGGCATTATCCAGAAGATTGTTCAATATAATCCCCATATCAAACACGGGAATTTCCCCGCCATACCGGAAATCTGCATCAAACCGGATTCCCGCCTTTTCCGCCCTGCGGCATTTGTCATTGATGATGACATCCGTTACTGCATTCCCCGTCACATACTTATATTCCAGTTCCTGCATGGTCTCATCCATCCGCCGTATATAATCCTCTATTTCCCCATACTCCCCGGCTCCTGCCAGTCCTTTAATGTTCGCCATATGGTTCTTCATCTCGTGGCGCACCTTCCGGATGCTTCCATAGAAATTCTCCGCTTCCTCCAGACGCTTCTTCATGGCCTTGACCTGCTGTTCCTCCACGAAATGTTTCTGTCTCTCGGCAAGCAGGATGCGGTATCTCTGCCAAAAATAG
>BLLT01000598.1 GCA_011958945.1 Lachnospiraceae bacterium | reverse complement strand
CAAAATCATTTATAACTTTGTCGGGGAGATACCAGCGGCAACAGAATAATGTGAGATTATAGAAAGTCAGGAGGAATCCAACTTTTTAAGATTCCTCCTGTGCATTGGCGCTGTTTTTTTGCAGCTTCTTTTGGATTTAACCGTGAATACACAATAATTTTGCAAAATTATTCACCTGTGATTATTACAATTTTCACAGCTTGAGTTGGATGTTCTTCATCATCAAGTGTCCCCCGGTAACTGATCTCAACTTTATCGCCCACAGCAATCGTGGAACCTCCTTTTGCCTCATGGGCACTTTCCGTGGAATACCCTTCTAATATCGGGGTATTTTCCATAAAAAAATAATAGAGCATATCGTCCTCCGGAGTCCTGAGTGTAAGTATGTTTTCTTCATACTTTTCAATAATTCCTGCTATGGGATCGCCCGCTGGGATTTCTTCGACCGGGATTTCTTCGAGCGGAATTTCTTCGGCTTCCGAAGTGGTTTTTTTGGTTTCTTCTGTAATCTCTGACTTTGACGATTCTGTAACTTTTGCTTCTGTTTCTGTAGTTTTTGCATCTACAGTTTTTACATCTGCTACTTCTTCCTGAACCGTTTCTTTCGGGGAATCATTCTCCACAGATATTTCATCCTTTTTTTGTTCCGATGAGCATCCGATCATCCCCATAGTTAAAGCTATCATAAACATCAGTATCAATTTCCTTTTCATAATCTTTCCCATCACTTTCTAAAAGAATCGTATTTCCTTGGCATAAAATTTATCATTTTTAAAGCTGCCCTTCATTTCAACAGACATATGTACCTTCAAGTCCTGAAATTCAGCCTTTGTGTCCTCATAGCTTTCTCCATTTCCATCAGTGGTTTTTAAATAAAAACGGGTATCATCTTCCAAAATCACATGAATCAACTGAGAATCAGGGAGATCGGCATTGGAGCTTGGAGAACTGTATGATAAGGAACCGTCATCAAGAATTTTTACTTTCTTTTCGGCAATGAAAAATGAGTCTTCTTCAATCTTCCAGACCTTACCCAGAAAATCCGCATCAACAGCAGCAGCGACATCCGGCTCTAGTACCTGCCATTTACCTGCTGTATTTTCCTGCAGTCCATCCGTGTTTCCATCAATCTCTTTTGACGGCGCATCATTTAATTCCTCTAATAATGCTTCGTCTGTCTGGTTTTCTTCTGTCTTAGCAATAGAACCGGAACCACATCCTGTAACCATTGTATTCAGTATACAGACAGTACCGAGTAATATCATTACTTTTTTTAGTTTCATAAATTACCTCCCTGTTATCATAGAAATAACAGATATTATAGTTTGTCTAAATCATTTAAACAACCTATTTGTTGTGAAATGCTTCTTAAGTGTAGCAAACGTCCTTAAACCTCTCTTAACGATTTATCTTCTCTGTCCACCTTAATCCCAAATAAGGTTTAATTCTCTGTAGCTCTGCTGCACAGCAAGCTAATACCG
>BLLT01000597.1 GCA_011958945.1 Lachnospiraceae bacterium | reverse complement strand
CCTCGGCGGCTTTCTTCTCTTTCGCCCGCCGTTCCGCATTTTCTCTGGCTATTTTCCCATCGGGGTCATTTGTGCCGGAAGAAATTCCCGTTATATTCCCATTTGCATCAATCTCATAGGAAATACTCGTCAGTGTTCCCTGCGCATGGGATACCGCATAAGAGGCGCAGTCCGGCAATGCCGCCAGATTTTCTTCCAAATACTTTGCTTTTTCCGGGTCGTTCATACATTTCTTCAGGAAAGCGCCCGATACGGATACCGTTGTCGGAACGCCCTGCATGGAAGTTGTACCCGAATTCATATAGCTGTACTTGCCCTGCAGATATTTGGAATAGTCATTGACATTGCTGTAACCCGTCTT
This sequence comes from Lachnospiraceae bacterium, assembly GCA_011958945.1. Classification (GTDB taxonomy): domain Bacteria; phylum Bacillota; class Clostridia; order Lachnospirales; family Lachnospiraceae; genus Kineothrix. Next base: position 1,125 of record BLLT01000597.1, on the reverse strand, counting down.
GATCTGCTCTGTTTTTGTTCCCCCGATCGAGGTTTTCAGTTCCACCGTGCTTGTCGTCACATTTCCTTCCTTTGCAGTATTTGTGTAGCCTTTCCCATAATCGCTGTAATTGTTTATGATCTCCATTGACATAATAATCATCCTCCTTCAAAAAATCTTACCTGCGGTCCCTCTGTCATTCAGGGCCGCCCATGCCCCCTTGCGGTAAGTTCGGGCATGATCTTCCTTACTTCAAAATGCCCGCCGCCTCATATGCTGTAATCGAAACCGCCTTTTTGGTCATGCTGTCCTTATAATATCTATCGTCCGTTTCCTGCTCCATCAGCCTGCGTTTCAGGGCGGCTTCCTCCGCCAGCCTCTCATATTCTGCGTGCTTTGCTTCCCTTGCTCTGCGGGCCTCCACAAATTCTGATGATGAAACAGTAAATTTCAGTTCTCCCACCACACAGGCATGGTTGATTTCTCCATTTTCATCAAATGTCATCAAAAAACCTTCGTTCTCACCGGGAGTAGAATTAGCTAATAAAAAACTATCCACCCGTTCCATTACTTTTTGTGCAAGTTCCGTGTTATTTTTCATTTTTTCTTCCAGTTCTGGTGGAATAACCACAGCAATCTTACCAAGCATTGCATTCATCTTGGCGCGGACTGCCGGGCTCTGCATATCAGGTTCAGCTCCCGACGGTTTCCAGTTCAGAACGGAATCATCCACATTATTGCTGAAATACTTATCCCACGGATAATCATTCCTCCCCCATAAGGAACTGTCAATCTTGGATGTATCCATCACATTGTAATATGCTCCCGGATACTTTGATTCCAGCATTTCCTTAAAACTAACATTCTCTGTTTTTCCTGCCGCTTTCGTAGCTGCAAGTTCCGCAAAACTCACGCCCTCGCTCTTGCCTGCCGCATTCTTCTGGTACTGCTCCACCAGATAGTACCCTCCCAATTTACCTGTCACTCCGAAATCCATCTTCCTCTCTCCTTTCATTTTTCATCATCACCGACAGGATGAACACCCTGCCGTTTACCTTAAAATCCATTGTTCCCTGGTATTTCTCCGCTGTGCTTCTGATGTTAATAAGCCCTATCCCATGATTCTCCCTGTCCGCCTTGTCCGTC
>BLLT01000596.1 GCA_011958945.1 Lachnospiraceae bacterium | reverse complement strand
CTTAGGCACAGTCATAAAGTTATTTTCAATTTCCTTGTCAAGCGGTGCAGATACGCCAATAATGCGGAAGGCTTCTTTTGTTTCAATTCTATAATTCATTTCTGTTGCTCCTTTTATAGCAACTCTAAACACAATGGGGGAAAAAGATTTCACAGATACTCCCGCAGTCTTAACGAATGAAGGGGCTATCCCATGAAAAGACTGGAACGCCCTGTTAAATGCAGTCGGAGAACGGTAGCCGTACTTCTGTGCAATATCAATAATCTTTGCATTCCCACCTTGCAAGTCCACCGCCGCTAACGACATTTTTCTTCTTCGGATATACTCTGCCAGAGTGACACCCGCCATATAAGTAAACATTCTCTGATAATGATAGGTAGAGCAGCAGGCAATCCGCCCAAGTTGTTCATAATCAATTTCGCACGTCAAATGTTCTTCAATATAATTCATGCTTTGGTTTAATCTTTCAACCCATTCCATGAGATACCTCCTTCATACATATTGTGCTTATGAATATAAATTCGCCTTTGTTATTATAATGCTTATTCTTATATTTTTCCTCTCTATACTTGCACAAAAAAGAGAGGTAATTATTTTAGTAATTGATATTCGCTTTTCTTGCTTGGCTACATAAATCACGGGTAGATAAAGTATAGCTTTTTCCGTCTTTGATAAAATGTGTCCCACACTGCCGAAACTCAAAATGTACTTTGCGGGCGACACATTGCTCCCGTATGGAAAGCACCCACGTATAGTCAAGTGGTCTGGCATTTCTGTCTGATTCACCGCCAACTACAACTAATTCAACATTATCAAGATAGTCTGTAAGGTTTATTTCCTCAATCAACGGCTGGCAGATAATATTTTTATGTTTAACAGGCAATTTATTGAAAATGGAAAGCCTGTAATCAGCCCTGTCTTGATTTTCTACCGTACAACCAACCGTAACATTATCATATCCATCGTTCCAGTCCATTGGAATACAATCCATGAAACGTTCAATACGCTTTGTTAGAAAAAGAAAGTGCAGGTCTGAACGCTCCCGTATCATCTGCCAACATTCAGAACGCCATTCATCGGCATCCCCAATCAGAAAATCCGTAGAAAAGCAGAGATATACGGTCTGCCCAGATTTAATTTTGTATGCTCCCGATTTATTTTTAGCGATAGGGGCGTAAAAATTATCCGTCTTTGCAATATTGTTTGTATCAATCCTGCGCTTGAAATCGCCCTTATGAATATAACAATACCTACACCCTTCACTATGTTTGTGGCAGCCACGCCACGGATTCCACATTGCCATGTTTATAACCTCTCATTCCCGCTGACAGGACAGCGTCATCAGATTTGAATAGCCATAAAAATCTACCGCACTTTGTGTTTCGATTTTTCTTACCGCATAGCGTATTGCCGCTCTTTTTCGACTACTCTTTGTTCTCTATTTTGGATTTTCACTTGTTTATGCTGAAACTTTAACACTCACTTAGGAT
>BLLT01000595.1 GCA_011958945.1 Lachnospiraceae bacterium | reverse complement strand
AAAAGCAGCGCAGAAATGGGGATTAATATGAATATCAAAATGTTAAAAGGAAAAATCCACCGCGCCACAGTGACGCAGGCGGAACTGAACTATGTGGGGAGCATCACAGTGGACATAAAGCTGCTGGAGGCGGCAGGGATTCTGGAATATGAAATGGTTCAGATTGTGGATGTGGAAAACGGAAACCGGTTTGAAACATATACGATAGCCGGGGAAGCAGACAGCGGCATGATTTGCCTGAACGGGGCAGCCGCAAGACAGGTACAAATCGGCGACCATATCATCATCATGGCCTATGCGGACATGACGCCGGAAGAAGCCCGCAGCCATAAGCCCTATGTGGTTTTCACGGATGAAGCGAATCGGATTGCGCGGGTATCTAGGTATGAAAGGCATGGGGAGTTAAATGCGGTTGGTTCTATTTAACCTGCCTTTTCCATTTTGTTTGGAATGGTAAGGGCTCCTTACAAGTTCAAGACAAAGGAAGGACAACACACAATGAATATACTATTTGATAATCATGACAGCCGGATTAAATATTATGAATTAATGCTGGAACGGGATTTGGACGGCCTTCCCCGTTTCCCGCTCCCGGAAGGGTATCATTTTGTTTTTTATCGGCCGGGGGATTGCGGCAATTGGATTGAAATAGAGAAGTCTGCCAAAGAATTTTCAAGCTATGAGCAGGGGATGGAGGCATGGGGGAAATATTATGCGGCCAACGAAGACATGCTTCCCCAAAGGATGGCTTTCATCGAAAATGCGGACGGAAGGAAGGTGGCCACGGCCACTGCCTATTATGATGTGCTGGGGCGGGATAAATCGGGAGACGGATGGCTGCATTGGGTGGCTGTCCACAGGGAATATCAGGGAAAAGGGCTGTCGAAGCCGTTAATTTCTTATGTATTGAATGTGATGCGCGGGTTGGGATATACCCATGCCAAGATTCCCACACAAAGCACTTCATGGGTGGCATGTAAAGTTTATCTTGATTTAGGCTTTCGGCCAATCCCGAAGAATGCGGTAAATAGCCGGAAGGGGTGGGAAATCGTCAAGGCCCTTACAGACCATCCGGCGCTGGCTTCGTTTAGCCCGGCGGCGATGGAGGAGATTTTGGCAAAGTAAACATTTTGAAAATCTATAGCGTTACTATAAAGCAGGGAAATAACTGATGATTCAGATATATTTCCCTGCTTTTTATGCGCGGGCCCGCGTATGGAAGTTTGTTGCAAGGCGGCATGCGGGCCGTGCTGCGAACAGCGTATTTCCCTGCGGCCGGCTGCCCGCAGGAAAATACGCCGCCCCTGAAAATTAATTTCCGATAACGGTTCAGCCTCCAATGTCATTCAGTTAGCATCTCAGCCCAGCCGTGAGGGGAATAAAATGCTTAAGGAGCCCCTTAAAAAGCGTCGGCACTTGGTGAGGTAGTTCACGAACCTAGTGCCGCTACGCTTTTTTTGGAGCGGGAGCGTGGCGACGGAGCATTTTATTCCCCTCA
>BLLT01000594.1 GCA_011958945.1 Lachnospiraceae bacterium | reverse complement strand
ATTTTTTTCATCCTGCATACCCTCGGCATAAGCCCGGATCACGCCCAGCGGGGTCTTCATTTCATGGGAAAGGTTATCTACCAGCTCTTTCCGCTCCGCCAGCAGACACCTTTTCTGTTCCACATCCCGCTCCAGTCTTCTGTTCACATTTTCTAGTTTTGAAAACGCTTCCTGCAGGCTTTCGGCCATAAGATTCAGGCTGCAGGAAAGTTCGCCAAATTCATCATTGCCCGTCACCCTGCAGGGCCGGGAAAAATCCAATTCTGCCATGCTCCGGGCGGCATCATTCAACTCCGATACAGGCTTTGTAATAAACTTTGCCATCCACAAGTCGATCACGCAGATCAATGCGGCAACAAAGGCAAGCCAGATTATAAAAGAAACATCTGCATTCAGAGGCAGTCCGGTAAAAAACACATAAGACAGCACCAGGATAGCCCCCATCAGTTTAGATGCCAGCAGTATTTTCTTTCGGATGCCGAGGACATTCCTATTGTTACTTATTTTCATGCCGTCACCTCGAATTTGTAGCCCGAACGAATCAATGTTACGATATGCCTCCCCTCATTACCTAATTTCTGGCGGAGGGTTTTGATATGGGTGTCTACTGTTCTTGTCGTTCCCTCAAAATCATATCCCCATATCCTGTTAAGCAGCTGCTCCCGGGTAAAAATATGTCCGGGATTTGACATTAGAAAATGAAGCAGTTCATACTCCTTATATGTCAAAGTAATTTCCTGCCCATCCAGAAATACTTTATGCGAAGCAGGAATTATGGAAATTTTTCCCCCGTTAACAGTGTTTACAGTATCTGTTGGGCCGGCAGAAGTACGGCGCAGCAAAGCATTTGTTTTTGCGAGCAGCACCTTGGGGCTGAATGGTTTTGTCATGTAATCATCTGCGCCCAGATCATAACCTTTCAGCTTATCGTCCTCGCCGCCCTTGGCAGTTAACATTATAATAGGGATATTGCTCATTTCCCTTGCCATTTTACAGACGGAAAACCCATCAAGGAGAGGCATCATAATATCCAGTATCATTAAGTCCATCGGATTATTCTTCAATACCATCAATGCATCCACGCCATCATCCGCCGTATAACAGGTATGGCCGCCCCTCCGCATATATTCTGTGATAATTTCCTGCATATTCTTTTCGTCTTCAACAATCAGAATATTTGCCATCGTTTACCTCATTTCTGCCCGTCAAAAATACCTTTTGAGAGATTCCATTGCTAAGCTATGCCCATTGAATAAATGCTGTTTTGTCTTCACTATTATATCCTGCCTTTCTGTAAAAATCCAATGTGCTTTTTTTCTTAGAACCTGTAAGCAGCATCATTTTATAGCAGTTTTCTTTTAGGGCAATCTCTTTTGCAAAATTCAGGCATTGCGTTGCCAGTCCTCTTTTTCTGAACCTTTCATCAGTTATCACATTTTCAATAAAAGCATACGGCTGTTGATTGTGAGTCATATTGGGAATGATGACGCAGACACAAG
>BLLT01000593.1 GCA_011958945.1 Lachnospiraceae bacterium | reverse complement strand
AGAGATAATGAGATAAAACAGCACCGGAATTTCAGCGAGAAGCATTTTCCGGGAGTGGCTCCTTGCGAATTTCGTCTGGATGGGCATGATGAAAACGTAGTGAGGGATCAGCCGTTCCAGTGTATGTTACCCGGTTCGGGGATTGGCGAGAGCATATATAATATTTTTGGATGAGGCAGAAGGGTAATGTGGTGGAAAACACCACGTTGTCCTCTGATACAGGTAAGCCTTGCAGTTATTATGTGATAGAAAAACGAGGTTTTCCTGTATGAGAGAATAACGTAAAGGAAGATACAAAACGAATCAGTCTTACAGCAATTTCCTTGATGAATGAAGTATCAGCAATAGTTCGGCAGGAAGGTGATGGTATGGTTCAGAAGTGTTATCAAGTGCGTTAAGTTTAGGTAGTGTTTCTGCTACAGAAAAAATTTTTAGATTTTACTTGACAAAAGCAGAACTTTTAGCACTCACGCCGCAGGATATAGATTTTGATAACAAGGTAATTCGGATAACAAAATCTTATCAGCGGTTAGAGGGAAAAGATGTGGTAACAGACCCAAAGACACCGAAAAGCAAGCGCAACGTCAGTATGCCGGATTTCTTGTGTGAGGAATTAAAAGAGTATCTCGGCAGACTGTACGGGTTTCTCCCGACTGACCGTATCTTTCATCTGACAAAAAGTTTCCTGCACCATGAAATGACGAGAGGGGCAGGAAAAGCAGGGGTAAAGCGCATTAGAATCCACGATTTAAGGCATTCGCACGTTTCGTTGTTAATCAGCATGGGATTTTCAGCGGTATCAATCGGGAACAGGGTAGGGCATGAAAGCGTGGATATTACGTTTCGATACGCCCATATGTTCCCGACAGAACAGATACAAATGGCAGAGTTGCTGAACGCAGAGTTTAAGGAGGGTACAAAAGAATGAGCGGCACACACAAATATCCAACAATCAGTTTTCGCATTTCTCCCAGAGAACGGGAAGAAATTGAAGCAAAGATTTTTGCAAGCGGCATGAAAAAGAAAGATTATTTTGTTCGTTCCTGTATTTACAATCGTGTATGCGTGGTGGGGAAGAAAGAAACGGTATATCAGATTGTGGAAAAATTGCAGGAAATGCAGAGCCGTATGGAAGAACTGGCAGAGCAGATAAAAGGCGAAAAGCCGGAGGTCACTACCGAAGAAATCAGAGAATTACAGACGACATATGAGGATATGTTGAAAGCAATCCTTTAGGTGTTGGACGGAGCAAAATATCTGTGGCAGGGTAACATCGGCGGAGAAGAAAATAGCCCCGACAGCGGCAACTGTTAGGGCTGTGATAACTGGAAAACCTCTGTTATCAACCTCACAATACAAGTATAGCAGAGGTTTCTTCCAGTGGCAACGATTTTTCAGAAATGGAGGGCATTATGGAAGAAACAAAAATTGAATTACAGTTGATTAAATTGTCGGAGATACAGTCGCAGGAAGTTTCTTGGCTGTGGTTTCCGTTTATCCC
>BLLT01000592.1 GCA_011958945.1 Lachnospiraceae bacterium | reverse complement strand
GATGAGCCAATCAAGATACTGGCGCAGGCGGCAGCGGAACTTCCGCCGCTGGATGCGGACGTGAATATCAATTACAACAATTCCTCCTATGACTTGGAACTTGCCATCTTCACCGTATCTTCGGCGGGGCTGGACGGTCTGACGAAAGTGTTCCCCACACTGAAAGCCGGAAGCGGTGGTGGCGGGGGAGGTGGCGAGACCCTCACCCGCGCCACATCTTACTCCGTGGGGGATGCGGTGACCGCAGTGGGCGCTCCGGGCTGGGCGACTTTTGTATGCACCCAGGCAGGCACCACGGCGGCATCGGAGCCTTCCGGGTATTCGAGGATAACGAAAGTGGGGGATAAGGTTTTAGACGGCACGGCGGTATTTACGGCAAGGAATATCATCGGGGAGCTGGACGGTGTCATTTCCTCCAACGCATCCCTGGGGGAATCCGTGCAGACGCTGGATGAAAAAATGGCGGAGATGATGAGCAGCACCGGGCTTGTGATGAAACTGGTGAGCCTTGACGAATACCGGGCATTGGAAAGCTACAGCGCCACCACCATTTACCTCTGCTATGAAGATGAAGCCACAAAGCGTGTGACGCGGATTTTCGTGGGAGAGGACAGGGTATATGCGGCGGGTGTCAAAGTGACATACCAGATCGACACGGGATATTCATTAGAAAGGACTGTGCCGGACAGGGAGGACGCCATTGCCGCCGCACCGCCCGCCGCTCTGGAGGGCTATACCTTTGTGGGATGGCGGCAGGATGATTCCGCAGAGAAAAAAGTGCTTTCGGAATATCTCATCAGCAGTGAGGAACCCGTCACGCTCTACGCAGTTTTTAAAAAGCAGATGACCATAGGGCTGATGCCCAATGGCGGCACCCTTGCAGAAACCGGGGCGGCAGAATCCTTTACCGCTTTTTGTTATTACAACAACGGGAATTCCCAGAGCGAACCCACCACGGTACCGGCAAGCCCCTACACGAGAAAGAATATGTCCTTCTGCGGATGGAGCATTGACTCCCTTTCCACGCCATCCTACAAACCGGGAGAAAAAGGCGTGTTCCCTGCCGGAGCCACGCTCTATGCCATGTGGGTGACCACGGAGTACGATTTTCCCTATACCGGGAATTATGTGCAGTTTACCATACCGCAGGACGGCATCTATGAGTTTGAGGTATGGGGCGGTTCCGGGGGCAGCGCAAAAGTGGACTCCCTTGTGGCGGAAGGCGGTCTTGGCGGCCATTCCAAAGGCTATAAGAAGATGAAAAAGGACGAGGTGGTCTATGTATATAATGGCGGCGCTGCAAACGGGACATCTCCGGGGACAAACGGCGGCGCTTATGGATACAGCTATACGAATGGCAGGCAATATGGGGCGGGTGGAGGCGGCGCTACCCATGTGGCAACAAAATACGGTTCGTTAGGGTACAGCAATGGGGTGAATTACTCCAACAGGGAATGCGTCCTGATCGTGGCCGGAGGAGGCGGGGGAGGCGCAATAGACAAT
>BLLT01000591.1 GCA_011958945.1 Lachnospiraceae bacterium | reverse complement strand
GTAAAAAAGAATGCTCCGCATTCTCTGCAAGTTCGCTTTGCGAACTTGTGAACGCATGCGTCTAATGACGCAGTTTCCTATAAGGTAAAAAAATGAAATCCTCCACATCCAGTCTGATCTGGTGATTCCACTTAAAAATACCCTGTTTTGTTTTATCCCATTTCTTTGACTCCTTTTCTGCGCTACCTCAATATCCTGTATGGAAAGACCGTACTCCTTACAGAGTTCATTGACAACGGGCTGTATCTATCTGGCCCAATCACCTTTTTCATTCAGATATGAGGGCATCCCTCATCATTTTCTATATCTCCAAATTCGGCGAATCCCATTTTTTTATAAAAGCCCTTCGCCCGGCATTGTGCATGAAGAATAATATCTTTTCCGCCTTTCCTTTTCACATATCTTTCCGCTTCTCTGACCATGTCTGCACCGATATTTCTTCCACGATACTTTTTTACAACAGCAAGCCTCCCGATGGCATAAGAACCCATCTCTTCATCCCAAAACACGCGGCAGGTTGCGGCAGGTTTTCCATCTTCATCAAACATCACAAGATGTACGGCAGTATCATCTATGGAATCAAATTCATGTTGAAACCCCTGCTCTTTCACAAAAACTGCTTCCCTGATCTCTTTTGCACAGTCAGGGAATTTTTCATATACCGATACCTCCATTATAAATCCAGCCCTCCATATCTGCTTTCCTAAACTTAATTTTATAACCGGCGGATAAAGTTTATTCCGCTCCATAAACTGCCCCTATCTCCCAAAATCTATCTGCACTAATTTTTTTCAATAGACATCATATGTTCCAATCCAACAAACATATGCAGATAAGGTGCATCTGATACCCAGCTATCTTCCATATTAATTTGAATGATACAGGAAACATACTGCGGATTTATTTGCCGGACTGCCCTCTTAAAACATTCATAGCCTGTAACTGTATAACAGAATCCAGTTTCATATGATTTTCATAATCAGATAAAGAAATCTCTTCCCATGGATTTTTCATTTAAAGACCTTGCTTAATTCATTTTGTTTCAGACAGCGCTATATCCCACAATTACAAACAGCATTTTCTGTTATTGCTGTCAACCTAAATAAATTTTCTTTCCAAATTCATATGCCTGTCTTAAATAGTCTGTTTTATCAATCTGCGGTCTCCCATTGGTGTCGCCGCAGCCTCCGGCAAGGAGCATCCCTTTATCATGGAAGCCTATGTAATTGACCAGTGCAAACTGATAATAGGAAGCCGCCTGTTCAAACGTCCAGAAAAAATTGTCGGCGGAAGTCATCAGCAGTGCGCAGTCCTTAGCCGGGTATTTTTCATATCTTCCAAGAGGCGGGGCGGCATCTTCCTCCGCAATGCAGTAAAACCGCTCAATAAACGCTTTTATCCTTGATGAAACAGTCCAAAAATATAAAGGTGATGCGAAAACAATACAGTCCGCATTCATTTGCTCATGTGAAATAAAGAAGTAAAAGAAGTGTAAAAAATTTTGC
>BLLT01000590.1 GCA_011958945.1 Lachnospiraceae bacterium | reverse complement strand
ATAATATAATGAATTGTGCTGATGCACAAGAAGGTCATCAATTTTCTATTGAAAATTGGTGACATATGATATAATAAACCCAAAAGAGATATTAAGAATAAACATTGTATTGGGAGGCGGAGAAGAATATGTATGGAAACTGTTTGGCTGATAGATGCAACTGCTTATAAAAAGGAAATTAGCCAGGAACTTTTAGCGATAAAAAAGGATTATTTTAAAATAAAAGCTTATGCCAGAAAACAAAGGATAGGGGCTCATGTCCTGCCCGTCCAGAGGACTTTTTCTACAGGGCTGCTCCGTATTGCTACGCTATTGCACAGAATAGGGTATGATGTACAATATTATCACTTAAACGATTTTCTGGAACAAAATATGGCGGAACTGGCAAAGGGCTGTCCGGATATAGCAGCATTTGGGTGCGTATGTCCTACGGTACCTATTTGCGGGAACTTGGCAGAAAAGATAAAAAGCAGATACCCCGCAGCAATTACTGTAATAGGAGGCGCCCATGTAAATGTGGCATTAAATCAAACAATAAAAAAATTCCCATGTTTTGACAGATATTCTTTTGGGTATGACAAGGAAGCGGCAGGCAGGGTAATTGGCAGGGAGATTAACAGGGAAATTGAGGACGAGCCCTATGTGGACTATTCTATTTTACCTTATTCCTTGAATGAATATGATATTAATATATTCACCACTCTGGGATGTCCTTTTCGGTGTGCCTACTGCCAGGATGGCCAGATGCCCTACCTGGAACATCGGCTGGATGGAGGGTTGGGAATGATACAGGAACAGCTTGCGCTGGGTAAGCTGGTACATTTTTTTGACAGTACGCTGGGTTACTGCGAAAGCAGGCTGTTTGAGGTATGTAAAGCGTTGCAAGCCCTGAAGCACAAATTTGTACTATCCTGTGACATACGGGCGGAATTCCTTACGGAAAAAACATTGAAAGCGTTGGAAGATGCCGGGTTCAGGGAAATAAGGGTAGGGCTGGAAGCGGCGGACAGCCGGGTGCTGGAGAAAAATAACCGGAAAATTTTGCCGGATACGGTTATGGACAAAATAAAACTGGTCAGGAAAAATTCCGGATTGTATCTGACGTTATATACTGTGTCCGGATTGCCGGGATTTACGTTGGAAACGTATCGGAAGAATCAGGAGATTTATAGGTATCTTTTGGAGACCAGGAGTGTAGATGAAATAAAAAATGCCCAATATGTTCCTTATCCCAGGGATAATATGGATTTGACGGGTAAAGGGATCATATGGATGGAGGATAAATGGGAGAATTATGACCGTCAAAGCTATCCCGTATATGAAACAAAGGAGTTGACAAGGCAGCAGATATGGGAGGGTTTTTTGGATACCGCAAGGACAATTAACAGGGCATGGCTGAAAGGCTGGGGATTGGGTTCTGTGGATGAACTGGGAAATGAGGAACTATACCCGGAATATATCGTGAGCAATTATTTGGGGAAGAAAGTCTAGTGTACTGACACGTTCAC
>BLLT01000589.1 GCA_011958945.1 Lachnospiraceae bacterium | reverse complement strand
ACATATACTCCGGCGAACTGGACAGGATGGATTTATCAAAAGAAATCCGGCTGCTCATCGACCGCTACGTCTGTGAGCAGAACGCGCTGGGCTCCCGGTTTGGGATGCTTGCATATCTGCTTGGATTTTCCGACTGCAAGGCTATGTTTTTAGGGAAATGCCTGCCAACAGAAGTAAAAGAAATGATTACAGAGTAAGACCGCAAAATGCCGGACAGGACGGAAAGGCCGCCACAGCCCTTCCGCCCTGTCTCTTTCGTCTAAATATAAATCCATGCCTCCAGTTCCACATATTTGTTGGACTTTGACCACTGCGGGTGCATCTTGAACCATGCCCGCTCGTCATCCGGCGTGACCGTCAGCTTCGTAAAATAAACAGGGGAACCGGCATCATCCAGTTCCCCGCAGGCTTCGGGGCTTAAGTTTAAGAGCCACTCAAAGCGGTCTTCGTAAACCCTTACCCCGAAAACATATTTATCTATATCACTTTCCGAAAACTCCCCATCCTCCGGCACGGGCGGCTGCCCCATGAGCCTCTGCAGGTTTTCCAGCTTGCCGCTCACGTCCGCCTCCGTGGCAGGCTTCACATCGCCGTACTGCATCATCTGCTGTTCCAGCTCCGCTATCTTTTTCTCCACCTCCTGCTGCTTGCGGCTGAATACCTCTTTCGGTATCTCGTTGTTCATCCGCATATCGAGCAGCGTCTCGTAGCGCCCCCGCTCCTTTTTGAGCTGTTCTTCTATGATTTCCTTGTCCCGCAGGACTTCCGACTGCTCCACCCCTGCCGCGCCGAGGCCGAGGACTGCCGCTGCTTCCCGGAGCGTCCCCTCCGGGTCATCGAAAACGGCGTGGAGGACTTTCTGCGCCATCGTGTGTACCTTCCAGTCCTGCACCAGCGGCACCCGGCAGACGCCCTCGATACTCAGGCCGTTTTTCAGCCTTGCTGAAACCGTCCCCGTCCGGGTCTGGTCATAGCACTTGTAGGTGTAGGTGGTGAAGTCCCTTGACTTGGAGTGCCACCTGGTCTTTGCGAAAGCGTGGCCGCACTGGCACCGCAGCTTCCTGCGCCAGAGGTCATCCGAGTGGATGCCCCTGTTCTTCCTGAAATGCTCCATCTGCGGCCTCTTTTCCTCTATCAGTTTCTGCACCTTTTCAAATTCCTCTTTGGTGACGATGGGCTGGTGCTTCCCTTCCACGATGATGCGCTCCAACTCCCCGTTGTTCTTCGCCCTTTTCTGTTCGAGGTAGTCCGGCACATATTCCTTCCGGTATTCCAGCTCGCCGCAGTAGAGGCGGTTCTTCAGGATATGGCTGATGGTGGCGTAATGCCACAGGCTCTTCCCCATCGCCGTGAGGTCGCCGTCTTTTTCAAGCTGTTTCTTAATCTTCTGGCTGCCGTTTCCCGCAAGGTACATATCAAAAATCTTCCTGACCGTTTTCGCCTGCGCCTCGTTGATGACGTATTCCGGCCCCACTTTGTCGTAGCCAAGCACGTTCCCGGTGCCGTAGACCACCC
>BLLT01000588.1 GCA_011958945.1 Lachnospiraceae bacterium | reverse complement strand
TCCTGGGTGAGAACGGCAGGCGGCAGTATAACCATATCTGCAAAAAATGTGTTCACGGCTGCAAGCAGAGTTTCCGGGCGTGTCTGGTCGCTTGTCCGCATTACAGTTCCAAACGATCTAAAATCTGTGAGGATAAGGGTAGAAAAACCGCAGAATAATTCCCTGTATCCGTACTTTCAAAGAGAGCCTTTATGATTTCTCATGTGTCGGTCTGCTTGCTGGCACATAGAGAAAATGGCTCGATTCCAAACACTTTCTGATACACAAAACGGGAGTACAGCTTTTCGGTTCATCCGATTGGCTGTACTCCCGCTTTTTCTTTTTGCTATCATCAAATTACTTTAACACGGTTCTGTTGTTTGAACAGGGGTACAAATTGTACCTCCGTTGAAAAGGAATTTCCATAGTATTTTCTCATTAGGATTGGATAGGAAAGGATGGATAGCCGCCGCAGTAGGCGTTGTGGGAATGTGCGTAAACTGTCAGAATTGCGAGGCTGTGGGAAAGCTGTTTGCAGGCCTGTGGGAAAAGGCTTGTCTTTTTCCATCAGGTTGTGAATGGTTTTTCCATCGGCACGAGCGGCAGTTTTCCATATTTCCATGACGCAAGAAAATCATCCAACGATCAGCCGGTACACCGCCAGCGGCACATACCACACCGCCACGATCAACCGCCATGCCAGAATGAAACCACCGATCACACCACCGATAATGAAGTTCAATGCAAACAGGGCGATCCCTCCACCCAGGGAGCCGCCGCCCGGCACGATCCAGAGGCACATCCGATGGAGGCCAAACGGCAGCCCGCAGAGTATCCAGAGCCATACATAGTCAAGCTCTCCGTTCTTCATGCAGGCGGATTTGAAGATACAATACAGAATCAGTGCCACGGTCACGGGCAGTACACTTTTGAAGAATAATGCTTTGATTGCTTCGCTTCTTGTCATCGGTAAAACCTCCTTCCGCAGTTCCATTATACAGGATGCCGGGAGCTGCGCCCAGCGTCTTTCAAAGAAATTTATTCAAGTTCATGCCGCCGCTGTTGTTCCTGTTCCATTGGAACGGCCAGCAGTGCATCCACATTTTGCTTGACGGTCTCGTATTTCTGGGCTTCGGTTCTTGCGGTTTTGTACTCCGCAAGAAGGCGTTCCTTTTCTGCGCTGAGATTGGCAAGCTCCGTTTTCATGCTTTCTGTTGTCGGCAGCGGTACAGCCCCCAGCCGTTTCAATTCTCTGGCGGCCGCTTCAAAAAGGATGATCTCGCTCTCATGCCCCCGCAGAAACTTTTCTTTATCATTCGATTTGCGGTATCTGTCATAAAGAGGCTTTAGCTGTCGGTAAGTGCCGGCGTGCTTCATCACAATGGCAAGTTCGGCACTTCTGCTTTCTATCCGCTTGATTTCTGCATGAGCGGTATCCCTGCGTGCGGATACTGCGTTCAATTTGCTTTCCAGTTCTCCATAACTGCTTATACCGTGTTCCGTCAGGAAATTCATGGTCTTGGCGGCCTGTTTCAGAT
>BLLT01000587.1 GCA_011958945.1 Lachnospiraceae bacterium | reverse complement strand
AACAAAGAAACGCGGCACAGAATGTTTATAGGTCTGTTGAACACGACCAGAAAACTGGCCTAACGACGTTTGGTCAGTTCCATCAACATCATAGCCAGATGCCCAGAGATTAGAGCGCATGACAAGTAAAGGACGGTTGTCAGCGTCATAAGAGGTTTTACCTCCAAATGAAGAAATAACATCATGGTAACGCTGCATGAAGTAATCACGTTCTTGGTCAGTATGCAAATTAGCATAAGCAGCTTGCAGACCCATAATGTCAATAGATGTGGTAGAAGTCGTCATTTGGCGAGAAAGCTCAGTCTCAGGAGGAAGCGGAGCAGTCCAAATGTTTTTGAGATGGCAGCAACGGAAACCATAACGAGCATCATCTTGATTAAGCTCATTAGGGTTAGCCTCGGTACGGTCAGGCATCCACGGCGCTTTAAAATAGTTGTTATAGATATTCAAATAACCCTGAAACAAATGCTTAGGGATTTTATTGGTATCAGGGTTAATCGTGCCAAGAAAAGCGGCATGGTCAATATAACCAGTAGTGTTAACAGTCGGGAGAGGAGTGGCATTAACACCATCCTTCATGAACTTAATCCACTGTTCACCATAAACGTGACGATGAGGGACATAAAAAGTAAAAATGTCTACAGTAGAGTCAATAGCAAGGCCACGACGCAATGGAGAAAGACGGAGAGCGCCAACGGCGTCCATCTCGAAGGAGTCGCCAGCGATAACCGGAGTAGTTGAAATGGTAATAAGACGACCAATCTGACCAGCAAGGAAGCCAAGATGGGAAAGGTCATGCGGCATACGCTCGGCGCCAGTTTGAATATTAGACATAATTTATCCTCAAGTAAGGGGCCGAAGCCCCTGCAATTAAAATTGTTGACCACCTACATACCAAAGACGAGCGCCTTTACGCTTGCCTTTAGTACCTCGCAACGGCTGCGGACGACCAGGGCGAGCGCCAGAACGTTTTTTACCTTTAGACATTACATCACTCCTTCTGCACGTAATTTTTGACGCACGTTTTCTTCTGCGTCAGTAAGAACGTCAGTGTTTCCTGCGCGTACACGCAAGGTAAACGCGAACAATTCAGCGGCTTTAACCGGACGCTCGACGCCATTAATAATGTTTTCCGTAAATTCAGCGCCTTCCATGATGAGACAGGCCGTTTGAATGTTGACGGGATGAACATAATAAGCAATGACGGCAGCAATAAACTCAACAGGAGCAGGAAAGCGAGGGTATCCTACAAAGTCCAGCGTACCATAAACGCAAGCCTCAACGCAGCGACGAGCACGAGAGCGGTCAGTAGCAATCCAAACTTTGTTACTCGTCAGAAAATCGAAATCATCTTCGGTTAAATCCAAAACGGCAGAAGCCTGAATGAGCTTAATAGAGGCCAAAGCGGTCTGGAAACGTACGGATTGTTCAGTAACTTGACTCATGATTTCTTACCTATTAGTGGTTGAACAGCATCGGACTCAGATAGTAATCCACGCTCTTTTAAAATGTCAACA
>BLLT01000586.1 GCA_011958945.1 Lachnospiraceae bacterium | reverse complement strand
TTTTTGCTCATGTGAGATAAAGAAGTAAAAGAAGTGTAAAAAATTTTGCCGTTCCCTGTCCGGCTGACTGCCGGACGGGTCGGGCTTTAGTCGGGCAATTCTACCTTGCCGACAAAAGAGTAATAGATTTCGATTTCCTGTCTGCGGAGCTTCCCCCGGCGTTTCCCGTCAAGGGCTTCCGATTCGTGGATTACGATTTTCTCCACAAACTCCCGTAACAGGGTAGGGGTGAGTTCCTCAAAGCTGGTGTACTTGCGTACCACTTTCATAAACTTTTCAGCGTTTGCCGTGGCTTCCAGCGTCTTGGAAAGCTCGCTCTGCAAGGCGGCGGCTTTCTCTTTCAGTTCCTTTTGCTCGGCTTCATAGTCTGCCGAAAGCTCCGTGAAACGCTCGTCCGATATGCGCCCGGTCACGCTGTCCTCATACAGCCGCTTGAAGATAGCGGAGAGTTCCGCAATCCGCTTTTCTGCCGCTTCCAGTTCTTTCTTCCTTGCGGCGTTCCGGCGTTTGCTCCCGTCCTCGGTCTGGTCGGTCAACAGCTTCATAAACCGGGCTTCGTGCTTTGCGGCGTAGCTGGTGACTTTCCGTAAATTCTCGGTCACTCCCTCGGTCAACAGGTCGGTGCGGATAAAGTGCGCCGTACAGTCACGGGTGCGCTTCTTGTAGCTGCCGCATATGTAGCAGTCCTGCCGCCGCTTGTCCGTCTGATAGCGTTGCTGGTACATGACGCTGCCGCAGTCGGCACAAAAGAGCAAGCCGGAGAACAAACCCACTTCATCATAGCGGTTAGGGCGTTTGCGCTGCTTGCGTAGCTCCTGCACACGCTCCCATGTGTCACGGTCTATGATGATTTCGTGGTGGTTCTCGAAAACCGCCTGTTTGTCCTCACTGTTGTAGATAATCTTGCTGCACTTGTAGGATTGTGTGGTGGTCTTGAAGTTCACAAGGCAGCCCGTGTATTCCCGGTTTTCAAGGATATGTACCACGGTATTCGCCGCCCATTTGCACTCATAGCCGGGGTGGTAGCGGCGGGTTCTCCCTGTCCGGCGGTATTCCAGCGTTCCCGGCGTGGGGATTTGCTGTTCCGTAAGCATACGGGCTATCTTGGTCGGACCGTTCCCGGCAAGGCAAAGGCTGTATATCTGCTTTACCACGGGGGCGGCTTCCTCGTCAATGATAAAATTTTCGTCCTCGTCCATGAGGTAGCCATACACGGGCTTGCTTGTGACAGGTTTCCCACTCATGCCTTTTGACCGCTTCACGGCTCTGATTTTCTTGCTCGTATCCCTCACCAGCCATTCGTTAAAAATATTTCGCAAAGGCGCAAAGTCATTCTCGCCCTGTGCGCTGTCAACGCCGTCATTGATGGCAATGAAGCGGACGTTTTTCTGTGGGAAAATCATTTCCGTGTACATTCCCACTTGCAGATAGTTTCGCCCTAACCGTGACATATCCTTTACGATAACCGTTCCCACAAGCCCCGCTTCAATGTCGGCAAGCATGGACTGGAAGCCGGGTC
>BLLT01000585.1 GCA_011958945.1 Lachnospiraceae bacterium | reverse complement strand
AAATGGGCAGATTCAGTGACAGCGAAGCCGGAAAGCTGAACTGTTGCAAACAAACCGGGTCCGCATGATATGAATAGTAATAATATGAAAAGATGCAAATATAAATTGTATAAAACTAAAATATAATCATAAAAATATAATTATATGAAAATATATGTGATTTTATGACAAATTATATGATAAAATTTGTATAAAATGCGAATATAATTTTTGTAAAAATAATTATATAATCATATTGAACAAACAAACGGCCCGTATAGTATGTGGAAAGTGGAAAAAGGAGGATAATATGGGAACAAGCAAAGAACTGATGCCCAAGATTGACCGAACGGATATTTTTGAAAGGAATAAGCTATACGAGGAAATGAGTTTTGCAACTCGCGCGATTGAGGTGGGGAACTATACAGATCGTTCTGCTGTACCAATTTATGCATCCGTTACATCCGGTACAACGTACCAGAGAAACGGAGACCCCAGCCGGGATGCGGTATGTGCCAATATTGCTTCTCTGGAGGGGGCGGCCTATACGCTGGTGACGGCCAGCGGCGTAGCCTCGATCACATTGTCGCTGCTGGCATTGCTGGATCATGGAGCCCGGATCATTTGCCATAAGGACTTATACCTCTGGACTTATTTCTTTGTCCGGGAAGATTTGCCCCGGCTGCTGAATGCGGATGTGGTAATGGTTGATATGACGGATACGGAGGCTTTGGAAAGGGAATTGAAAAAGGGCGGCACCAAGCTGATCCTGACAGAGACCGTTACCAATCCTCTTCTGGAAGTCATTGACCTGAAGCGATGCAGTGAACTGGCTCATAAGTATGGAGCAAAACATGTGAATGATAATACCTTCGCATCGCCCTATCTTTGCAGGCCTTTGGAACTTGGATGTGATGTGGTTTGTGAAAGTGCAACAAAGTATATAAACGGGCATGGGGATGCTTTGGGCGGCGCTGTCAGCACAAATGAGCATGAAATTTATTATAAGCTGCAGCGCATGATGGGGGAATTAGGGCCATGCCTCAGTCCATTCGGCTCATTTCTGATCATGCGGGGGATACAGACCCTGGCTATGAGGATGGAAAGGCATTGCGATAACGCGGAAAAACTAGCGGCATACCTGGAAACAAAATCGTTTGTGAAAAACCTCATTTATCCCGGGCTGCCGAAACACCCGCAGCATGAACTGGCGGGAAGGCAGCTGAAAAGGTACGGCGGTATGTTATGCTTTCAGTTGGATGTGGATCATGAGACATTGCATGAGAAATTTATTCCTGAATTAAGACTATTTAAGCATTGGGTAAGCCTGGGTGAAGCACATTCCTTGATCAGCCCCAAAGATGCGGATGCAGAAAAAGGAATACCGGAAGATCTGATAAGGGTTTCTGTCGGACTTGAGGATATCAATGACCTGATCAACGATCTGGAAGCAGGATTCCGTAAAGTTATAAAATAGGTATCTGGTAAAACAGAAGAATTCAATAGGAGAAAAAGTTTGTGTCTGCGCAGCATCCACAAACT
>BLLT01000584.1 GCA_011958945.1 Lachnospiraceae bacterium | reverse complement strand
GGGTGTCTCTTTCCCCGGCAGATACAAACACGGAAAGCCGAGAAAGCCCGTAAACACGGCACTTTTGGCATAACATAGATTCCAAAGTTACATTATTTCCCGTGTGCTTTTAAGGGCATTTTTACATTAACGAGGATGCGAACTTTTGTTCTGGAGTTATTTTGCCTGCGAGTATATACTCGTAGGCAAAAGTCGGTTATTATCACGGAAACAAGATGGGAGTTTTCGTGATAGTATAAGGTTTTCCGTGATAATATACAGAGTTTACGTGTTTGCATATGGATAAAACGGTAAAAACTGAATAAATGATAAACAAGGAAAAGGGCTGTTCAATTCCGCTTTTCCTGTACTTTCCTTGTAGGCATTTACATTAAAAACTATTTTTCAAATCAGCAATCCATTTTTCTATTACTTCCACCAGAACAAACTGTTGGCGTAAGACAACCATTCCTGTTTCAGGAATATCCGGGTTATTTTCTTTTTCATGGAGATTTTCTCCCAAATAAGCCTTCAATTTTATTACATTTTTTTCAATGTCTGCCACACATTCTTTTTGTGTTTCAAAAGGCAAGCTGTCTAAATTTACGATCACGGCATTAAAGTCCAAAAAGATATGGATGGGATTGGATGCAATCTCTAACATAAGCCTTTCAAATTCTTCCTCGCCCGCATCTGTAAGGGAGTAAATGACTTTTTCGGGCATTTTTCCCTCTTTAACGGTACTGCCTTTGATAAAGCCCCTTTCCTCTAACTGTATCGCCTTTTTGTAGATGGAGGGGGTGCTGATCTTTACCCATTTAGAGATATTGCGGTATTCTACCAATTTTTGAATATCGTAGGCACCCATAGGTTCTTTTTTTAACATTCCTAATACAATCAAATCAATCGCAGCCATAGCATCCTGCCTTTCTTTTATAGATGGGAAACGGTTAATAACCTTTATGCTGTAATTTATACTATTTTAATTTATAGCTTTTGTCAAGAGGGAGGAAAATTCTCTTGACAACTACTATAATTTATAGTAGGATTTCATTTGCAACTAAATACTATAAAATATAGTAATATAAATTATATTTCAAGAGAGGAGTAACGAAAATGAACGGAAAGAATAGTAAGATGGAATTATTAGGGAGTGCGCCAATCCCCAAGGCACTCATGGCTCTGGGTTTTCCGATTATGGTAGGTATGCTGATCAATGCCCTTTATAATCTGGTGGATGCCTATTTTGTGGGAGGTCTGGGCGAAAGCCCTATGGGGGCGATTTCCATCGTGTTCCCGTTAGGACAGGTAGTTGTGGGGTTAGGGCTGATGTTTGGCAACGGTGCGGCATCTTATCTTTCAAGATTATTAGGGCAGGGCGACAGCGATACTGCAAACAGGGCGGCGAGCACAGCATTGTATAGCAGCGTGTTGATTGGCGGGGTTCTGATAGTTTTTGCTACAGTCTTTCTCAGACCGGTCTTAGCGTTGCTTGGAGCCACGGACACCATTATGCCATATGCCCTCACTTATGGCAGGATTTA
>BLLT01000583.1 GCA_011958945.1 Lachnospiraceae bacterium | reverse complement strand
GAATACTCTATCAGCAACCGGGCAGACTTTGAAGCCTTAGTGAAAAAGAGCCTTGACGTACAGCAGACTGACCGGACAAAGAAACAGCAGAAACGTGTCCCGCAGATTACAACGCGGCTTGAACAAATCGAAAAGGTTCTGGATAAGCTGTACGAGGATAACGCCCTCGGCACGATTGAACAAGACCGTTACGAGCAGATGTCGCAGAAGTATTCAGAAGAATACTATACACTGAAAACGGAACTTGCGGAAATCAAAGAACAGTTATCCGCTTTTGAAAATGCGGGAGGGCGGGCGCAGAGGTTTGTAAAACTGACAGAACGATACGCCGATTTTGCCGAACTCACCCCCGCCATTCTCAACGAGTTTATCAGCAAAATCGAAGTGCATGAGCGCGACCAGAAACGGGCAAGATACGCCATTCAGCATATCGGGATATACTTCAACCATATCGGCAGGTTTGAGAACGAACTGACACAGCTTACCGAGCCGACAGAGCAGGAAATCATACAAATGAGGGAGGAAATCGAAGAAGCAAAAAAGGAAAAGAGCCGCGCTTACCACCGGGAATATTCCAGAGCCTACCGCGCCAGAAACATTGAAAAGCAACGGGAGTATGACCGTATCAAAGCGAGGGAATACCGGGCAAGGAAAAAGGCGCAAGCCACCGCGTCCGCACAGTAAAATAGCAAAAACTAAATAGCCGACAGCAGAGAGGGATTTTCCGATTACGGGAAATCCCTTTTCCGCGCCCAAAGAAAGGAGCAACCCATTGACAGAAAAGAGAGAAACGCCCACCCCGCCCCGAAAGCCGGACGGTATCATCACGACCCACAGGAACGGGCAGACCATTGTTGCGGAGTTGTTTTTCAACCACAGCGGCACAGAAACATTCCGCGACAAGCTGTTGAAAATGATACTTGCCGACAGGCAGGAATAAAACGGTTATCTATAAAAATCCATTCCTATCCTATCCATTCCTATCCATTCCACGCCAGACATGAAAGGAGCGATTGACGCATGGCAAAGACCAAAGCTGAAAAAATCACGAGCATTGAGGAAGAAATCCGACAGCTTGAAAACAGGCGCAGACAGCTTGTGCAGGAGCAAAAGGCACAGGAGCGCAGGGACAGGACGAAACGCCTATGCCGCCGCATGGGGCTTTTTGAAAGCCTTGTCCCCGACACGATACCGCTGACAGAGGAGCAATTCAAGACCTTTCTTGAAAAGACGGTAATGAGCGACCAAGCCCGCCGCATACTGGACGAATTGACCGCCCGGAACGCCCCCACAGCCCCCGCACAGGGCGCGGAAACGGCGGCACAGGGTAACACGCCACCCGCCGCTAAAACCGCCCATACAGCCCGCGAGGGCGGCGCAGGCGGGGACGCGGACGGGGGCGGTTTACAAGGGTAACGGGCTTGCGCCCATACCCTTGCTTAAAGCAAGGGCGCACTTATATACCACATGAATGTGGTATGTGCGGTCTTGCAGACGGCGTTTTGTGCCTGTCGGCACAAAAGGA
>BLLT01000582.1 GCA_011958945.1 Lachnospiraceae bacterium | reverse complement strand
GCGCCTTCCATTGTTCGGCGCATTCCGCTGAACCTCTGAAAACGTAAATCGTGTTCAGCAGAGGCTTCCACGATTTATGAGCTTCACCTCAGGTCCTAAGGAATCCGCCAGGCTTCGCCTGATACCTCTTTAGGACATAGCGCCAAAAGTCAGCTGCACAAACATTTTTTGTGCAATATGCCAGGCGCACTCTGCAACCAGGGCTTTTGACATCCTAATCCGATCAAAAGCCCTGACAACTTTCCCCTTCCCAAAGTCTCGTAGAAAAATCAATGGAGCTATCTTCGCGGGTTCCCCTTATATTTTGGAGAAGGGTATCAATTAAAAGCCGCCCCAGCAGATAGGTATCGCGGGCTATTCCTGTGATGCGGGGGATGAAATATTCCCCGGAGGAAAAGTGGTCGCAGCTGGCGACGGAAATGTGGGCAGGAACGGAAAGTCCTTTATCCTTAAAGGCTCGGATGGCGCCGATGGCCACATTGTCATTGGCGGCGATTACCGCGCTGAAGGAAAGGGGGTTTTCCATCAGCATAAGGGCAGCCTGATAGCCGTCAGGTGCATAGTAATCGGTAAGGACGACCAAATCCGGATTGGGGGTTAAGCGGTGCAGGGTCAGAAGTTTCCTGTATGCGGCCAGCCGTGTCTCCGTAATCCGTACCCCGGCATTTCCTCCGATAAAGGCAATGTTCCTGTGCCCGAGAGAATAAAGGTAGTGGAAAAGGGCGGTTACACCGGAGCCGTTTTCCGGTTCTAAAAAGCGGCAGGAACTGCCCGGTATGGGATGCCCCATCACAACTACAGGCAAATGCTCCCCAAGGCGGTTCAAGGCCCGTAAGTAGGAAGCGGATGGAGATACCAAATCTATCTGTCCGCCCAGCACCAACACGCCGTCCACCCTGTGCTGTATCAGCTTCTGAAAGTATTCCTCTTCGAATTCCTTATGATTTTGCTGAAAGGATGTATTGTAAAGAAGGAGGGTATAGCCGTTCAAGGTCGCCTCTCTTTGGATTTCCAGAAAGAGAGAATAAAAATAGGGGTTGGAGATATCGGGAATTACGATTCCCAGGGTCATGGTCCGCCCCAGACTCAGGCTTCTGGCATTGGTATTAGGGGTAAAATTATATTTGGCAATAACCGCTTCGATTTGCTGTCTTTTTTCATCGGAGACGGTTACCGTACCATTGAGATAACGGGAAACCGTTGCCATGGATACATTGCTTTCCTGGGCTATTTGTTTGATGGTTATATTTTGTTTCATTCAATCACCTTAAAAAAATTTGTTTATCAGCAGGGCAGAATCCTGGCAAAACCGTTCTGTCCATACCAATTATAATATGAAAAAAGCAAAAAATCAATGAAAACGCTTGCAAAAAATAAATTATATAAATATTAATTAATCAAAAGATATGTTTTAAAAAATAAGGAATAACGCATTGACTTATAAATAAAAGTATGATAATGTCATATTTATGAAAGCGCTTTCATAAAGAGCATATAAGACGGAATTTTCAATCCCAAGTTTGTGTCTGT
>BLLT01000581.1 GCA_011958945.1 Lachnospiraceae bacterium | reverse complement strand
AATAAAAGAATGTTCTAAAAGGATTTATGGAATGCCACAGTTTGTTTATTATGCCATCGGATATGCCCTGGAACGGGTGCTGTCCATGAGCTGTTCCGGCATCAGCAGCTTTCTGCCACCGAGAGTCAAATCACAACAGATAACCCTGTCTGAATACTTTAAAATGGCTGATTGCGCGGCATGACGACTTTAAAAATGGGGAAACTCAAAGAAATATAAAGTTGAAATAAGAGACTGGATGTGGTAATATTATATACTATGTCAGACTATTTTATTCTATAAGAGATGAACATAGCAATATCTGGGCATCTTCAAGACAGTTACAAAGGTTCTACAATTGAACAATGCAGAATCGCTATGGCGATCAGGAGTTTCGCATTGGAGAACCGAAAAGCAAAGCTGTCTATAGAACAATTCCAATGACACAGACTGCTTATGATATTTTGAAAGCAAAGGAAAAGGAAAGACATACAATAAAAGTATTGGATTTCAGATACAAAGATTTTGTGTTTATCAATAGAAAGGGTATGCCTACGAAAAATTCTACCTATGATTCTGCAATATACAAGATTGTGGATAAAGCGGGTATTCCAAGATTTTCAATGCATACATTAAGACATACCTTTGCTGCAAGAGCGATAGAAGCAGGAATGAAACCTAAAACCCTTCAGGAAATACTCGGTCATGCAAATATAGGCGTAACAATGAACCTGTATGTACATATAACCGAGGATGAGAAAGAAAAAGAAATTAAGAAGTTTGAACAGGCATTCAAGATTGGCTGATGGTGCGGAAATGGTGCGGAGGTCAACTGAAAAATGCTTGAAACCCTTGAAAATAAAGGAGAAGTGAGAATATTATGAAACTAGGCATAGTAGGCCTGCCAAACGTAGGAAAAAGCACATTATTTAATTCGCTGACAAAAGCAGGGGCGGAATCGGCCAATTACCCTTTCTGTACCATTGACCCCAATGTGGGCATCGTGGCGGTGCCGGACGAGAGGTTAAAGCTGCTGGGGGATATGTACCATTCGAAGAAGGTGACCCCTGCGGTAATCGAGTTTGTAGATATTGCAGGCCTGGTAAAGGGGGCATCCAAAGGCGAAGGGCTGGGAAACCAGTTTTTGAGCAATATCCGCGAGGTGGATGCCATCGTACATGTGGTGCGCTGCTTTGAAGATTCCAATGTAGTCCATGTGGATGGCAGTGTGAATCCTTTAAGGGATATAGAAACCATTAATCTGGAACTGATTTTCTCCGATTTGGAAATCCTGGAACGGAGGATGGCTAAAGTGGGGAAAGGGGCCAGGATGGACAAGACCCTGGCAAAAGAACAGTCCTTGCTGGAAAAGGTGAAAGCCCATCTGGAGGAAGGGAAGCTGGCGTTAAATTTTGAGACGGACGATGAGGATGAGCAGGCGCTCTTAGCTTCTTATAATTTCCTCACCTATAAACCGGTTATATTCGCGGCCAATGTGGCGGAGGACGATTTGGCGGAGGATGGCACCGGAAATGAAGGCGTTATCCGTGTACGGGAA
>BLLT01000580.1 GCA_011958945.1 Lachnospiraceae bacterium | reverse complement strand
ATACCAATCCCCACGGCCATAGACAACACCCGCCTGCACATGGGAAATGTTATGTGCCTGCTTTCCGGCCTGCTCTTAGGGCCGGTACAGGGTGGGCTTGCGGCGGGGATCGGCTCCATGTTCTTTGACCTGACGAATCCGGCCTACATCACGTCCGCGCCGTTCACCTTTGTTTTTAAGTTTCTTATGGCGTGGATTTGCGGCATGTTCGCATTTCACAAAAATTCCGGGATAAGCTCACACAAGCGGTATATTATCGGTTCGGCATTGGGCGCATTTGCCTATGTGCTTCTTTATCTTTCAAAGAGCTACATCGAACACCGCTTCGTTTTGGGCCTGCCGTTGGAGGTCGTTATGATTACCCTGTCACAGAAAGCCGTTGTGTCCAGCGTCAACGCCGTTGTATCTATTATCGTGGCTGTTCCGCTGGGGATCGCCCTGCGGCCTGCCGTAAGAAGATATTTGCAGTAAGCCTATGGAACTGGATATGACTTCGGGGAAGCCCCTGAACACATTGTTAAAATTCTCCCTGCCGCTGCTGGCGGGGAGCGTGATACAAAACCTTTATAACATCTTCGACACGGCCATTGTGGGGCATGTGCTGGGTAAATATGCGCTGGCGGCTGTGGGTAACTCCTATGTGCCGACGCTTATCATCAACAGCATTGTTTTAGGGATTGCTTCCGGCATATCTATCCTTGTGGCGCAGCTATACGGCTCCAAGGATAAAGGACAGATTTGTAAATGTTATGGTTCCGTGCAGACGTTGATAGTAGCCGTGGGCTTCGGGCTGGCTGTGCTGTTCTTTGCTCTTGCCGGGTGGATTTTTAAGGCTATGCAGATACCGGAGGAAATCACAAGCCCTGCGGCCCTTTATCTTCGGATTGTAGCGGCTGGGATTCCGTTTTTGGCAATCTACAACTTTTATTCTGCGCTGATTAAGGCAAAAGGGGATTCCCGAACACCGATTAGGTGTATCTGCCTGTCCTGTGTCCTCAATATTCTGTTGGACTACTTATTTGTGGCCTGTTTTGGCTGGGGGATTGCCGGGGCTGCGTCCGCCACGGTTCTTTCACAAGCTCTGGCGGCTGTATTGGTTGGCCTGCACTTATACCGGCAGGAACACCCGGTAATAAGGACAGCCCCAAGTGCCGGGCTGATTGTCCCGATCTTGCAGCTTAGTATCACGGGGATTGTCCAGAACGGGGCTTCCGCCATCAGCATGTTTTTCATACAGGGCATTATCAATACCTTTGGTGTAAATGAAATATCGGCCTATACATCGGCCTATAAAATTGAAAGTATCTTAACAATCCCCGCCGTCAATTTAGGCGTGGCGTTAAGTGTCTATATCGGACAGAATGTAGGGGCCGGGGAATATGACCGCACCCGACAGGGCCTAAAAGACAGCTTCAAGATCGCGGCGGTGTTTACCACACTTGCTATGGCAATCCTGTGGTTTGCTTCGCCGCTGCTCATGGTTCTGGTGGTGGGAAAGGAAATGGCAGTCATACCGATAGGGGTTCAATATCTGCGTA
>BLLT01000579.1 GCA_011958945.1 Lachnospiraceae bacterium | reverse complement strand
AGTTATCCCGACTTTTTTGGTATCATGACTTTTTATCAAGAATGTTGTATTTGCGCCATTTCCTCGAAAAAAGGTCGTGATAATATGGGTGACTTTTCGTCCATTTATAAATTCTTCTAACGATGCAATGGCAGTAAAAAGTCGTGATAATCTTTTTGATAAACCATTAAAAATGCTTGATTTATTAAGGAATGCAAAATGGGAGAACTCATTTTTAAGTAAAATCGCACTTTTTACACATTCGCTGAAAAAAGTTATCCCGACTTTTAAAGAAATATTGTCGGTTTCAAAAACTAAAAATTGGTGTCTATTGCAAAATATTATCCCGACTTTTTTAAGAAATTCTTTGAGTTTGCCAGCTTTATGATCAAAGGTCGTGATACCAAAAAAGTCGTGATAACTATTACTTCAAAGAGAAAGTTTCTGGTTTTAGCTGACTGTAAGAAAAGGCAGAAAATTTTTTGAGGAACGTACCCATATACGGGAACTTCCTTTATCTACAATTAACATCACAAACAGCGGAGAAAGGGGGTGAAAAAATGTTAGACCACGCATTCCAGCGGCGGCGGGAAATCGAGCGTATGCTGCTGTCGGGGAAAAGGCTGACCGTGCCAAAGCTCATGGCTATGTACAGTGTCGGGAAGAACGCCATACGCAGGGATTTTGAAGTTATTGGTGAGGAACTTCCCGTGATTGCAAAGCAGGGATATAACGGCGGCTACTCTCTCATGGACGGTGCAGGGAAATACCAAAACTCCCTATCCCGTGAACAACTGGAATGCCTGGAAAAACTCGCTGTGGGATGTACGGGGAAAGACAGGGAAACCGTCCTGTCAATCATACATGAATTCGGGCCGTACTGTGAAAGGAATACATAAAAAATCCGGCAGTTTTCAAGCCGGGAAGTGAGGGGAGGCGCAGCATGGACACGGCACACCGGAGAATGGAAATCATCAGCATTTTATCAGTCAAAGGGCATATAACGTCAAGGGAGCTTGCGTGGGAATTAGGCGTTACGATACGCACGATACACCATGATATTTTCGCATTGACTTTTGATTACCCGATTTATACAAAACAGGGTTGTAACGGCGGGGTTTTTATCACGGATAACTACAAGCCCTATACCAATACCCTCACAGAAACAGAGCTTGAAACACTGTGCAGGCTATACGGGAAAGCGGAGGGAAAAGAGAAGGAAATCCTGTTCCGGATTATCCATAAATACGGGGCGGACAAGCTGGAAATTTAACCGGGCAGACGGGCATATCTTATTTGCGGTGCGGGGAGAAAACCGCAAGGCATACTGACAACTGAATATGGGCAATCCTGCAAGACGTATGAAACAGCCGAGCTATGCGGAAACACGCCATAATCGCCTATATCAGAACAGGCGGGAGCGACAAATGTTTTACTGTAAACAAGGTGTGGGAACCTTGCGCCATGACACTATTTCCTGATAATGATACTTCCGTAAAACGGTCATAGAGATGATGGTGCGATTCCAATGTGGGCTTCCCTCCCAGAAGCTACTTGCAGG
>BLLT01000578.1 GCA_011958945.1 Lachnospiraceae bacterium | reverse complement strand
TCTTCGATTTCCAAAGTTTCCATAATATGCTTTTCTGTTCCACGGTCCACAGTATTTAAAATTTCTACTACTGCATCTACGCCGCCGATAACTGCAAAATCCTGATTTACCAATGTTGACAGCTTGGATTCCAGCACTTTCTCCACCTCTTTGATAATATCCGGGCTAGTTCTATCCATAACGGCAATACGTTTTGCCACATCCGCCTGCCTTTCCGGCGGAAGGGAAGATATAATCAGCGAAGACTGTGCCGGTGATAAATATGACATAATTAATGCAATCGTCTGCGGATGTTCATCCTGAATAAAGTTTAATAACTGAGAAGGGTCCGTTTTCCTCACAAATTCGAACGGTTTTACCTGCAGCGATGCTGTCAGCTTACTGATAACATCCATAGCCCGATCTGAACCAAGGGCTTTTTCCAACAGTTCCTTGGCATATCCGATACCGCCTTCCGCAATATACTGCTGCGCCAGGCATACCTGGTAAAATTCTTCTATCACTTCTTCTTTTAATTGTGGGGTAACGCTCCTTGTATTCGCGATCTCCAATGTCAATTCTTCAATTTCTTCTTCCTTCAAATGTTTAAATATTAAAGCTGATCGCTCTGGCCCTAAAGCAATCAGAAGAATTGCTGCCTTCTGCAGACCCATTATCTTTTCATCTTTGGCCATTATCCATTACCCCCAGTCCTCATTGAGCCAGTTTCTCAGCAGACTGGCAGCCGCTTCCGGATTCTCATCCACAAACTTATCAATCAATTTTCTGGTCTCAGATTGATCTTCAAATATAATGTCCTCTTTATTTTCGTCAGGAACTACTGACTGCAGGAGAGATTCCACCGACAACTCCTCCTCTGCGGGAGCCTCTTCCTTCTCCCCACGCATGCTTCTGAAAACCACAAAGCCCAAAAGCGCCAAAATAACAATAATTAATATAACCTGTACCGCATCGGTAGGGGATATGTTAAAGCCTTCCCTGTCAAAAAATACATTTTCGCTATATGCAACAATCGTTATGCGGTCAGTGTCGATTCCTGTGGCGTTAGCAACTACGCTGTATAAATCCTGGTCTACTTCGATTTTGGTCCTGCCCTGGTTGTTTGCTTTATACTCATCCCAGGAAATCCCGTCTAAAAGCCCTTGCCCTTTCGCCTCTTCTTCCCTGATTACATTGTAGTCAATGGCCGTTACGGAAACCGAAGATTCTCCGTAATTAATCATACCGGCCGGGATGTTCCTGTTGGTGATCACTTCATCCGGAAGATAGTCCCGCACCTGTTCGGAAGAAGAAGAACTGCTGTCCGCCGAATTCTGGAACTGGTATGTAGTGCTGTTTTCCGTATTAGAATCCGTTCCCGGAGGTCCTCCGCTTGTATTCGTTCCCTCCGAACTGTAAATGGATTCCCGGCTTAACATTCCTTCATCGCGGCCATCCGGTGCAGAATACCTGTGCTCCGTGGATTCTGTTGTGGAAAAATCCAATGACAAATTGCTTGCAACCTCCACGTTATCAAACTCATTGGTTCCAAGCAAAACCCTTTTTACTTCAT
>BLLT01000577.1 GCA_011958945.1 Lachnospiraceae bacterium | reverse complement strand
TGATCAGAATCTGTTTAATCCTGCCATCATCGCCATTGTAACGGCAGGGCATCGCCTCATCGCACTCATATTTTAGAATCAATCCCCTCTGGGAAGCGGCCATATCCATCATCCCTATGACTTCATCCGCCATAATCTTTATGTAGTAATCCACATATACCAGTTCCATTTTACCTGCTTCTACCTTGGATAAATCTAAAATATCATTGATAATCGCCAGCAGATTTTTTGCCGCAGACTGCACATCTTTGGCATGGGCATAGATCTCCATATCCTCACACTCATCCATTATGATATCGTTCAACCCAATGATAGCATTCATCGGTGTCCGTATCTCATGAGACATGTTGGCAAGGAATTCGCTTTTCGCAATGCTGGCTTTCTCTGCCTGACAACGCACTTGCTTAATCTCGGTAATATAGGTCTGTATATCCGTCATATCCAGGATCAGAATGACACATCCCTGTATTTTTCCGTTTTCATCTATAATATGTTTGCTATGGCTTTCATACTCATGCCCATTGAGGGAAAAACTGTATGGTGTCTGCTCAATAAGCATCTCCTCACAGAAATCCTCCACCACCCGGATATTTTCCCCCAGCTTATGTGCCGGCAGACGGTTGAAAATATTCGCTGCCGCCCTGTTATAACTCACCAGACGGTCATGGTCATCCAGCGAAATAACTCCGTCACCTATGCTTTCCAGGACTTTCTCCGCTGCCAGATGGCGGAAATCATAATTACGGCGGCTCCAGACCACGATGACAACCATAGACATAGCTATTGTCAGTGTCATCGGCGTAAGATCAAATACCTTCACCAGTTTGCAGACATAGGCTAAAAGTATTATAGCTGGCAAAGTGGAAATCAAAAGAATCGCCCAATACTGACGGTTCACTTGCTGGTCCGAGCGCTCACGGATAGCGCTCACCAATGTATATATGCAAAGGGAGTAAGGAATGATAATTCGGCTAAACATAAAAACCATGTACAGCGGGCCATAGGTGAGGCTGATATGGTAAAAACCATTCGCATCCGCTATCCACTGAACTTCCTTATAGAAAAGGCCATGCCAATTAAAGAACACCGAAGGCAGGGCAAAGAAACTGATTACTCCAAGGATTCTTAAAAATGTTTTTGGCGGAGCTATGTAACAATAGATATAAATAAACCAACAGTAGCAAAGCGGCACAAAAACGGAACCCACATTTTCCACGATCACTGCAGTCATGGCAGCTTCCAGTGTAGGCGCCGTCAGTTCCAATAAATAGCCTACATTCTGTACCAGCGAACCGCACATGATAAGAATCAATAATTTCTGTTCTTTGGCCCCCTCCCCATTCAACAAAAGAACAAGCGCTATAAATGTCAGGCATATGCCAAAGCATTCCAATACAATGACTAGATTTACCATACTCCCCCTCCATATCACAGCTTTACCGTAACCTAAATCCGGCAAAAAATGCCGCAAGATATTCTCTACTAAAAATACAATATTACAAATTTATTATTGTGTCAAGCTACCTCTCCGTTGATACCCCTTTGCTTGTAACAATTCAGCCTTCCG
>BLLT01000576.1 GCA_011958945.1 Lachnospiraceae bacterium | reverse complement strand
GCCCCATGCAAAGGAACTAAGCCGCAAGGCGGCGCACGGGGCGCGCGGCGTTAAGCCTTTGCCTGATATGGCGAACATTCGTCTTTTACCTGATGGCAGTGTTCCGCACTTGCGGTCTCATATTTTTCTTCTTTCAAAACAACAGGCTTAATAAATACTTTTAACTTTTGTTCCATTCAGCTTTCCTCCTTTCCCGGCTTCTCTATTTACTACATATTTTGTAGTTAAACAGGCATCTTCATACATCTCTAAGGGGTCTCCTTTTCGCATCATTGCCTCTCCCGGGCAGAAAATGCATCTTTCTATTAACTCACAGTTTGCACACCCCTTTTTCCTGCTTCGTCTATTGTTCTCACGCCACCACTTCAATACATCGGATTTCTCCCAGATTTCCCTGATGGGCTGCCTAATAACATCGCCAATACAAAGCTGCAGCAAATTGCATGGATATACTTGTCCATATGGATTGATGCTAATCGAATGGTCACCTGCCCCGCACAACTTATCGGATACTTGTTTTTTATCGGTTTCGTTTCCTATGGTTTTAATAAGATTTTTTATTGCATAATGGACGCGATTATCTTTTTCCTCCCCGGAAATTTTCAACGCTGTAGGTTTCAGGTTTCCATCCTTTTTCGGCGTTATATTTTGCCCTAATTCTATCGAAGCTGATAATGTTTCTGCCAGTCTGACCATTCCCTCGATATCATCTATTGTTTCATCAAAAACCGGCGTTTTAATATTGACCGGAATACCGATGATGCTGCATGCTTCTATTGCTTTTATTGTTTTTTCAAAAGAGCCCGGCGTCTGTGTAACAGCATCATGCTTTTGGGGAATGTGCGAATATACGCTAAAATGAACGCATCGTGGATGGCATGACCTCAGGCGAATATAGTCCATACCATCAAGCAAAGTTCCGTTTGTAAAAATATCCATCAGAAATCTCTTGGAATACGCATATTCAAGAATGTCGAAACAATCTTTTCTTGTGAAGATTTCCCCGCCGGTAAAAATAAGATTAAATACATTCATATCATATAGTTCATTTAGAACATCCTTAATTTTCCCGGTGGTCAATTCCTGTCTCTTTTCCCCAGCCACATAACAATGCCTGCATTTTTCGTTGCACTTATAAGTTAGTTCTAACGTGGCGGAATACAGATGGCCGCCGCCAGTAAGGCTTCTTGAAATTTCATTTTCCAAAGTATTTCTATGTACAATCTGTTTATATTCTTGCTGCAAAATATCTTTTTCGACCATTTCACAGATAAATTCCAAAATATTACTCTCAAATTCTTCTATACTATCCACTTGATAAATCTGTTTTAACTGTTCGGCGGCTTTTTCCACTGTACAAAAATCATGAAAGCAGTCCAATATATCCCCCGCCGTTTCAGTAAGCGTAAATACTTTCTTTTGACCTGTATGATATAAAATGAGACAATTATCATATTGTCTGTAAAAGACAGCCGGATGGATACGCAGTCTTCGTAAGCTTCCCTTTTCCATGCCAATATCCTTTCATAAAAATCCACATTTCTGCGCTGCTTTTGCGCATAAGCGACTT
>BLLT01000575.1 GCA_011958945.1 Lachnospiraceae bacterium | reverse complement strand
TTGTGGAAATGTGCATAACAGGCTATGGAATCATGGATAACTCTATTCACAGCACATGGAAAAGCAAAGTGCAGCTTTCCCACGTCCTGCAAACAGAGTTACCCACAATTCCATAAGATAGCCAGTTATACACATTACAGCACAATGCCGACTACTACGGAATCCCTCTTTTTCTTTATCTTTTAAAACATATTTTTATTTTACGGAATATAGGTTAGCCCCCATTTTGTCATAGCGTAAAAGACAGGCAATAATGCTGCGCCTTTATCAGTCAGAGAATATTCTACATGGGGAGGAATTTCGTTAAATTGTATTCGTGACACCAACCCGTCTTTTTCCAGTTCGCGCAAAGAAGAAGTGAGCATTGTATTTGTAATGCCGTCAATGTTTTTTCTCAATTCGCCAAAACGTATAGGGGATTTAATACACATTTCGTAAATAATCTGAAATTTCCATTTGCCTTGTAACATGATAATTAAAGATGTTACCGGGCAATTACCAGCTTCGGTGAGAATACCGATTTTAACTTTTTGTGTCCATTCGTCATAAGTTAAATCCTTATCCATACTGAATCGTCCTTTCTTTAGGATATGAATATATCAAATATGTGTTTAACAGTATGGTCTACCATACTATGTAAGAATATTCTGCGTACTTGAAGAACATTTCAAACTAAGTATAATTATCTTATCAGCAAAAGTCAACAAAGGCTCTGCTGTAATTCAAAAATTTTATCAAAGAAAGGATAGTTTTATCATGAAAGAAATTAACATTGAACAGGCAACAGCAGTTACCTCACCAAACCCGCTTATGCTGCTTTGCACAACAAAGGAAAATGGAAGCCTTAATATGGCTCCGGTATCGTTCTTTATGTACTCATCTTATAACCCGCCTATGCTTGCATTTGCAATGGGAAAAGAATCTAATTCCGGCAGTAACATTCGCCGGACAGGAAAAGCGGTTTTTGCTGCTCCGGGTGTCAGCTTAAACAATGCAGTAATGGCATATGGTTCTTTCAGCGGCAACGAGCAGGACAAGCTGAAAGAAACACCGATTGTGTTACAAAATATTGAGGGAAGCAATATTCAAATTCCAGAGGATACACGAGTTGCCTTTGTGGTATCCCTTGCACAAACTATGGAATCCGGCGACCATTACTTGTATCTTTGCAACATTGAGAAAATCGTTGCAGATGAATCAAAAGACGCATTATTTGCATGGGACGGTTATGCGAAAGTTGCTCCGGCACAGGAAAAATAAATTAGTGTAACAAAAAAGTAGACAAATCAATCAACGGAAAACAAAAGTTATAAGCACCATTGTGGACAGCCTATTCAATTTTAGGCTGATAATTCAGAGGGGCGATAGCTTAAAGTGCTACCGCCCTTTTGAATATAATAGGCAATTAATAAAAATGTATATTTCTGTTTGTTTTATGGAGGTGATTTATCTTGAGCATAATAGAAAAAGAAATTGTTACAAAAGACTTGATTACAAAATCGAATTTACCAGCCAGTGATTATGTAATCAATCCTTATGTTGGCTGCCCTCACGCTTGCAAATACTGCTATGC
>BLLT01000574.1 GCA_011958945.1 Lachnospiraceae bacterium | reverse complement strand
AGATATAGATGATACATCTGATTGGACTGGTGAAGAGGACTTCGATGAATTTATGGAGCATGAAGATTATGAATGATTATTTTAAATAAAAATAGGGATGCCGAAACATCCCCATTCCCTAAACTGCCACTTGAAAACTGAAAGTGGATAGTTTATAATCAGTATAGAAGGTAACGGAGATATTGGTGTGTCCCCATTACCCCAGACGGAAACTTATGCAAAATGATTTACAAGTTACACAGGCTATCCCCTATTTGCGGTAGAGGATAGCCCTTTTTCTGTCTATTTACGGTTGTTGTGATTATCTATGTAAGCTAAAGCGGCAAATACCACTAATAGCAATGTTAAAACTTCTAACGTGTCCATAGAACCCCCTTTCCGTTTCCGAAAAGGGCAACCAAGGAACTATCCCCATACTGTCTATACTGACTAAGGATATTTTATCACATTATGTCGGATATTACTATATAATTATCCCCCCATTTCCGTATATCAAAAATAGGAATGATTGCTGATTTTGGAATGGGTTGTTTGAGAGACGAACGTGATGTGTGGAGATTGTGTGATGATATGGGAATGATTGATTTTGTCGGCGATTCGCCCCATTGGGAGTAGGTGGGATTTGGGATTGTTGGAGGGTAGAGAAGCGTGTAAACTTTGTGGGAATAGTTAGTATAGACTAATCAAAATTTACCCACATTTCTGACAGCTTGAAATTGAGTGAAAAATTGTGTAAAAATTCAAGTGTTCAATCTGGACACTTGAAAAATACCCTATTGATTTATCGGAAAATCCCCCATATCCACCAAATCCCCATCATGGACAATAGGCAGCTAGAAAGTGTTCGTAAATTATCCCCTTTGCAAGAAAAAAGACACCCATATTTCTATGAGTGCCTTGATCTGTTTATAGTATGTGGATTATGCTTCTTTCAGTTCACGCTTGTACTTGTAATAGGTGTTGCGTGCTATGCCTTGTAGATATTCTCTCATAATTTTAGCATCTGAGAATTTACCATCAAAATCCTTAGATTGTTCTTGTATAACTTTCTTGATGTGTTCCGCTTTGTCGGTCTTTATGTTGTGGCTTCCTTCTGGTCTGCCTTGTGGTTTTTCACTTTTGGCTTTTCCCTCAGTTACACGATTTATAAGGAATTGTCTTTCATGTTCCGCTTGTGCAAAAGCAAGCCTTATATTGTCTTTTAGGTTTTCACGTTCAAAACAGAAGGAGAATATCAATGCAGAAAATGACCAAGGAAGAATTAACAGAATTTGTAAATAAAGTATCGGGTGAAGTATCAGGGGTATATACAGATGTATCAAACACAGGAAATGTAAATATGGATAAATATGGATGCCGTCAATATGTTGGCAAGAAATATGGTACAGATTCAAAGGAACTGCATGAACATCTTAGTGGAAACCTTATACCGGCTTATGGAAATGGGGAAAATGTGATAAGTAGAATATGGTATTAAAATGTAGCTGTAAACAAAGTGCCGATGTGGATATGATTGCCAAAAGTGGCAACCCATGTTCCATATATTGATATACCTGAATCCGTGAAACTGGTTGTTT
>BLLT01000573.1 GCA_011958945.1 Lachnospiraceae bacterium | reverse complement strand
GGCTTCCCCCGTATGTCCGAAAGGTC
Source organism: Lachnospiraceae bacterium (assembly GCA_011958945.1). Taxonomy (GTDB): domain Bacteria; phylum Bacillota; class Clostridia; order Lachnospirales; family Lachnospiraceae; genus Kineothrix. The sequence continues at coordinate 1,553 of BLLT01000573.1, read as the reverse complement.
AGAAAAAATCCAAAAAAACGGAAATTTCCACGTTTTCGGAAATGCTCTGTGTTATAATGAATCTGACGCTGTTTTGGGAGGAGATAAGTGATGTATATTAAATTAACGCTTCAGGAAAAATTAAAGGATGAAAGAACCAGCCGCCACATGACACTTGCGGAACTTGAAAAAGCGACCGGCATAGCAAAAGCCACTCTGGGAAAATATGAATCCGACAACTGCACCGATATAAGTCCATTTAATCTGGCAAAACTGGCAGAATATTATGGTCTGTCTATGGATTACCTCATGGGGCTAACTGAAAATAAAAATCATCCAAACACTTCCCTGTATGAGCTGCATTTGGATGATTCCACAGTTGATTTATTAAAAAGCGGTGCAATGAACAACCGGCTTCTTTGTGAGCTTGTCTGCCACCCCGGATTTCTGCGTCTGATGACGGATATAGAAATCTGCATTGACCGGATTGCCGATATGCGTGTCCAAGACATGAATTTACTTCTGGAAAAAGCAAGGCAGTCCGTCATGGAACAGCACCAGACACCAGAAAATGACCTTTATATGCGTACTTTGGAGCTGGGGCAGGTCAGCGAGGAGATGTTTTTCAGTCATGTTATCCATGATGACCTTGACCGGATTGTAAAAGACCTCCGCACCCGGCATGAATCCGACAGGACAACTGCCGAACCGGAAACACCCGCAGCGGATTTTGCCAGAAATATTCCCGTAATACTGCTGGACGCCCTCATGCACAAAGGAACAGCCGACGAAAAGCGGGCGTTTACTATCTGTCGGGTATTCGGAATTGATTATATGAACCTCCCGGAAGATGACCGTATCGCCCTTGCACGTGTATTCAAAAAATCCCCCGTACTTCCGGCAGTCACCAGCCAGCGTGGGAAATCAAAGCTGTTGTCCCTGTTCGGAAAGAAAAAACCGAAAGAATGACACAAAAAAGCTACTGTTTCCGCCAAAGCGGTTCGTAGCTCTTTTGTAAGATTATTATATTTCCCATTCAATTTTCCGGCTGTAGAGCTGTTTTTTTACAAATAAAACCGCCATCCTTATACATAGACCAGTTCCGCATAAATAATTTCTTCTGCCCGGTTGCGGATGTTATTGCAACGCTGCACCCACTCCATTTGATTTGCTGCTTTCAGTTCTTCCGTCACACCCTCGGCAGCTTTCATCTGTTCCATGATAGTGTCAAGCCTTTCCTGTGCCTGTTCATTCAGGTCAGCAAGATACGTCCAGAGTTCCCCGGTCAGGATAAGATTGCTGTACCGGGCAGAGTGGCATTCTTTCAGATAAGTCCTGTGCAGGCTTCCGTATTTCCCGATAGGGCGGTTTTCCTCCGGCAGTTTCAGGTCAGGGATATAGTAATCTCCGACAAGGATATAATCAATGCCATTTTCGTGTATCCGTTTTGGTAATTGTTCCATTTTCAGACCTCCTGTATTCAATTTTTATCAGAATCCAGTTGGTCATGTCCCTGTTCATGTGAAATTCAAGGCAACTGAACTCTTCACAAACAAGTATGGCATATCTTTTCC
>BLLT01000572.1 GCA_011958945.1 Lachnospiraceae bacterium | reverse complement strand
GTGGTGGCCCCCTATTTTTGTGTTTTTTGATGCCGCTGATAGGATGGCGATTGGGGAAAAAATCGTACTATCAGGCAAAAGTATACTTTCACGCAAAAGTCCGGGGTTTCCGTGATAGTATAAAACGGAAAGGTAAAAAGGGGTAGGATATTGGCGGTTTTGGCTGAAAGGTGTATTAGCTTGACGGAAAATGCTGTCGATAAACGGGAGATATAATACAAACACGGAAACTGCATGGAGTTTTCGTGTTTGTATATGAGTTTCCGTGATAGTATGGGGTTTTACCTGTTAGTATACAGAAAAATTGAAAAATGTTAGCAGGAGGGCAAGGACTGTCAATGGCTCTTTTTTGCTTTCCACTCCCGAAAAATAGTCGTTTCGTGACATTGGGTGAAAAACAGAAAATATTTATGGTATAATTCAGTGGATGCTTTTGCTTTAGCGGGAACGGTTTTCTGTCGAAGTAATAGGAAACGGAAAGGGGCATCGTCTATGAAAATGAGGACAGAATATACCTGCCCTTTGGAACTGGTGCATGACATGATCAAAGGGAAATGGAAACCGATCATCTTATGGCGGCTGCGTTTAGGGGCAACATCCCTGGCGAAGCTGGAGCGGGATATAGACGGCATTACACAGAAAATGTTGTTGGAGCAGTTAAAGGAACTGATGGATTACGGATTTGTGGAAAAAAAGTCCTATGAGGGGTACCCGCTCCATGTGGAATATTCCTTAACGGATGGTATGGGAAGGGAGATACTGGAGGCATTAAGGATCATGCAGCATATAGGGATTGATTATCTGAAAGCAAACGGCATGGGGCATATTCTGGAGGAAAAGGGAGTAGTTCCGGATTAGTACCCACGAAAAAGTGGGTAATTTACTGTCCGGAAACCGCCGCTTAAAATATCATCATAAATCGAATTGGAGGATATCAAAGATGAATGTTACAAGCAGCGGCATTATAAACGGAGTAATCCAGCCCCAATATGGCGGGCATGGGACGCAGTTCAATGAAAACGGCATCCCTACTTATTCTTTACCCTTTAAGGTGGAAGGTGCGCCGCAGGAAACGGTGTCGATTGCCATTGTTTTGGAGGACAAGGACGCATACCCGGTGACAGGGGGATTCGCATGGATACACTGGCTGGCGGCAAATATTACCCGTTTTGAGATCAAAGAGAATGAGAGCCAGACGGCGGATGACTTTGTGCAGGGAAGGAATAGCTGGACGAGCATACAGGGCGGAGAGCAGTCCACGGAGCTTTCCTGTTATTACGGCGGGATGACGCCGCCCGATAAGCCGCACGTATATGAACTTCATGTGTATGCCTTGGATAAGATGCTGGAGTTGGAAAAGGGATTTCTGCTGAATGAACTTCACCGGGAAATGGACGGGCATATCTTAGACCAGTTTACGCTGAAAGGGATATATGAAAATTAAATAGCTGGCACATTAAGGGCGAGAGCGTAAAAATGAAAAGGGAGCAGTACTGGCTCCCTTTTCATTTTGTACTTCTTATTTTTGGAGAATAGTAGTTCCATGCCATCTATTGCTGTTTTAAGGGAAGAAATATTTTGAA
>BLLT01000571.1 GCA_011958945.1 Lachnospiraceae bacterium | reverse complement strand
GGTATTCTTCATAGGGTGCTTCAAAATATTCGTCTGTTGTGCCTAAAGGGTAAAATTTTTCTTCTGTGAGGTATTCAAGGGATATTTCTTTTTGCCGCCGTCTGCTTCTGTCACGCCATGCGTTGAGTGCCGCATAGTGTATGACGGTCTTGCAAAAGCCATTGAACGTGTACATAATGTGTTCTTTGTATGCTTCTGTGCAAGGCATAAATGATTCCCCCTTTCTCCCACATAGGGCGGTGCATGGTTTACTGTTATTTTTTTATAATTCAGAGGGGCAATAACACTCAAGCTGTCGCCCCCGCTAAACTCAAAAATTTATAATTTAATTTTATAAATATCTGCTACTTCATTTTCAAAAGAAAAGCTCCGTTCATACACGCCGCCATTTTTTTGTATAACTTTTATTGACGCTAAATTTTCTTTTTCAACAGATATATGAAGCTCTTTCATTTCTGCTTCTTTAGCCACTTGGAGAAGTTGGCATAGCATTTCTGTTGCATATCCCTTTTTTCTTTCAGATGGACGTACACTATACCCACAATTCCCTAAATCTTTCAAAAATTCATTCAGCGTATGTCTTAAATCAATAACTCCGATTATCTTATCATCACTTTTTCTTAAAGCAAAAAAAGTATCCGTAACTACCCAATTTTCATTTACCGTTTTGGGATTCGTGTTTAGCGTTACAGAGGATAGCCATTCCTCGTAGCTTTCTGTCTTGTCAAAAAGCTCACTTCCGTAGATAATTTCTTCTCCATGTTGAAAATGTTCCTTTCGATAATCAAGAGCTTTTTCTTTTAGTGCTAAAGTTGGTCTTACCAAAACAATATCATTTTTCATGCTGAACCTCCTCCGGCAATAGTAGCCGCTTTATTTCATTTATTATTTGATTGGGAATATCTTTATCCATTTTCATCAACTTGCTATACATTCGTACTCCTTGATATGCAAAAATAATTACATTGAAAATTGATTCCGGGTTCACGGAATTAAATTCTTTCGTATCCATTCCGTAGTTGATAAGTTCTATCCATGTTGATTTTGAAATTTCGTACTGTTTTTTTACTGAATTATTTTCTTTAGAAACCGCTGGATTACTATAAAATTCGTAAATAGCAAGGCTTATAGAATTTTCATAATCAATCATTTCTGTTGCATATCTTGAAAGAAGTTCCTGTAATATCGTGGTAGCTGGAACGTGCTGCTCAATTTTAGTAAATACTTCACTTTTTTGCTTATTGGAAAAAGCATTAACTATCTCCAAAAATATCTGCTCGGTGCTTTCATAATGGCGGTACAGTCCTCCACGACTAAGCCCCGTCAACTCGCAAATATCTTTCATAGTTACATCTTTAAATCCCTTTTCCGCAAACAGTTGATATGCCTTTTCTCGAATATCCTGTTTTGTCTTTTCTCCTTTCAAGCTCATGTTATCACCTCTTTTCTTTTGCAACACTCGTGTCGCTTTTAATTATGCGTCATTCGTGTCGCTTTGTCAAGAATAAGTATAGAACAAATTGTAAAAATAAGTATGAATGAGGGGGATTTCGTAGTAGTCGGCACTGTGCGTAATGTGCATAA
>BLLT01000570.1 GCA_011958945.1 Lachnospiraceae bacterium | reverse complement strand
CGTAACAGTTCAGCCTTTCGGATTCCTTGTCACATTGACGCACTCGCCTGGACTTTTTTTAAAGTCCTACTTTTCGGCAAGTGTAAAGTCCTGGGCCGAACTGTTACGGGGCATTTTTAGAGGCGGTACAGTTATATGCCCTGCCATACAGCGTCCGGCTTTGCGGATAAACACTGTACAGGCAGATTATATAACTGTACCGCCCCTGAAAATGGATTTTTATATTTCATTCATTTCATTACTTTGCAGAAATTTTCTACCTTTTCGCCAATTCCTCTACAATTTCTTCCCAGCTGACCCCCTTTTCCGCCATAAGAACCATCATATGATAAAGAAAATCAGCAATCTCATACTTAATCTCATTGGGATTAGGGTTTTTCGAAGCAATAACGATTTCTGTAGCCTCTTCCCCCAGCTTTTTCAATATCTTATCTATCCCCTTATCGAACAAATAGTTAGTATACGAACCTTCCTTAGGATGCACCTTCCGGTCTTTAATAACACCCATGACGGATTCGAATACCTTTAAGGGGTTTGTCTCCTCATATTCCCTCTTAACGATTTCATTGAAAAAACAAGAATAGCTGCCTGTGTGACAGGCATTCCCTACCTGGGAAACCTTGGCGAGAATCGTATCCATATCGCAGTCTGCCATCAAAGATTTCACGTACTGATAATGTCCGCTTGTATCCCCTTTTACCCAAAGTTCATTGCGGCTCCTGCTGAAATAAGTCATTTTCCCTGTCTGGATGGTCATCTGGTAAGCCTCTTCGTTCATATAAGCCACCATCAGCACTTCATCGGTTTTATAATCCTGCACGACTACCGGAACATGGCCATCGGAATTTAACTTAAAATCGGTCCAACGGAAAGTGGCCTCAAGTGTATTCACCTTTATCCCATTCTCCTGACATAAGGATTTAATCGCCGAAAGTTCTTTTGCATTTTCATTGATCGCATGGCCGGCAATGCCGCATATTGTGGAATCGGAGAGGATTTCTATGAGTTTGTCCAAAGAAACTTCCGGCAGCATGGCCAGTATGGGGGGATTCCCATTCCAAAAATGAATGCTTTCCCTTAAAGCGGCAGCATTGACCAGAATCAACTCATCCACATATTCGTCCAAAAGTTCCTGATTATCCAAAATCGTATCCGTTCCTGCGTAGCATGCAGCTATTTTTTCCTTCCCGAATTTCTTGGATACTTCCTCTGTGATTAAAATGTTTTCCTGCTTGGAATAGTTTAAAGCCGCTTTTTTGCATCCTGCATAAAGCAGTTTCTTCACATCCTCCATACGATGAACATTGCCGGCGCCGATAACGGGGATTTCTGCCACATTGCAGATTTCCTTTATGATATCCAGCGCCTCTTCGTGTTCCGCATCCCCCTTTGACATATCAAAGATAAGAAGTTCATCCCCATGGTTGTCGCTGTAGTATTTTGCCAGCATAACCGGGTTCGTATCAATGATAGTGATATCGGATAAGCTTTTTACTGCATTCCCTTTGTATAGATAAATACAGGGCACTAATTTTTTATATTGATTATCCATACACCCTTCTCCTTTGCCATTTGCTGTTCTAAGCCAGACTCC
>BLLT01000569.1 GCA_011958945.1 Lachnospiraceae bacterium | reverse complement strand
GGCCGCTGGGCCAATTCTTTTTTACAGATATATCAATCGTATCTATTCTATATTATTTTTAATTATTATACTCTTTTAGAATTTTCCATGCAATATCTGTTTCCGTGAAAATATTATGGGTTTATTTTGAAAAAAGCAATAATATTCATAGATTTTAAATAGATAATCAAGGTGAAAAAAGTGCGGATTTGTTGTAAAGAAACTATGTGGATTAAATGCTGTGATCACTATATGATGGACATAGATTCAATGGAAGCCGTAAAGCAAATAAAAGAAAAGGAGAACACATATGATTGACATTTTTCAGTATCCAGAGATCAAATTGCCAGAAGATTTCCTTATTGGAGCATCAACCGCCGGTCAGCAGATTGAAGGTAATTGTCATTCTCAGTTTGACAGCGAGGAGTTCTTTCAGCCGGGTCCATTCTACCAGTCTGCGGGAATCGCCTGCAATAGTTACGAAATGTATGACAAAGATATCACACTGATAAAAGACCTCGGTCTGAATGCCTATCGGTTGTCTATAGAGTGGTCGAGAATCGAACCTGAACAGAATATGTTTGATGGGAAAGAAGTGGATCACTACCTGCATCAGTTAGACACATTGAAAAAGGAAGGAATCAAAATCTGCTTAACTTTGTATCACTTTGCACATCCAATATGGTTTGAGCGACTTGGAGCATTCCGAAATCTTAATCAGATGGAAGTTTGGAAACAATATATAGAATACATTGTTCCCAAAGTTGAGCCTTATGTAGACTATTGGATTACTGTCAACGAGTTGAACCTGCCCTACAGATATAATATGTATGAGCGGTTGAATATCCTGGAGTATCATGCGGCGGCATATCATATCATCAAAAAGTACTCGAAGAAACCTGCAAGTTCTTCTCTGGCCTATTTTATGAAAATGCCATATCGTGGTCAGAATGATTTGTTAGACAATGTCCTTGCCGGATATGCGGACTATATGGAAAATGAGTTTTTTCTCCATGCAATTCGAACAGGAGAGATATGTGCTCCTGGCTTTGATGGGAAATGGGTAAAAGAAGTGAAGGATACCTGTGACTTCTGGGCGTTCAATACTTATTCCCGGTCCTTGATTGATGGAAGAAAGGAAAAGTGGTTGCATGAGCATCCGTTCTATAATGCGACACATATCCGTGGTTTGGATATTCCGTTCTATACGGATGAAATCTATCCAGAGATTATGATTAATGCCTTGATCCGAATGAAAGACAAGCCATGTATGATTACGGAGAACGGTATGGCAACATCAGATGACCGATTCCGGATTGTATATATTGCATCTATGCTACAGGCAATCCGAGAGGCCATGGATATGGGGGTTGAAGTATGGGGGTACATGTGCTGGTCTCTTCTGGATAACTGGGAGTGGGGTAGCTATAAGCCGACGTTTGGATTGGCAGAAATAGAAAAAGAAACCTTTAATCGGATTCCGAAAGACAGTGGGAGGTTTTTAGGTGATATTTGTAAGGAACATAGGTGCGGTCAAGATATTATTATGAGGTATCTTCATGGCATGCCGTCCAAATTTGATCTTAAATACTCAAACTTCCCACACCGATTGGTGTGC
>BLLT01000568.1 GCA_011958945.1 Lachnospiraceae bacterium | reverse complement strand
CAGCTATAGCTGGGATGGAGGGGAAACTTATTCCCAGTTACAGGAGTGGAAACCCCGCAGCAAAGATATTCTTACCTTTACGACAAATATTCCTTCCGGAACCGTTCCGGATTTAGTGGTAAAGGTATATAATAAATATGATATTTCTGCGGAAAGCAACCATATTTATCTGCCTTCCATGGATTATGGGGAAAGTTCCGTTACGGAAAATTCCTTGACAGAAAAGAAGGATGCTGCCGCAGAAAATACTGCGGCAACTCCGAAGCCCCAGGAAAATGCAGTGGAAGCCGGTGTGATGACGGCGCAAAATAGCCCGGAAGCATTGGCTGATATAAACGATTCGGAAAAAGACAGCTTTGCACCCAAGCCAACCGTTTTATATTTTCTCCAGGTGGCCGTAGTTTGCTCATCTATCCTCCTGGTATTGATTTTGCTGGCCGGAATCCTTTTAAGGGAACGGCACTCAAAGAAGAAACGAAGAGGAAAAAAATAGCTGCCAAAGAAAATAGTAAAGCAAGGTAATACCGGAAAGCGCCAGTTTATGAAACAGATATTTTTTTAAGGAAAGGTCAGTATTTTTTATCATACTATATGTCTGGGCAATACAGGAAAAGCCGCCGAAAGGCAGCAAAAGCAGCACGATAAGGGGAGCACGGCTGCCGATGCGGCTAATGCCGCTGGTAATTTCCAAAAGGCAGTTCGCAACAGCCCCTGTTTCTACACCTGCGCATGTAACCACAGGCAGAAACGCCCTTGGAAGCAGATTCAACAGATTAAAAAGTACCATATATCCTCCAAGCTTGGCAATGCTGTACAACCCTGATAAAATGGAATCGTCCAGAGTATCCAGCAATGAAATCGGGGCGGTTCCTTCGGCGGCGGATAGGATATTTCTCAACTTACGGGCAGGGATCGGGCAGGGCGTGGCGGGAATGACATTCCGGTATATCGTATACCGTAAAAATAAGCCGTAACATAAAGGCAGGCCATACATGCCAAATACATATGGGAAAACCAGGCTAAGTTCCAAAGTAGGGAGCACAAAGCTGATAAAATATACGGGGCCGATATTATTGCAGAAGGCCAGCAGAAAGGAAGCCTCTTTTTTTGAAATTTTGTGCCCTTCATATAAATCTGCGATGACCTTCGCCCCCATCGGGAATCCGCAGAGGAAGCCAATCACAATAGCATAGATGCCGTTTAAGCTTATTTTGAAAAAGGGCATGAGAAAAGGGCTGACCGCTTTGACCACATGCTCCGTTAGATTCAGGCGAATCATAATACCCGATAAAATCATAAAGGGAAGCAGTGTAGGAACCATCCGGTTAAACCAAAGCTGCAGGCCAGTCAGGGAAAAAGCAAGGCTTTCTTTTGGAAAAGCCAGCAAAAGGCCCGTCAGAAGAATAAACGTGAGCGTAAGGAAAAAAGTTTTTATATTTTTTCTCAAAGAATCACCATTTTTATAAAGAAAAATCTAATACAAGTATATGACATATACGGAAAAATAGAAGGAGAAAGGGAATGCTTCGCTTAGATAAATTTCTATGCGATGCCGGGATAGGCAGCCGCAGCCAGGTAAAAGTTTTTTTAAAGCAGGGGCC
>BLLT01000567.1 GCA_011958945.1 Lachnospiraceae bacterium | reverse complement strand
CTCAAACTTCGCACATAGATTTTAGCTATGCACCTTGAAAATTCAATATCTGGCAATGATTCAATTATCAAAGAACAGTCTTTTATACCGCTATGCCGCAACTAATTGCGATTGTAGAAGAGATGGCAAAGTGCTGATGAATGCTTCAACCAGTTCATCTATCTTTTCATCAACGAGATCGCAGTGTTCCTCTAAGAGTTTCCGGAACATTTGGAGTAGCATCTGAAATGCCTCTATCCATGTAATGTCAGACATTTCATCAGTAAAGTACAGAAATAATTCCCCAAGAGACCGGTTGTCGTTTGATTCCCTGTTTTCGATGGACAGCATCATATATCTGGTAAAGACCACCGCTGTGTGGGCGCTCATTGCATCAAAGGAAAGGGAATGGCATTCTTTACTGAGCCTGAGATAACTCTTGCAGACTTTGAAGAATACTTCGATATCCCAGCGTTTCCCATAAAGGCGGATGATTTCTTCTTCGCTTAAAGACGTATCCGTTGAGATAAGGCAGAGGTACTCTTTCCGCTTATTCCGGTTGCGGACATATACGACTCTTGCGGGGATGGATTTTTCTCCCCTGATAACTTCCACCTCCACCGATAAGAGATATCTGGAACGTCCCCTGCGTTTCTTGTTCCTTTTGTAGATATTGATAAGGGAGAGTTCTTCTTTATTGTATCGGAAGAACATTTTCGGGGTTTTCTTAATCATTCCAATTACTTCATAGCCAAGATTTTTTACGGCATGAAGCGATTTAGGAGAAGAAAACCAGCTGTCAAAGAGGACATATTTTGCGGGAATACCCCCTGTTTTAGCGGCTTTGAGAAGTTCCAACATGACTTCCGTCCCTTTGGTCATAGAAAGCTTGCGGCGCTTATAACCGACGGTTCTTTTATCGAGGCTGACGGCTTCATTCACACGGTTTTTCTTATTATCTGTGGATAAAAGGATGCTGTTGACCGGAAGAAACGTACTGCCGTCAGTCCATCCCAGTGTCAGCATACGGAATCCGAACTTATAAGCATGTTTTGCATGGTCGTAAGTTTTTGCAAGGAGTTCCACCTTCTTGGAGCGGTTTCTCTCAAACATGGAGTCATCAATACAGAGGACATTTTCCCTGTCCGCATTATTCAGCGGGACAACGGCATCCTTGATAATTCTTGATGCAAGTATCGTTGTGAACCTGATCCAGTTGATCTGTGTTGATTTCATAAAGCGGTATACCGTATCTTTAGCAAAAGCCGGCGTATTTCTTCCCGACAGCAGATTCATGTACATGCTTCTGTTTGAAAAGATCAGAAGAAACAGATACTGAAAAATCTGTGTCACAGGCGTGCCTTTCTTATGATAAGCGCCCGCCGTTTTCAGGGCAGACGTCACATGGAATCTGGAGAAAAATTTTTTGATAGTTTTAGAAATCTGGTTATCATTCTGGCTGTCTTGTGTTATACTGTTATTCATAGCATGAGCCTCCGGTGGTATGTTGTTTCTGAGCAATTCAATTATACCAAAACCAGAGTGTTTCATGCTATTTTATTGCCAGTTTTTATTGAATTTTCAAGGTGCATAGGCACTTATGCGAGTGCGAAGTTTGAGTA
>BLLT01000566.1 GCA_011958945.1 Lachnospiraceae bacterium | reverse complement strand
GCAGCTGTTCCGCAGGGGAGTTCGGCGGGATTGTTACACATCCGGAAGAACGCGATATAAAGGAAGGAATGTTTTCCGGATGCTATGAAAAATATGCTTCCGCTACAGCGTTGGTTGGGCGGGCCAGACAGCTGGATCCTGCGCTGTTCGATGGGCGTGCGGTTTTCTCACAGCAGGAGCGCCCGGAAGTGAAGGAGATTATTGATGGATGGATTATGGAAATCATTTATGGACTGATTACGGTGGTCTGTATGCTAAACCCTTCCTGCATCGTTCTGGGGGGAGGCGTGATGGAGCAGCCCTATGTGATTAAACAGATACGTGAAAAATTGCACCAGCATATTATGCCCAGCTTTAGCCATGTGAAAATAGAAAAGGCGAGACTGGGAAACCAGGCTGGTATGTTAGGGGCGGCCATGCTTGACTTCCGTGAGGAATGAAACTAATAAAAAGAGCATCTATTTAGATGAACAACTGGAATTAGGAGGTAATGCTTTGTCTGCAAATATTCTGGAGGTTATTACTGAACAATATCACTCGCTGACACGTTCCGGAAAAAAGCTGGCGGACTATATTTTCGCTAATACTTATCATGTCCAGTACATGTCAATCTCGAACCTGGCGGAGAACAGCGGCGTGTCCGAAGCGACTATCACCCGTTTCTGCCATAACCTGGGGCTTTCGGGTTACAATGGGATGAAGCTGGCATTGGCAAAAGCGGATTATGCGTCGGATCTGGGAGATCCTTTAGGCGCTCCCGATACGATTACTTCGGAGGATACACTAAAAAGTGTATTCCAAAAGCTGCACGCTTCCCAGGTTCTTTCCCTGAATGAAACGCTGGATCTGCTGGATGAAGAGGCGGTTACCAGGGCGGTAGATTTGCTTTCCGAAGCTGACAGGGTATTTTGTTTTGGAAACGGAGGAAGCATGGTAATGGCTATGGAAGCATGGGCTCGCTTTTCCACAGCAACATCACGTTTCGTGCATATTTCCGATTCGCATATGCAAGCGATATCAATTGCGCTAGCGGGTGAAAAGGATGTGATTCTTTTTTTCTCATATTCGGGATCGACGAAAGATATGGAAGATATTATGCGCATTGCCAAGGACAGGAAGGTGCGCGTAATATTGATTACCCATTTCCCCAAATCGCGGGCCACCGAATTTGCCGATGTGGTTCTGCTTTGCGGTTATAACGAAGGCCCTCTCCAGTCGGGCTCTGTTGCGGCCAAGCTGGGGCAGCTGTTTCTCATAGAATGCCTTTTTTATGGATTCTGCAAACGCAACCCGGAGGTCTATGCTTTCGCGCGGACGTCTACCGCAGAGGCGATTACCCGTAAGCTGCTGTAATGGTATATTGAATATGGTTATATAGGTTTTAGTAAGGCAGGAGTGAACCATAGGATATGTAAAAATATATTGTTAACTAAAAATAAAAATGAGTTGACAATTGAAACGTGAAATGTTATTATTTCTTCGAACTACAGATATGGACTTGTTTATTTCTGCAGGCAACGAGCCGGACGGCAGAATAATAAGTTCCAAAATGAATGAACAAATGTGATGGCGGATGGAGGAGAAAGATTGAAAATTGAAAATT
>BLLT01000565.1 GCA_011958945.1 Lachnospiraceae bacterium | reverse complement strand
TTCCGCTTACACTATTCTCCCCAGCATAGCTGGCGGATTGGCGATTTCATTTACTTTCATATAATCATTCCTCTCTTTTTTTTCCATATATTACCATATTTTTATAGCCCAAGACGCAACATGTAATAATTAATAGGTTTATATGTAACTTTCGTAAAATTTTGTCGAAATTTCAAGCTGGATAGGACTAATTTTGCACACAAAAAAACAGAAACCCTTTCGAATCCCTGCTTTTTTGATTTATTCAATGTCCTAAACCAATTTTTCATCTGCTTTATTGTGATTATGCCAATTTATAAAATTTTTCGCTATGCTCAGCTACCACTTTTTTTATAATGGATATATCCTGTTTCATTGATTCATATGTTTCAACATTATCTTTGTATCTATCATAGGTCGATGTATAACAAGATTCAATTGTACTTAATCTTGGTAATAATTCATTTTCTTGCATAATCTCAATCTTTTTTACTCTGGATTTCATTTCTTGAATGTCTTCCCTTATCGGGTCAAGCATATCAGATATTGCAAGTAATAATTCATTATCTGTCATAGTATCACCTCTTTATTATGATTGTTGTGTTATGACCGGCTGCTAATTGATATAATCATATCATCGTTTGGATACAAAATCTATTCAATTATCACCATGTTTCCGCATCTTGATTTGCATTATTTGTATGAATGAATAGTCAGTTCCGCCCCATACAATATTTCATAGATTTTATCACAGTCATAATCCGGAGCTTCTTTTTGCGCCACAAGGCAAATTCCCCTTACCAGGTCTAGGCTTTCCTCCACCTCATCCGCTATTTGTTCCAGTGCTTTCCCCTTTCTCAGCTTTTTACATATTGTATGGATAAGCCGTTTTTTATCTCCTTCTTCATACCCTTCTTCATACCCTTCTTCACGTATATATGCCTTTTCTTCCCACAGCTGCATATACTTCACCCCCATCTTCTCCGACAGTTTGATTCTCTTTACCTGTTCATGAATCCGTTTTATCTTTTGGCTCTTTGTCCTTTCCGCCGCTTCGTCTGTTGTATTAGTTATGTATTCCATAAAGTCCAAAAACTCCTGGGAGAAACTACATTTGTTTTTCCCCTTCGTATTGATAAATACCCTGGAAGCCCCGTCTTCCAGCTTTAGGTCCGGGCATTCCTTGCAGATGTTTTCAAAGGTATACCGGTACAACCCCCTTTCAAAGATATCAAAGGGCGACACCAGGATAAGGCAGCTGTCGCTCAACAGGTTAAAATCCTTGCTCCCCGGCGCTAACAGGGATACATCCAGCTGCGCCTGGTAGTACCGGCTCCTCCGCCTTAAGTTCTTCGTGTTCTTCTGCTGCATCTCCGTATAGTAAAGTTTACCGCCTTTGTCCATGCTGACCACATCCAGCCTGATTTCCCGAAGCTCCGGCGATACCCTCAGTTCCTTTTCCGTCTCCGGCTCGTCCAGCAGCTGTATGTCCTCCCCAAGCAGGATGCTCACCGTGGCCTGGTAGGACTCCCTGTCCTCCATCACCTCATCGAACAGAAACCGGTTTATCAGGTTCAGGTCTTCCAGTTTTGTAACTACGTTTTTTTCCATACATTTCCTCCTTATTGCAGGAAA
>BLLT01000564.1 GCA_011958945.1 Lachnospiraceae bacterium | reverse complement strand
TTCATCTTTATAACCATGCTCCCTTTCCAAAGCCCGGAGACTTTAGTGCGAAACGCAAACTTACGTAGCATAATCTCCAGATTGAAAATATTCAATTTTCAATCTTTATCTCATCTTGCAGCATTCTTCTCTTCTTATTCAATCCCGCCTTCAATCGCTGAAAAGTCTCTGGAAGGGTCGATTTTCTTCAAGCCAAATCCGGTCAAAATATAAATCAACGAAATGATCGGCACAAACATTGCCAGTAAATTATATTTGCACATAGACGCTGCCGACACCCCTAAAACGCCTGCCACAAATACCGGGCCTGTACTCCAGGGCATCAGGGTTCCGCCTAATGTTCCAACATCCTCCATGATTCTTGATAAATTCTCCGATTTCAAATTATAACGTTTTAACAGCGGATTAAATAAAGTTGCATCCATTACAAATGGGAAGTTATAAGTCGGTACCAGCGTAATGCCAAGCCATGTGGTAACATAGGCAGCAAGCAGAACCCCTTTCCCATTTTTGATCCTCTTCACAAGCATATCGAAAATCGGCTGTAAAATTCCTGTTTCCGACAAAATACCGCCCAGGCCTAATGCACTGATAAAGATAGACAGCAGCTTAAGCATGCTCGTCAGGCCGCCCCGGTTCAGGATCGATGTAACCATTTTATCCTCCGTAGCCGATACAAATCCGCTGGTCAAAAAGCCGCCCAGTTCGGAAATGGAACATCCCTGGTATGCCACAGCAATCACTGCTGCAATCACCGAACCAATCAGTAGGGAAACAACGGTTGATTTTCTCATCAGAATCATTACGATAACGACGATCAGCGGGATTACCGGCAGTAAATTAATGTGATAAAGCCCCTTTAATGTTTCCACAAATGCGTCCGCCGCGGCCCGGTCATAATTATCACTCACTGATACAATTCCCATCACGCTGTAGACAATAACACAAAGCACTGCCGCCGGGATGGTCGACCACAGCATCGCTTTGATATGTACAAAAATATCGGTCTCTGTCAATGTGGAAGCTAAAATCGTAGTATCCGAAAGAGGAGACATTTTATCTCCAAAATATGCGCCGGATATGATTGCGCCCGCCGTATATGCCGGGTTGATCCCCATTGCCGTTCCTATGCCGATCATTGCCACGCCTACGGTTCCTGCAGTTCCCCATGACGTACCTGTTGCAACCGAAATCACGCAACAAAATAAAAAGGTAAACGGCAGGAAGAATTTCGGTGTAATAATTTTCATTCCGGCAACCAGAATGGAGGGGATGGTGCCTGCTGCCATAAAAGCTGCAATCATTATCCCTACTGCCAGGATAATCGCAGAGGACGGGATACATTTTTTCGCGGATTCATAAGCAAAATCCTCGATTTCCCGGAATTTAAATCCTAACGGCATCGCAAATGCCCCTGCAATCAGCCAGGATGTAAACAGCAAAATAGCAAAATCAATCCTGAACAGGGCAAACCCTAATGCGATAAAGAGTACGATCACCGCAAAGGCTATAATTGAATACTGCCAGGATGGGGTCTTCTTGTTTCCTTGATTTTTCATTTCTTTTTCCATATTTCACTCCATTTCTGCGCGGCTTTTGTGACCCGGCATTTCC
>BLLT01000563.1 GCA_011958945.1 Lachnospiraceae bacterium | reverse complement strand
ATAAAAAATGAAATAAATTTTCAATAATCTATTGACAAGTGATGATTCAAATTATAAAATTATCCTAAGAAATACATAACACAGAGGTGTTCCGTTGTAAATTATGACGGTAATGCCCCCAAATTAAAAATCATAAAAGGAGGATTTTTTATGAAAAAGCGTAAACTTTTAGCAATGGCACTGAGTTCTATTATGGCCTTCTCCTTAGTTGCCTGCGGCAACTCGGGCAGCACCCAGAACACAGAACCGGCCGCCGCCGAACCCGCTGCAGAGCCAGAAGCACCGGCTGCAGAAGCAGAGAAACCGGCTACGGAAGAAGCCGCAGCAGAAGCATCCGCCGGAGGCTCCACAGACATTACATTATGGACCTATCCTATCGGCGGATGGGGTGATTCAGCCGTAGTAGACGGCCTGATTGCAAATTTCAATGCAGCACACCCTGAAATTAATGTAACAGTTGAATATTTGGATTATACCAACGGCGATGACCAGGTAAATACCGCTATTGAAGGCAACCAGGCTCCCGACGTTATTCTGGAAGGACCCGAACGTCTCGTTGCAAACTGGGGAGCCAGAGGCTTGATGGTAGATCTTGCCGATTTATGGACAGATGATGCAAAAGCTGCTATTTATGATTCTGTTGAAAACGCCTGCCAGAGCAATGACGGTGTGTTCTACGAATATCCTTTATGTATGACAGCACACACCATGGCAATTAACCGCGATGTCTTCGAAGCTGCTGATGCTCTTCAGTATCTGGATGAAGAAAACCGCACATGGACAACGGATAACTTTGTAAAAGCTGTTCAGGCAGTTTACGATTCCGGCCAGACCAACGTAGGCGCTGTATACTGCAGCGGCCAGGGCGGCGACCAGGGAACACGTGCACTGGTTAACAACCTCTACAGCGGCACATTTACAAACCCTGAACATACAGAATATACTGCTAACAGCGAAGAAAACATCAAAGCACTTGAACTCTTAAAGAGCATGGACGGCATCAACTTCGATGCATCTATTGCAGGCGGCGATGAAATCAACCTGTTCTGCAACGGAACGCTGGCAATGGCATTTTGCTGGAACGTATCCCAGGAAAAGAACAATGCCGAAACAATCGGCTTTGACGTTCTTCCGATGGCATTCCCTACAGACAGCGGCGACCCTGAACTTTGCGGCGGTATCTGGGGATTCGGTATCTTCAACAATGGCGATGAAGCAAAAATTGCAGCAGCAAAAACATTCATCGACTTTATGGCAAACGACCAGACTCAGGTAGTCGAAAGCGTAAAAGCTTCCAACTACTGGCCGGTAAAAGATTTAGGCAATATCTATGAAGAAGACGAGCTCATGACAGAATATTCAACATTCATCCCTTATATGGGCGATTACTATCAGGTAGTTGGCGGATGGGCTGAAGCACGTACCGCATGGTGGAACATGCTGCAGCAGATTGGTACAGATGCAGATGTTGCAACCGCTGTAGAAGAATTCGTAACAACAGCAAACGCAGCGGCAGCACAGTAAAATGAATTATTAAGTGAAAGCTCGCGACCCTTCCCCAGGCCATCTGCGGGAAGGGTTTTTGTTTATTCACACAGGTGTCCAAATGAAATGTG
>BLLT01000562.1 GCA_011958945.1 Lachnospiraceae bacterium | reverse complement strand
AATTCCCCCTCTCCAATGTCCTTTCATAACTTCACACCTTTCCTACCACAAACGTATTAATGAACAGGTATATCAAAACCATCTCTGGCAAAAAGCGGTATCTGCTCAATAGGCGCATCAGCCGTAATCCACTGCCCTCCCTGGAATTTCTCGCCGCTCCATGCATTTGTCCAGGATGCGCCCGCAGGCAAATAAACCTCAATGGTCCGGCATCCCGCATCCGTAATCGGAACTACCAGGATATCGGGCCCGAAGAGATACTGCGTTTCCACTTCCCAGCAGATAGGGTCATCCGGGAAATCGTAAAACATAGGCCGCATTACCGGGGTTCCTTTTTCATGGGCTTCCTGCATCCGTTTTGTTACATAAGGACGCAGCCGTTCTCTCATGCGCAGATACTCTGAAAGTATGTCATAAACCTGTGTCGTGTAACTCCAAACCTCATTAGGCGCACCAGAAACGCACTCAGCCCCTCCGGTTGTTCCCTGCTGCGGCTGAAGCGGCCAGCGGTAACCATGAAGCCGCATAACCGGGCAGAAGCATCCATATTGGAACCAGCGGATAAGCAGTTCATGAAACTCGGGATCTTTCACATTTGCGCCAAAGAATCCTCCGATGTCAGTTGTCCACCAGGGAATTCCTGCAAGCCCCATGTTCAGGCCTGCCGCCACCTGATTTTTCATGCTGGGGAAAGAAGACTTAATGTCCCCTGACCAAACCAGGGCTCCGTAGCGCTGAGAACCCGCCCAGGCGCAGCGCAGCAGGTTAATAATATTCTCCTGTCCTTCCGCCTTCATGCCGTCAAAAAAGGTTTTCGCGTACATAACAGGATATATATTCCCTACCTGTACATCCGGCCCTAAATGATAACGGTAATTCTCAAAATCATAAACCGTATACTCCGGCTCCGCCTCATCCAGCCAGAACACTTTTATTCCTTTTTCGTAATAATTCTGCTTTGCTTTCTGCCAAACATACTCCCTGGCCTCCGGATTCGTAGCATCATAGTGCAGAGTATTTCCCATAAAGTCCATGGAGATTGGATAACCGGATTCCACTCGGATGAGCAGGCCCTTATCATCCATCTCTTTAAAGTTCTCGCTTCGATAGTCCACGGTAGGCCAGATGGAAACCATTAATTCGATTCCCATTTCTTTAAGTTCTGCAATCATCGCGTCCGGGTTTGGCCAATAGGTAGGGTCAAATTTCCACTCGCCCTGCAAAGGCCAATGGAAGAAATCCACTACAATGACCGAAATCGGCAAATTGCGCCTTTTATACTCTCTCGCTACTTCCAGCAGTTCCTCCTGGGTCTGGTAACGCAGCTTGCATTGCCAGAATCCCATGGCATAGTCCGGCATCATGGGAACCTTGCCGGCAGCATTGGCATAGCTTTCTTCAATCTCGGCAGGCGTATCTCCTGCAGTAATCCAATAATCCAATTTCTTGGTGGAATATGCCTCCCAGGTAGTAATGTTCTTGCCGAAATTAACCCGGCCTACGGCTGGATTGTTCCACAAAAAGCCATAGCCCAAACTGGAAATCATAAAAGGAACACTTGCCTGGGAATTACGATGTGCCAACTCCAAATCCGCCCCTTTTAAATCCAGATAAGGCTGC
>BLLT01000561.1 GCA_011958945.1 Lachnospiraceae bacterium | reverse complement strand
ATGATATGCGCTGCCTTATTCAGCTGAATGCCCCCAGCCTCAAGTATATCATCTCCGGCCACCTGTCCTGTTCTGCGCAAAATTGCTTCCACCCTTGCCACAAGTATCTTGGGGCTGAACGGTTTGGATATATATTCATCCACCCCCAGCTGAAATCCCTGCAATTCATCTCTTTCATCGGCCTTGGCTGTAAGCATAATAATCGGCACTTTGGAGTAGCCTCTGATTTCCCTGCACACTTCCCAACCATCCACCTTCGGCATCATCACGTCCAAAATCACCAGCGCGATGTCCTTCTGTTCAAAGAAAATATCCAGCGCTGCGCTTCCATCCTCCGCTTCCACGACTTCATAGTTGTTCTTCACAAGGAAATCCTTCACCAGCTTTCTCATCCTGCTTTCATCATCTACAACCAAAATTTTCAGCCTTTCCATAATATCACAAACTCCTTTTATACTATTGGTTTCCCGATATTATATACTGCTATGATTCACCCTAGTTCACTGGCCTCCTTTGTGCCTCAAATCACACCAGCATCTATTTCTAATTGTTTTTTAGTATAACCTCTAAATATGTAGAATTTGTGAAATTTATTCCTCAATCATAAGATTTCGCTCTTTTTCCCGCAGCACGTTTTCTCTTTCTGTCAGTTCCTGCTCCCACTGGGCATATTTGTTTTGCAGGTTATTTTCATAATTAAGGATATTCGGGTTATCGCTGGTCATGGCAATATAGAACATGGCAATCACAGCAGCTGTCAGCATGACGTTTATGATAACTGAAATAATCATTCCCTTTCGAGTATCTTGTTTTTCTTTCTTTTGAGGGATTCTTGAAGGGGGAATCCTTATTTCATCTCCTACCCTATGGGCAAAAACAGTATACAGCGCCACTGGCGGAACTTCTTCCTTCAAATCATCCCTCCGGCTCAATTCCTTTTGAATCTTCTTTAGGTACTCCCACCCTATCGGCGTACTAAATATGCGGCTTTCTATCGCCTTTCTGTAAACTAACAGCATGTTCTCCGTCTTTCCATAATCCATGTGGCTTTCCAGGTATTCGATTTTTTTCTCTTCCTGCCTTGCCGTCTCAGCATCCTGTGCCGTTTTGAAACAATATCCCGCTACAATATTCCCATTTGTATTATTATTTCTTTCCTCCATAACTCATCCTCTTTTCAAAAAATCGTTGAATTCTTTCAATTATTTTCCTATCTTCTGAATATTCTATGGCTGGTAATGCTGTATTTTTCCTTATCAAAGAGCGTAAAAAGTAACTGTTCCATTTCTCACCGGTAGACAGTTACTTTTTTTATATGTTTTCATATTCTTAGCCTACATTTCTGTAACATTTATGGTAATGCAGCCTTCATGTCTATTGTCTCTTCTCTGCCAAATGCTCATTTTGTTAATTGTTGCCGTTACATTGTTCCATATCGATTTCACCTCCGTATAAGAGTAACACAAAGACAAAATGGTATGGTATTCATTATACCCTAATCTTTGCGTTGTAGCAACTAATAATATATTTCTTTCCCTATATGATTTTTAATGGATTTTTAATCCACTCTTCCAAAATATTAAATGTAATTCTATGCTTCCAAAACCACTTCTGTAAGTTTGTGGAT
>BLLT01000560.1 GCA_011958945.1 Lachnospiraceae bacterium | reverse complement strand
AGACTTTAGTGCGAAACGCAAACTTGCAAAACGCAAACTTGCGCAGCACAAATCTCCACCCATCATTTTCCTTTATGCATTTTCTTCACACATCTCTATTTTACGCATCGTCTTTCCCGTACATTCCCGATATAGCTTCTCCAATTCTTCCCCCTGCAATACCCGATATTCCCCTGGCTTCAGCCCTTCCAGCGTAATATTAAGGACACGTATCCTACGCAGTGCCCTCACCCGGTAGCCAAAGCTTTCCGTCATCCGGCGTATCTGCCGGTTTACGCCCTGCGTCAAAATCATGCTGAAAGTATATCGCCCGGTCCTTCTCACCTTACATTTTCTTGTAGTAATATCCAAATCTTCCAAATATACACCTTCGGACATTCCTTTTAAGAAGTTATCCGACACAGGCTTATCCACCCTTACCTGATATTCCTTTTCATGGCAGTTAGCCCCCCGCATCATTTGTTCGATTAAATCCCCGTCATTAGTCATAATCAGCAGGCCTTCCGAATCCTTATCCAGCCTTCCCGCATAGGTGAGGCGCACGGGATATTTTAATTCATCGCTGATTTTCCTTTCCGCATGCCTGTCCTTTTCCGTACAGGTCACGCCTGCCGGTTTATAGTATGCCAGCACTACTTTATCATTCTTCCCGAAAACCTTCTTCCCATGGACGGCAATCTCTTCCTGCCCGGTCACCTGCATGCCCATGGAGGCTATTTCTCCATCCACGGTTACCTTCCCCATTTCGATGATCCGGTCCGCTTCCCTCCTGGAACAAATTCCGCAGGCGGCTAAGTATTTATTTAAACGTTCTTTTTTCTCTTCCATATTCGGTACTTTCCTTATTTTTGTTCTATACTTTGTTTTCTGTTACTTTTTATGGTCTTGCCCTATTATGCCACTTTCTCTTATCCGAAGCTTTGTGCCATACCTGATTTTAGATAAAATCCAGAAAAAATATAATTTAGAGCGGTTCTTACATTATATAACAAATAGTAGGGAAATGCAAAAGCAAAGTTAGCCCGGATACTATGCTTGATGTCCCTGTCTTTCTATCTCCAACAGTTTTTTCTTCTTTTCTACGCCCCCTGCATAGCCAGTCAGGCTTCCGTCTGCCCCCATCACCCGGTGACAGGGAATGATAATGGAAATAGGATTGTGCCCCACCGCACCGCCCACAGCCCGTGCAGATGTCTTTCCCGTTCCTCTCTGTGAGGTGATTTTCCCCGCTATTTCCCCATAAGTCACCACCTCCCCATAGGGGATTTCACACAGCAGCTTCCAGACTGCCATACGGAATTCGGTGCCCGAAGGCGCTAACGGCAGTTCCTCAATAGATGGCCTTTTCCCCGCAAAATAACGGTCCAGCCAATCTTTTACATGGTTTAATGTATCACTATCCGCCCGCTCTTGCAGCTCCCCTGGGCGGAAAACGGGATAATACTTCTGCCCTTCTATCCAAAGCCCTGCCAAAGCCTTTTCCTTTTCCACAACCAAAAGCTGCCCCACAGGCGAATCGTAACGCATCGCATATAACTCCTGTACCATAACCTCTCCTTTCAAAGCAAAAAAACTTTAGGTAATTGCGAAACCAATAAACTTGCTGAATATTCTCACAGCTTAGAGT
>BLLT01000559.1 GCA_011958945.1 Lachnospiraceae bacterium | reverse complement strand
GACCAGCATGCGGCCCATGAAAAGGTTAAATACGAAAAGCTGATGAAACAGCTGGAAAATAAAGAAATACAATCACAAATGCTGAATCCGCCCATTATCATTACCCTGTCCGGGAAGGAAGAGAGCGTTTTCAAAGAATATGAGCATTTTTTTGAAGAAATGGGTTTTGAGATGGAAATCTTTGGCGGTAACGAATATGCCATCCGCAGCGTCCCCACCGACTTGTATGGATGCGATGAAGGGCATATGTTCACCGAAATGCTGGATGAACTCTCCAATGGCCCGGTGAAAGGGGCTCCGAATATTATCCGCCAGCGAATCGCCACCATGGCATGCAAGGCCGCCGTGAAAGGGAATATGGCGCTGGGAACTTTGGAAATGGAGGCATTGATTGACCAACTCCTTCTCTTGGAGGACCCCTACCATTGTCCCCACGGAAGACCCACCATTATTTCTATGAGTAAATATGAACTGGAAAAAAAGTTTAAAAGGATTGTATAACCAATGGAAAGTAGGATAACTAACCAAAAACCTCCGCTCATTATATTAACAGGCCCTACCGCGGTGGGGAAAACCGCCCTTTCCCTTCGGCTGGCAAAAGCAATAGGCGGGGAAATCCTCTCTGCCGATTCCATGCAGGTATACCGCCATATGGATATCGGCAGCGCCAAGATACGCCCAGAAGAAATGGAAGGAGTCCCTCACCACCTCATTGATGTTTTAGAGCCTTCGGAAGAATTTAATGTAGTCCTTTTCCAGAAAATGGCCAAAGAGGCCATGAAAGGTATCTATGGGCGGGGGAATATCCCTATCATCACTGGCGGAACCGGTTTTTACATCCAGGCGGTTTTATACGACATTGACTTTACCGAAAATGAAGAAAATACCCAATACCGTGCCAGGCTAGAGCGGTTGGCAGAAGAAAAGGGCAATGTCTATCTCCATACAATGCTGCAGGAAGTAGACCGGGAATCAGCATCGGCCATCCACCCAAATAACAGGAAACGGGTTATCCGTGCGCTGGAATTCCACGCACTGACAGGACAGAAAATATCGGAGCACAATGAAACAGAACGGGAAAAAGAAGCGGCCTATCGTGCGGCCTATTTCGTGCTCACCGATGACAGAAATATTTTATACCAGAACATCGATACCCGGGTGGAGCAAATGATAGAAGCGGGCCTGGTAGAGGAAGTAGAGCGTTTAAGGGATATGGGCTGCACCAGGGATATGGTGCCCATGCAAGGGCTGGGGTATAAAGAAATATTAAGCTATCTGGAAGGAGAGGTTCCGCTGGAACGCGCCATATACCTCATTAAAAGGGACACGCGCCATTTCGCAAAAAGGCAGCTGACATGGTTCCGGCGGGAGAAGGATGTGATATGGGTGCCTAAAAATGAATTCAGAGGCAGGGGGGAATCTTTCCAAGGCTTAGAAGAGCAGGCTTTGGATGAAAGAATTTTAGACTATCTGGTGAAGAGGGTTGAGACTATTTAGGGGCTGAGGGAATATTCTGGAAATGTATTTCACAGAGTGCATTTCCGGGATATTCTCTCAATCTAATATGCATAATCAAATGAATCATATAGAAACGAGGAAGTAGTGTGAAAAATAGATTTTTCACACGG
>BLLT01000558.1 GCA_011958945.1 Lachnospiraceae bacterium | reverse complement strand
GATAAGTAAGGATTTTAATGGAAGCCTAAGTTCATTCATCTCCATTTCATTAGTGGAGAGGGCTTTGCAATTGTTGTCTGAAAAAGATTTTGCAGGGAAAGACATTCCTTATATGCATGCAAAGACGATTGAATACCTACTAAAACAGAAAGTATGTTTGTGTGGCACACGTTTGGATGAAGGAACGATAGCTCATGCAAAGGTTAAAGAATTAATTGATTTTTTACCACCTCAGTCAATTAGTACTACAATCGGAGATTTTAAGAAAGAATCTCGTAGAAGAGCAAATGAGCGTCAAGATGTTTATGCACAAATAAGAGACCACTTAGCAGTGATTAGCCAACAAGATGATGACTTAATGGAATTAAGGGATGAGTTGGCTATTGTGGAAGGAAAACTAAGTGGTGGAGATGTAAGAGCTAAGGTTCGTGCAATTAATAATGAGATTCAAATATGTGATCAGATTATTCGTAAGGATAACGCTGAACGCGATAGGAAAATAGCTGAAAAGGGACGAAAAGAAAATGAAATGGAGAGGGCGGATACAGAACGTCGTAATTTAACACTTCTTGATGAGAACAATAAGAAAATTGAAATTTATAAGGCATATGCTGAGAGAATATATAAAGAGCTGCAGGAAGTATATGCAACAAGTGAGGCTGAGATTCGTGACCGCCTGCAGACAACAATAAATGATATTTTTAAGCAGATATATGAAGGTGGGTTATACCTTACAATTGATGAAAAATATCATATTTCTGTGTATGCTACTGATTATGATGGTGATGTGGAAACATCGACTGCACAGAGTATTTCTGTTATTTTTGCATTTATTACTGGAATCATTAAGATGGCAAGAGATAATAGAAATGCAACTAACGAGGATGCACAGTTGCTTTCATCAGAACCATATCCATTAGTGATGGATGCACCGCTGTCAGCATTTGATAAGAGGAGAATAAAAACGGTGTGTGAAGCACTTCCGGAAACTGCAGAACAGGTTATTATCTTCATAAAGGATACAGATGGAGAACTTGCTGAGGATTATATGGGTGCAAAGATAGGTAGCAGGCATCACTTCGACAAAAAGAATGAATTTGAGACAGTTTTAGTTTAGGAGGCACGTTATGTTTGATAAACAATATCGATTTAAAGGTAGACATGCATTGCGTGTTGATCAGTTGACAAGTGCATTTGATGGTGAGAGTAAAGCACAGTTGTTTGGAAGAAATGTTGATGTATATACGAATGCACCGCTTGTTGGATTTTTATACGGAAGAACAGCAGAACAGGATGATACAAAAAATCCTGAAACAAATCAAGTGTACAACCAAAATGTTATGGGTGATAGAGTTATCTATTCTCAAGAAGAGCTGATGTTTAATTTCAGGTTAATTATGCTTTTGGATAAACAGTACGAACCGGATGAGGACAAGCGCATTGATAAAGCGTTTAGACATATGGGAGAAAATCCTGCGGATGAAGAAAGATTTGATAGCTATGTACGAGGTGGTGTAGATGTTCTGTATGAAAAACTCATAGAGGGAGCAACTGATCAGGAAGACTATATTAATAATTTGTTTGAATTTGTGGAAGAATTTCAGGATAGGTTTAATTCTGAAGTATCAAATGATGAT
>BLLT01000557.1 GCA_011958945.1 Lachnospiraceae bacterium | reverse complement strand
TCGCTGTCCAGTATGTCCTCTACTTCTGAAAGGTCTATGGCGAACTCGTCATATGACCAGTATTTGGTGGTTATCATAATCACAAACTTGTTGCCGTCTGTATACCACCCCAAGCCATTTCCCCCTTTCAGCCACTCTTCCTTCGCCTCCTTCGTATCTCCATAGCCTTGGCTAAATATACTTGCCACTCCTTCCCACTTAGTAATGCCTTCAAATCTGTCCTCAACAAGCAGTTCAGCCAATGTATCGAAGTTAGTGATTATATCGTTCAATTTTAGCAGTTTTCCTGATTCAATATCTATATTGGTGGCCAGTATAACAGGCGGCCATCCCCTCCCTGTGGAAATTCCACCACACCGTCCTTCATAATGAGCACTAATAATTTTCCTATTAAAAAACTTTATTTCATAGTCCAGCACACATACCAGTCTATTCTTTTCATACGGTTCTCCATAAATAAGCTTTGTCGCATCTTTCCTTATCTGATAGTTTATCCTTTTTTCTTTTTTCTCATCATCAAGTCCTTGTATTTGAGGGTAAAAGACTTGAATGTCATTTTTCCCCCGTTCATTACTATACTCCTTTCTTATAATAGAGATTTCTCCCCCATTCCCTGCTACCGTAAGGCAATTCCCAAATATTAAAACAGCCATGCCTATCAATGCTGCTGTTATTTTTCCTCTTACCGTTTTCCTATTCTCCATTTTCTCCAACCTCGCTGACAATTTCCCACCCCTTTTTTATGCACCGCCTAAAATACTATTCCATTTTCTCCCTTACCACCTCTCTATTTCCTTACAGTTCCCCTTTCCACCTATACCCCAACAGTTCACCTCCCCAGCTTTTCCAGGAATTCTCTGTCCAGTATGTCTTCTACTTCTGAAAGGTCTATGGCGAACTCGTCATATGTATTCCATTTACTTATCACAATCACAAATCTACTACCATCCGTATACCAGTCAAAACTAGTCACATCGCGTGATACCCACCCCTCTATCATCCTCTCCTTTATCCAGTCCACGCTTTGCTTTGTGTATCTATATTGCTGGCTAACCGTATTTCCCGCCACTCCATCCCACTTGGTAATACCTTCAAATTCATCCTCTATCAGCATCTCACACAGTGTGTCAAAATCAGTAACTATATCCTCCAACCTCAGGATTTTTCCTTCCTCAATGTCCACGGTTGTGGTCAGTATCTCTGGATAAGTTCTGAGTCCAGCACCTGGATAGCCAATATTTACACCTGAAAAACCTTTATATAAAATACTAATTATTTCCCCGTTTACAAACTTTATCTTATAATCCAGGTTATGCCATAAATTATCATTTTTATATAGTTCCCCAGATACCAGCCTTGTCGCATCTTTCCTTATCTGGTAGTTTATCCTTTTTTCTTTTCCCTCGTCATCAAGCCCTTGGATTTGAGGGTAAAAGACCTGAATATCATTGTTCCTTCGTTGGTTTCTATATTCCTTTTTTACGATGAACAATTCCTCTCCAGCTACCGCAAGAACGTTCATGAATATCAATACAGCCATGCACATTAATGCCATTGCTATTTTTCCTTTTACCCTTTTTCTTTTTTTCATTTTCCCAAACCTCCCACGCCGGCAATTTCCCACCCCTTTTTTATGCAC
>BLLT01000556.1 GCA_011958945.1 Lachnospiraceae bacterium | reverse complement strand
CTTTCGGCTTCCCTGTTACGGAATCTGCCCATTCCAAATCGCCTTCGGCGAGGGGTAGATTCTTTCTTGGCTAAATTGATGTGCTTGTGGGCTGAACTGTTACCTTGCATCTTTATTTATATCATTCCGGTAGTGACACGTCAAGAAATTTCTAGTAAAATAAAGATGCCGGCATAACGTTGGAATAATAGGATGAACTGTTATGAGCCTATCGGCGCAAAAAGATTGCAGAAATGGAGAAAGGGATGAAAAGCAAGGAGCATATTATAAAAAGTGTAGAAGCGGGAAGCATTGCCCAGGAGATGGAAATAGAGGCGGGTGACCGTTTGCTTAAAATAAATGGGGAGGAAATAGGGGATATTTTTGACTATCAGTATCTTGTGCAGGATGAATATATAGAGGTGCTGGTAGGAAAGCCCGATGGGGAGGAGTGGCTGTTGGAGATTGATAAGGAGTTTGGCGAGGATTTGGGGATTGTATTTGAAAACGGCCTGATGGATGAGTACCGTTCCTGCTGCAATAAATGCATTTTCTGCTTTATCGACCAGATGCCCAAAGGGATGCGGGATACCCTTTACTTTAAGGACGATGATTCCCGGCTTTCCTTTCTGCAGGGGAACTATGTGACTCTTACAAATATGTCAGATCACGATTTGGAGCGGATTATCAAGTATCACTTATCTCCGATTAATATATCTTTTCAGACAACGAATCCAAAGCTGCGGTGTAAAATGCTGAACAACCGGTTTGCGGGGGAAGCGCTGAAAAAAGCGGACAGGCTTTTCGAAGCAGGGATTGTTATGAATGGGCAGATTGTGCTTTGCAAGGGGGTAAATGACGGGGAGGAACTGGAGCGGACGATTAGTGATTTGACGAAATATCTGCCTTTGCTGGAAAGCGTATCCGTAGTGCCGGTGGGGCTGTCCAAATACCGGGAGGGGCTGTATCCTTTAGAGTCGTTTACCAGGGAAGATGGGATAAAAGTGTTGGAAACGGTGCATAAGTGGCAGGAAAAACTTTATCCGGCATATGGGCTGCATTTCATCCATGCCAGCGATGAGTGGTATATTCTGGCAGAATATGAACTGCCGGAAAAGGAAAGGTATGACGGCTATCTTCAGCTGGAAAACGGAGTGGGCATGCTTCGGCTGCTGATGGATGAATTCCAGGAAGCTTTGGAGGAGGAAAAGTTAAAAAGGAAGCAAATCGGGAAGGGAAATCCCTGCCCGGGAGGAAAAAGGGCGATGTCGCTGGTCACAGGCATGCTGGCCTTTCCCTATATTTTGGATATGGCCAGGAAAATGGAAAATGCATTTCCTGATATTAAAATAAATGTATATGGGATTGTGAATGATTTTTTTGGAGAGCGGATTACCGTATCCGGGCTTTTGACAGGGCAGGATATTGAAAGGCAGCTGAAGGGAAAGGAACTGGGGGAGAGGATACTATTGCCGGAAAATGTGCTCCGGAGCGGCGAAAGGGTTTTTTTGGATGATATTACGGTGGAAGAACTGGAAAAAGCTTTACAAGTGAAGGTAGATATTGTAAAATCAAGCGGACGCGATTTTGTAAACGCAATATTAGCATAGAGAATATGTGCAGAAATGGGTGTACCAAGTTTGTGTCTGTGCGGCATCCAC
>BLLT01000555.1 GCA_011958945.1 Lachnospiraceae bacterium | reverse complement strand
AACGGCATTTTGGGTGGTTCTTATTCAATTTTTAAGCGCACAAACTGGAAGTTGTGTTTTTTACGCTACTTCCTCCCACTTCAACTTTGGATACAGCTCTCCTGTTTTAGCAAAATGGAGAACACATTCAGCAACCAGATTCAAATCATTGAGCGCATTTCGCTTGAGAACTGGAGTCTGTCCGCTGATATTTACAGGAGCGTCCTCTTTGGATGTACCATATTCGGAATTGACAGGCATATACATATGAGCCTCTTCATCTTCACCATATGTGTTAAAAGCCAGAGCCGCCCAATCATTCTCAATATCTACAGATAGAAAATCCTCTTCGCCATATTCATCCAAAGCTAACCATGCAGACCTACAATGATTTTCCCGAATTTTGCACACCAGTTTGTCTACAGTTTCTTGTGTAATAGGTTCCCCTTCACTATTAAGAAAACGAATAGCAAAATCACTCATATAAATTTACCTCCCTATCCCGATTTGTCGATAGCTTCATTATACCGCAGTCACTTTCCAGAGGGAATAGATTTTCCGAAAAAATCATTGTATCATAAACATTATTCTGTTGAATCTGCTCTTGTTCCGTTTTTTGTGATGATAAGCTGCCCCTGCTGGCATTTCACGGTGATTTTGTCCCCTGCGGAGAATCCAGCCTGTTCCAGCCACTTACCTTGTAAAAGAATCTGCGGCGGAGATTGCTTGTAATTGCCACGTCCATAGCATACAGTCAGTTTGCGGTCGTCCATCCGTCCTCCTTCCCCGCTGCCTGTCGGCATACGATTTCAAATACATTCCCGTCCTCTGTCCTGACAGTGAGCAGGCTGTTCCGCTCATCTGCGTTCAGGTCAACAATCCCCATCCCTTCACTGTCGTTTAGTAAATCAAAAAGCCTGTCCCTAAAATAGTTCAGTTCCATTCTGTTGTTCCCCTTTCATAGTTTATAGTCTACTAGCTAATATTATATAGTCTTTTAGAATCTATTGCAATCCCTAAGTGTGATGTAGTCTAAAAGTGTACAAAATAAATGCTAATAGCTTATGAAATGGGTGGCATTATGGAAGGTAAAGGATTAGGCAAACGTATCAACATGGTGAGGAAAGACCGGGGATTCACGGCGGACAGGCTCTCGGAGCTGTGCAATATCAACGCAACTTACCTCCGGCAGATTGAAGGCGGGATAAAGGTTCCCAGTCTGCCCGTATTTATCAATATCTGCAACGCACTGAAAATCTCCCCTGATTATCTGCTGCGGGATGCGCTGGAAGATAATGAGGTCAGCAAGATACGGGAGCTGGCAGAGCTGTGGGAAAGCACGTCGCCCAGCCAGCAGGAAATCGCCGTTGCCATGATTCGGGCGGTATTGGAGCGCAGGGAAGGTTAGAAAGACCAGCCGGGTAGTCGGCTGGTCTTTCCACATCCAATCAAATATAAATCAACTCACTGTTTATGATTTCCTCTGCCCGGTTGCGGATATTGTTCATCCGGCCTACCCATTCAAGCTGGTTTTGGGCTTTCAGTTCCTCGGTCACTCCCTCGGCGGCTTTCATCTGCTCCATGATTAAGTCAAGCCGTTCCTCCGCCTGCTCGTTCAGGTCGGCAAGGTACGTCCATAATTTCCCGGTCAGGATAAGGGAACTGTACCGT
>BLLT01000554.1 GCA_011958945.1 Lachnospiraceae bacterium | reverse complement strand
CGTGCTTGTACGGACTTTGCAGCAAGTGCAAAGTCCTGGGCTGAACTGTTACCAGGGACGAACATTTATGTGATGAAAACCTTGAAATAGAAAGTAGGCTGCTATATAATAAACCCGTGAGATGAAAATTATGCATGATAATGAGAGGGGCGGGTATGGAGCCTACAGGAAAAGAAAAAAAAGTATTTGTTATTCGTGTGGTTATATTCTTTGCTGTTTTCTTATGTCTTTTTCTGGTAATCAACAGGGTATTTCTCTATAAAGATAATAATTTCTACAATTATGTGAATTATATGAGCCAGCCGGAGGAGTCCATTGATATTTTAGTGATGGGTTCGTCACATTCCATTGATGCGGTAGATTCTATGGAATTGGGGGAAGCGCTGGAACAGGAATATGGAGTCCATGTTTCCGTCTTCAATATGAGCATTACCAGCATGCGGATAGAGCAGATTGCCTACCGGCTGCAGGAGGCAGTCAAAAACCAGAGCCCTAAGCTGCTTGTGATAGAAACTTTTTCGTTCGCGCCGATGGAACTGAGCAATGATGAAGTGGTGCGCCGGTATGCGCTGGATTATATGCCGTTATCCACAGAAAAGATAAAATTTATTTTTGAAAATGTGGAAGAAGGGAAAAGTTCGTTTTTTGTACCGTTTATTAAGTATCACAC
Organism: Lachnospiraceae bacterium; assembly: GCA_011958945.1. Classification (GTDB taxonomy): domain Bacteria; phylum Bacillota; class Clostridia; order Lachnospirales; family Lachnospiraceae; genus Kineothrix. Next base: position 982 of record BLLT01000554.1, on the reverse strand, counting down.
CAGATGGGGGGAGTTAGAGGCGGACGATTTTCGGGCATTGTCGCGGAAATGGCTGGGCAGCACCAGCAGTTCCTATGGGATGCGGGTTGGAAGGAAGGCCGATTATGAGGGGGAATGGGATGACTATTTTTTACAGGATTTCAGTTCCATTTCCGGGAAAATTGAAATAGACGGCGGGCAGAAGGAGAGCGTGGATTCTATTTTGGAGACGGCAGAAAAGAACGGCATTAAGGTGCTGTTTTTGTCGGTACCCTATAAAGTACAGATGAGTCTGCCCAGTACAGAGCTCATTCAATATAATAACTATATCAGAGAAAACTATGTGGATGGGGAAAATGTATTTTTATTGGATATGAATGCTATGATGAACAGCTTGGGCTGGGGGTATGAATATATGCAGGACGAAGGGCATGTGAATGATGACGGACGGAAAATTGTAATGAAATATCTGACGGAATATATTGGCGAAAACCTGAAGAACTGCTTTATCAATTAGGATGATGTCAAAATAGTAAGCAATATATCAGTTAATCAAACATAGAAAAACTAGGAAATGGGGATAAAATGGAATTTAATTCATTAATTTTTCTTTTGTCTTTCCCTCTTATTGTCGTTTTGTATTATTTACTGCCGGGAAGAGGGAAGACATTTTGGATATTTGCGGCCAGCTGTATTTTCTATATGTGCTGGAATTATAAATATATTTTTCTGCTGCTTTCGGCCACCATTGTTACCTACCTGGCAGGGATTGGAATGGATAAATGCAGAAGCCAAAGACAGAAAAAATGCATCTTGACGGCCTGTATCCTGTTTAGCGTATGGATATTATTTCTGTTTAAATACTTTAATATGTTTATGGATACGGCTGTGGCCCTGGGAGGGCTGGCAGGAATCTCAATCAAAAAGGCCGGTTTGGATTTATTGCTGCCGGTGGGGATTTCATTTTATATACTCAAACTTCGCACATAGATTTTAGCTATGC
>BLLT01000553.1 GCA_011958945.1 Lachnospiraceae bacterium | reverse complement strand
GTGCAGAGATGTTTTACTGGCATAAATAATATTAAAATATTAACCAAAATATTAAAAAATTATACCATAAATTCGGCAGTTTATTAAAAAGTTAGGTTTGCAGGTGACTGAATTAATGTTAAAATGCACATACGAACAGCGAAAGCAGATGGTTTATCTGCTTAATCTAACAAGTTTAAGGAGGACATAATATGAAAAAAGCTTTAGCACTTATGCTGTCACTTGTGATGTGCCTGTCACTGGCTGCCTGCGGAAGCGGCAATAGCGGCAGCGCCGGCAATGACAACAGCAACACGCAACCGGAAGAGACTGCCGCACCCGCCGCGGAAGAAGCTGAGGCTTCGGCAAGCGCTGAGGAAGCGCCGGCTGATACCGCAGCAGCAGGATCGGCTACGGAGATATCGCTTTGGCATTACTTTGATGCCAGCGCCGATGCACAGGCCATCGTTGAATGGGTAGATGAGTATAACAGCCTTCAGGATGATATTCACATTACAGCTACTTACGTTTCCCGTGCGGAATTGATGAATCAGTATACCATTGGTGCTTTATCAGGGGAATTGCCGGATATCGGTATGGTGGACTCGCCGGATATGGCTTCTTATATCTCATTGGGAGTGTTTGAAGATATTACGGAAGAACTGAATGCATGGGGAGAACTGGATAAATTCTATCCCGGCCCGCTCAGTTCCTGTATGGATTCCGAAGGCAAACTTTATGGGCTGCCGCAGAATACGAACTGCCTGGCTTTAGCATGCAATATGGATTTGCTGGCTGCTGCTGGTTATGATCATATGCCTACAAGCCTGGATGAGTTCCAGGAAATGGTAGCGGCTACAACAGATGAAGCTAACAGCGTTTATGGTTTTGCAATGTGCTGTGTTTCCACAGAGGAAGGAACATTCCAGCTGCTGCCGTGGCTGCGTTCCAATTATAACGGAGAGAGTGTCAATGTAGATAATCTGACAGCAGAATCCGCTGTTCATGGCTTGGGCGTTTTGGGCGATTTCATTGCCAACGGTTATATGAGTAAAGAATGTGTGAACTGGACGCAGGCTGATGCGTTTAATCAGTTTGCGGCAGGCAAAGCGGCTATGGCTGAGGTTGGAACATGGCACTTGGCCCAGACCGAAACGATTGGTGATTTGTTCAGCTATGATTTCTGCCTGTTGCCTACCGGCAGCGAGGGAACTTCTACTTCTACCATCGGCGGTGAAAACTTTGGCGTATGCTCCGGTGCAACGGATGTAGGTGCCTGTGTAGATTTCTTAACCTGGTTATGCTCTAAGGATAAAGAAGGGGAATGGGCGGTAACGGCCGGTAAGATACCTACCCGTTCGGACTCAGTTGCTAACTACGATTATGAACAGGACGGCTTTGGCGTATTTACGGATGAAATGAATTATGCGCAGGCCCGCGGCCCTCACCCTGAGTGGCCTACGATTTCCGAGGCTGTTTATACGGCAGCACAGTCCGTATTTGTGGATGGGACGGACCCGGCTGATGCGCTGGCAAAGGCTATGGAGACGATTACTCCTATCGTGACAGAAACTCCGCTTCCATAAAATTTTCTCATGGATTGTTTGTGCCGCCCAAGGCGGCATGACAGGAAGTTCGAACAATAATTGACTCAAACTTCGCACATAGATTTTAGCT
>BLLT01000552.1 GCA_011958945.1 Lachnospiraceae bacterium | reverse complement strand
AGGACGTAGTAAATGGCGAACTGGTTTCGCAGAGTCCTTGCCATCTCTCGCGGGTCCATGCCCAGCTTTTGCAGGAGCTGGAACTGCCGCCTGTACCGTTCTGTCTCGCTGAGCTGCTGGATGGTGAGGATGGTTGCGGCGGCCAGGGTGAGGGCCAGGGCCAAGTAGAACAGGGGGAATGCGATGTCAGCGGTCCAGGCCGCCGCGTCTGACTTCTCCAGCGCTTTGGCGCGGATGGTGTCATAGCTCCGCGTAAGATCCTGTTCCCTCAGTCTGTAGTGGATTTCGTATAGGCCGTCGAACTGCTCCGGTGTCACCGGCTGGGCCGTCTTCGCCGCATAGGCATAGTGATGCACCGGAAGGCCCTCCGCAACATCGTCCGGCACGACAAGAGTGAATTGTGTTCCATTGCTTGCGTTGTAGTCCTGCATCAGATGTTCTGTATGCACCCCGCCGAGGGTCAGTTGGGCGCCCCCAACGGATAGGGGCTGGGGATAGTTTGCCAGATGCTCTTCCAGATAGGACCAGCAGTGGATCAGATATTCCCCCGGCTCCAGCTCCACCGGCGAATATCCTGCGATGGCCCGCAGCGCCGCATAGTCGCTGTACCGCAGCACCGGATCCCGCTCATAGTAACGAAAATAGTCCTTCTCATTTTCTTCCACATAGTCCAGAACCCGGCTGTCTCCAGTCTGGTAAACGCTGTAGTTTAGCGACTGTTCCACTGGGATATTCGCCCGTATGTAGCTGAAATAGTCCTGGCAGAGGGGTGTGCCGTCCTCACTGCCGAGATACAGATCAAAGCAGCCGCTCTCTGCCGCCCGGCTCTCGAAAAGTCCACGGAACATCATCCCTGCTCCCTCGGAGATGAGGGTTGCGGTGAAAATCAGGGAAATGATGGCCATGAGCATCCCCATAGTAGCCAGCTTGGCGGTGAGGGTACGGAACACAAGCAGGTTTTGCCCCTGGTATTTCCGGCTGGGCCGTTTTTCAAAAAAGGCAGGAACACCGGAGGCAAAGCTAAGAAAGAAGCCAAACAGGAACGCAGTCAAGCACCCCGCCCCAATGATGCCCAAGATGGACCCTCCCGCCATCAGCAGACATGTTCCGGCCACACCCAGCACAATGGAGGCGGAAAAAATCCAACGGCGCATTTTACCCGTCTGGATGACCATACCCTCGTTGACCTGATCAACATAGATCAGGTCGTGAATCTTCGCCCTGCGGATATATTTGCGACTCCGGCGCAGGGCAAAGAGGTAGATCAAGGCAAAATAGGCCACCGTCAGCCCCAGCGCGGGGAGGGAGAAGCCGAAATCAAACTGGTAAGGCAGACCGAACAGGGCGAATAAAATGGCCCGCAGCATCTGATAGAGCAGACTGCCCAGGGCTGCCCCCAGCACTAGGGCGCAGCCACCAACGGCTAAGTTTTCCAAGAAGAACAGACGGGCCACCTGCTTGTTGGTCAGGCCGATGAGCAGATAAGTCCCCAGTTCACGGCCACGGCGGGAGAGCATAAAACCCGTGGCATAGTTCACCAGCCAGCCAAAGACGCACACCACCACAATGCTTGCCAGGACGAGGGTCAGGCGCAGGCTGGAGAGGCTTTTGGAGAGGGTTTGAACCTCCTGAGAGAACACCAGGCCATTGAAGGCATAC
>BLLT01000551.1 GCA_011958945.1 Lachnospiraceae bacterium | reverse complement strand
TGGGATTGAAAATTTTTAATCTTCAATCTTTCTAAAATCAGCTTCCTTTTATTAAATCATTTCACGCCAAACAGTAAATCACCATCCGAAAAATTTTGATACATTCTTCATAATCTCACTCCTCCCTGTTGGCAAATAAAAAAAGGATGTCTTTTATGGCGCTTTTCCCTACACCGCAAAAGACTCCTTTGCCCCTTGTATCAAATCGTATGTATTTTCATTTGTAAAGTAAAAAGCGCCTCTGAGAATTTCATCTCAAAGACGCCCTTGCCTTTACTTGTTGGATGATACACCTTAAAGAATCATTTGTCAATCTTTTTTTCATTTTTCTTTTACTACTGTTTGTTTCTTCTTTACCACCCTCTCTTCCAACCTTTTCACCCACGTACAAGCACACACCCTATTTCTTCCCTATATAATAAAACATCATTATATATGGAGGTATTATGAAAAATGCTAAAAAGACATAACCATCTTATCTTACACAGGCTTATCGCCCTCGCCCTTTGCCTGATTCTCCTTTGCAGTATGGCAGCCGGATGCGGCAAAGAATCCGGGGGAACATCCGGTTCATCCGGCAGTTCCAAAGATCCCCTTACTACGGTCACACTGAATGAAGTGGCACATTCCATTTTCTATGCACCTATGTATGTTGCCATTGAAGAGGGGTACTTTGAGGAAGAAGGGATTGATCTCACCCTCGTTACCGGCTTCGGCGCAGATAAGACCATGACAGCTTTGCTTACTGATGAAGCAGATATCGGTTTTATGGGCAGCGAAAGTACGATTTACACCTATATCGGCGGTACGCAGGATTACGCGGTCAACTTCGCCCAGCTCACTCAGCGCGCCGGAAACTTCCTGGTATCCAGAGAACCCATTGATAATTTTTCCTGGGATATGCTGAAGGGAAAAGATGTTCTTGGAGGCAGGGCCGGCGGTATGCCGCAAATGGTGTTCGAATATATTTTAAAAAAGAATAACATTGACCCCAAATCAGATTTGAATATTGACCAGAGCATCGATTTCGGCTCTACCGCTGCTGCTTTTTCCAGCGGGCAAGGGGATTTTTCCGTAGAATTCGAGCCACACGCCACCTCCCTGGAAACCAAAGGCGATGGTTATGTCATAGCCTCCTTAGGGGAAGATTCCGGTTATGTACCTTATACGGCATTCAGCGCTAAAAAGAGCTTTATTGAAGCCCACCCTGACGTTATCCAATCCTTCACCAATGCACTGCAAAAGGGAATGGACTATGTACAAAATCACTCTCCGGAAGAAATTGCCAAAGCAATAGCCCCCCAGTTTGAAGAAACTGACTTGGAAACACTCACCACTATAGTAACCAGATATTATGAGCAGGATACCTGGAAGGATAACCTTATCTTTGAAGAAGATGCCTTTACCCTACTGCAGAATATCCTCGATGAAGCCGGCGAACTCTCCGAGCGCGTGCCCTATGAAACCCTGGTTACCACTAAATTTGCCGAGGAAGCCAAATAGTTGTCTGCACTGCACACCGGAATATAACGGCATTTACTGAAAACACTTACTGAAAATTTGCAATCTCCCTTTGATTGGTATATAATATAATATCGCACCAGTTCTGGGAGGAATGCGCTTTTGCGTATCGCTAGTACTCCGTACTTGAAGTTCCTGTGC
>BLLT01000550.1 GCA_011958945.1 Lachnospiraceae bacterium | reverse complement strand
CCAGAGCTTTCTTGACACATTTCCCGAAAAGATAAAAAAAGAAATCAAGAAAGCGTCTGTCTGTAAACGGCTTATCAATCCCGATGACTGTAATCCGAAATGTGTAATGGGATATACTTTTGTATTGGATGGTGAGCAGTATCAGAAATGCCGTTACATGGCGTTTCAACCTACATTGAGTGAGGAAAACAACCCATATATAAGACAGTTTTTAGAGAAGGAATTGCGGGCAGGTGTCGATTATGAGTAAGCAGGATGCTATTACAGACTGGGTGCATTGCCCTCTTTGCGGAAATAAGACCCGTGACAGAATTAGGGAAGATACCGTTTTAAAAAACTACCCACTCTACTGTCCGAAATGCAAGCAGGAAACATTGATTGAAGCAAAAAATTTACAAATAACAGTCATCACAGAGCCAGACGCTTAAGACGCAGAGCCGATGAACGAGTGAATATCATTTCGCAGTTTGTTGGCTCTTTTATTTCATAAGGCTTAAAGGCAAACGCCCACCATAAAAAAACGGTGTTATGGTGGGCGGTATTGCTATGCCCGAAAAGACTTAACAGACACTCTCCAGACCTGTTTTAGAGTTTGGAGGGATTTTTTATGTTCTTTTTTCGGGTAGTTATTTATCTGCTCATGCAACACAGAGTTGGTTTATACATAGCATATCGGAGAATGGCAGGAAGCCAGTTAAAAAAATCCCTGCCCATGCAACGCTACTTCTCACCATGAAACCAGAAGTAGAATCTCCACTTAACAGAATTGAGATTACTTATAACCGTAGAGGTCACCGAGCCTTTGCGGTTTTTCTTTTGTCGTTTTTTGTTAGAACACGTTGTAAGGCGGTTTCTGGAATTGGATGCCGTTCGCCGCCTTTCCAATCTGGATTTTAACATTTTCAAAAATTCAGATTGGAGGAAAAAAGAATGGCATACAACAACGGACGGGAGAACAGGAAATGGCTTATCTGGAAAGAAGCTGAGGAAAAAATATTGCGGGAGCATGGAGTTGATGAAACCATCATTGAACAAATCCGCACAGACGACAGGGCAGACTTCAATTCCAACAGGCGGTTTTACCATTGGACAAGCGACTTCGGCGAATACCTTGAGGGGATGGCAGACAGGGAACAGAATACCGAGCTAAAGACTGTTGCTGATTTACTGGACGAGATTGAGGACGAAACTCTGTATCGGGCATTGCTTACGGTGGACAGGCGTACCCTGCAAATCATTCTTCTGAAAATGCAGGGTTATTCCACAAAGGAAATTGCCCCGCTTGTTGGATTGACAACAGGGGCTATCTATGCAAGGCTAGACCATTTGCGGAAAAAGCTGCGGAAGATTTTATAATCAGCTAATAAAGACAGCTTTTTGACGGGCTATTGGGTGGGGGATAAAATTCCACCGCCTAATTATAAAAATTGATGAATAAAAATCTTGTCCACAGGGAATACTAAAAAGTTTGCCCGAAATCTTGACATGGGTGCAGCCGCTATGGTATTCTAAAATACCCGTGAGGGAATTGGAAGATTGAAAATGAAATAGCACATAGATGGAAGAATGGAATGTCAGCCAACGGACAAGGCTGACCGCCGCCGAATTTATGCTGCCCTTTTCGGCTGGCGTATGGCAGCATGGTTTTGAATTTCAAAGCCGTTA
>BLLT01000549.1 GCA_011958945.1 Lachnospiraceae bacterium | reverse complement strand
AAATGCAAACTTTTATGTGCATACCAATTTTATATATGTCACATTTTTGCAATGTCATAATACCGCTAAGATTCTTTTCTACAAATTGGAAAACTGTTCTTTTTAGTTCCTGATTCGTTGTCAACCCTCCTGACAATTCGCGGAAAGAAGATATGAAAACACTTATCGGTTCTTTTATTGCAGGCAAGACTATAATTGTCGTAATGAAAAAATCTCCAGTATAATGAAGAAAACCCAAACTTCCGTTAATATCTATCAGTTTTATCAAGAACGCAGACAGTGCTACGCCCAAAGATAATATGCCGTCGATAAAATTTCCTTTCGATTCTGTTGCTAAAAGTGTACTGGAATCATTAGTTTTACGGCTCTGGCTTCTGTTAAAAAAAGACAGCCCAAAACATATGATACACATAAGTATCTCATAAGGAATTACAGGTTCAATCATCAAAGGGGTTCCAACGCCATATGCAAAATACCCCCATGCTGCTTTTGCAGTACGAGCAACAGAAGAAAACAGCAGCACCAATGTTAATAAAGTTCTAAAAATGGAATATAATGGCTCTAAAAAATAAAGACCGTCCGGGTAATTCTTTGTCTTTTTATTACTAATTTTTGAAATTTCCAATGCTGCCAAACAAGAGCAGGAAGCAATCATTGAAAAGGAACAGTCTAAAAACAGAGCTTGAATATTTGTTATCGAAAAAATCCAAAACCCACCTATTGCCATTATTAAGTTTACAATGCAGCTTACTATCAGCGATTTGCGTTCAATTTGTTTTTGTGTCATGGTTACCTCCATTGCCTTGGAATTTTATAGTATTCAGATTGACATATCCGTACAACAAGCAGTATACTATAACATGTGTCGTTTTTCTATCTTCAATTTTATCTATAATTGTTGCCTAAACGACACTGCCGCTCGAAACTGTTGTTTAAAGGAGAAAACTATGAATAAACATGATAGACGGGTCAAAAAGACAATAAAAGCATTACAGTCTGCTCTTGCTGACGCAATGCTTGATAAGGAACTTCAAAAAATTACAGTACAGGAATTAGTCAACAAGGCAGACATACATAGAGCTACTTTTTATTCGCACTACCATGATGTGTATGACTTATATGAGCAAATGGAACATGACGCTATATCTGAGTTCACTAAATTTATTAACGATAATCCAGCAGGTCATTACGAAAATATTTATAATTCCATTATTGATTATATTTATGAAAATCCTGCCCTAAGCCGTTTGCTTTTTTTCGGAAAGGGAATTGACCACAAATTTCAAGAGCATATGTATGACATCATCGAAGAAAAATATCTTGAAATATGGATGCAAGAAGAAAATATATCTTCCGTTTCAGAAGAAATGCTCTATATGGCGACATATCATATTCAAGGCTGCCTCTCAATAATCTCACTTTGGATTAAGAATAATTTTTCTACCCCAAAGGAAAAAATAATCCAGCTTATTTATTCTATTGACGCAAGTTGGAATATGCCATAAAAGAAATAATCTGTGTGGAGATAAAGAGGGATTCCGTAGTAGTCGGCACTGTGGGAATGTGCATAACTTGCTGTCTTATGGAGTTGTGGGAAAGTCCGTTTGCAGAATGTGGGAAAGCTGCACTTTAGCTTTTCCATGTTCTGTGAACGGACTTTTCCATGA
>BLLT01000548.1 GCA_011958945.1 Lachnospiraceae bacterium | reverse complement strand
ACGGAAGAGAAGGGAAGTATACAGGTCGAATATATCCAGACGGTCTTGGTTCATTAATATTTCGCCAATACCTGCCTTGTATTGGTTCATGGTATGGCAAATGGAAATAATAACGGAAATATCCTGGCATGTTTTCATTAAAAGGCCATTGAGGAAATTATGGAAAGAGATTGGGCTGCCGGGAAGTACCTGCTTTAGGACAGCGGTCATATTTTCATAATAACTTCCCAGCCACTGGGGAATATCCTCTTCTAACTCCAAAGGCTTTACGGTTTCCAGGGCTTCCAGCTGACGGGGAGGGATGTTATGACGGCTGCAAAGGTCGCAATAATCATAATAACTATCCACGATGTATTGATAAAGGACGCCGCAGTCATATTTGATGAGTTCATATATTTCCAAAAGTTTTTCCAGCTGCTTAAAGCAGGATTTTGCAGCATACCGGGCAAATTCCGGTTTCCTGTCAAATAAAGAGGTTAATGAGTCGAGATGATAAGGGAAAGAAGCAATAGTGACATCATCCAGTGCGGTATAAGAAAAATGATATTTTTCCCGGTATATTTCGCAAAGGCCAATAATGTCACCTTTTTCCAAAAAGAATTCGCCTACTGCATAGGTGGCGCGGACTGTTCCGCTCATAATCAAATAAATGGAATCGGCCATCTCCCCGTCTTGGCAGATAACCGTTCCGGCTGCAATTTCTTTTGCCATTGTATCCTCCTAAAAATGGTAAGTGATATATTAATCTGGGATAAAGGAACCAGTTAATTTATTATAAAGCCTTTTGGAAAGCTTTTTCAAGTGCTGCTGTACATTTTTTCATTTTATGCTATACTTTATGTAGTGGTTTAGATAAGTTGTGCCTGTGCGCTGCCCGGCACAAAGCGGTTTATGTGTATTGTCTGGGTAAATCCGGCGGTTTTGAACAATTCCGTCAAGCAGGGAATGAAAAGCAGCGCAGAAATGAGGATTGTTATGGAAAAAGATATGCTTTATATGCAGGAGGTTGCAAATGGTTACCGGCCCGATGTGGAGCGGCTGATACGTTATATCCCGTGGTTAGAGTCAAAGGCAGGTGGGGATATCACAAAGTTTTATCAGGAAAATGGGATTAAAGATCATTCCATATCTTTTCCGGTTTATGACAGTACGTTGATGAGCCTGGTGCAGGATGCAAAGCGGACACAGCTGATGGACAGAAACTACGTGTATTTATATACGAGAAAAAGAATACGGACAGCAGAAGACGAACATAAAATCATAGAACAGGCCACCATACAGGATATGGATGTATTAAAAGGGATTTTGTCAAAATATATTTTAGGGGGAATGACAAAAGGGAAAATCTGGTCTGAGGGCGTGAACAACGGTTCCATACTGAAAGTTTTGCTTAAGATGAAAGAGATTCTGGAGTATTGGGATAAGCCGATACATGCTTCCGCAGCAGGTAAGATGTGGTTTCAAAGATGAGTTGGCCGGATACGGAACTAAAGGGCAAGGGGTTACATAAATGGGTGAGAAGTCGGCGCAAAAGAGGAAATATATTGTAGAAACGGCAAGAGGGGTATTCGTCGAAAAGGGATACAAGGACGTGACGATGAAGGATATCGTGGATGCGTGTAAAATAAGCAGGGGCGGCTTATATTTATATTTTGCCAGCACGGAAGAGATATTCATG
>BLLT01000547.1 GCA_011958945.1 Lachnospiraceae bacterium | reverse complement strand
AGAAAGAATGCGAAGCATTCTTTGGAATTGGCCGCCGGGCCAATTCTTTTTTATAATTTTCCGGCATTGAGCATAAAGGCATTATCATGGTACTCAGGAGCAGGAAGCCCGGCAGCAGCCATTTCATTAAACATACGGTCAATGCCTTCTCCGAATTCCTGCACATAATCATATTCGTGGAGAAAACGGGCAATGTTTGGGTTGCGGGAGAAGTGAACGGTGCGGAGATTGTTCAGGCGCACAATTCCGGGTAGAATGCCGGGACTCTCAACTGTGATCCTGTCATCAAACATTTTAATTTGTATATCGGTTCCTTTAATGCTGTAATCGCGGTGAGCGATGGAGTTAATGATGATTTCTTTCCAGGCAAATTCAGGGTACTCAGGTGTTGTGTGGAAAAGACCGTCTGTACCAAGCTTTGTATGTTCTTTGATTTGGCTGCGTACAAAGTCGAGAGATCTGCGAACCATATCAAGAATACGGCCTTCAAATATTTCATCCTTAATGACATTCATTTCGGTTCCGACTTTGGCTTCTATGCCGTCATATCGGATAAAACGCACCCTTGCCCTTTTGAAGAAGCGTTGCGGATTTTTGGTATCCAATTTTCTTGCAGTATTCAGCGACAAAATCCCAATCAATATCCTCCAAAGAGGAACGATAAACAGGCTCGTCCTTGTAAGCTCAGAACTTTGTGGAATGGTCATAACCAGCAGATGATTGGGATTACCGTTTTTGTCAGTACATTCAACCGTTTCGGTAGTAACACGCACCGATGGAGTGCAGTAATCAAAGGGTACTCTAAGTCTGTCCTTCCTTTTTTGTATAAAGTTCTTCCAACGTAAACTCCATATATATCATCTCCGTTGCTTTTTTAATTTAACAAAATATAAGTTGATGCTCTCTATGTTCAATGAGACTTTGTACAACGGCCCACCGCACAAAATTTTCCAGATGTAATAGTATCTGTTATATTTCAAAGAATGATTCCCATGTTGCCATCGGCACAAACTTTCAATTATCACTTTTGTTTCCCTTTTTCTTTTCCCTTGATTTGTAAACATTAAACTGGTTTTTGCACCTCTGGCTGCAAAACTCATTTCCCTTCCTGCTTGCGATAAAGGCTTTTTTACAGTGTTTGCACATACGCATATCACTTTCCTTATCCGTGAGCATGAAAGAAAAACACATCTGCACCATGATTAGCAGGGAGTGGAAATCCCATATGATAACGGGCGAATCCTTCTCAAGCGCAATCCGGTAAGTCGGGAATATGCCGCCGAAAGCGGAAATGCCCTGACGGTACAGGCTGCGTGTCTGTTCGTCAATCGTATCATAATCCATGTAATAAAGGAAGCTTGTCATAAAGGTAAATGCCCAGCCGGTAAATTCCTTTACAAGCCAGTCGTATCTTTCTGCATATTCATTCTGTAGTTCCATCGCCACAGCCTGCGGCGCATTCCCCATAGCCATCGTAATCGCAATGCCCTCTCGGTCAGTCACAGACCATCCCGATTCCACACCGTTCTTTTTGAAATCCGGCTTATCAAAAGGATAAAAATAGGCGAGATAGTCCTCTGTAGGAAGGGATTCTTCCTTTATAAAGTGGTTTTTTGGCAAATAAACCGATTCATAGGTTATAAAATCCGCAGTTGTCGGCAGGGCGGTCATAAAGCCGA
>BLLT01000546.1 GCA_011958945.1 Lachnospiraceae bacterium | reverse complement strand
CTTCATCCCCTCGGATGCTGTTCACGTCACCGTAATGTTTCACAAAAGGCAGCCGCTTTGTGGTTACCCGGATAGGAAAAGGTTCCACTTCACTTGCAAATACCGGGCGGATTCCAGCAAGAATCCCGCCAAGTTCAAAAGCGCCGGAGCCGGAGAACAGGCTACCCAGCGTCAGTTTCCCATTCTCATCCATCCGCAGCCACCCCTTTCTCCAGTTCCGCATAAGGGATTTTCACCCCGTCCCTCTCCACGGACACATTCTCCGCAGAACCGGCCTGTTCGATATAGCGGTTCACGATGACATCCGCAAACTTCTCATCCAGCTCTATGGTGTAGCAGATACGGTTCGTCTGTTCGCAGGCGATCAGCGTGGAGCCGGAGCCGCCGAAAGGGTCAAGCACGATGCAGTTGCTCATACTGGAATTCTTGATGGGATATGCCACCAGGCCAACGGGCTTCATGGTCGGATGCTGCTCGCTTTTCTTCGGGCGGTCAAACTCCCATATGGTGGTCTGTTTCCTGTCGGAATACCAGTTGTGCTTCCCGCCCTTCTTCCATCCGAACAGGCACGGCTCATGCTGCCACTGGTAGGGGCTACGCCCCAGCACGAGGCTCTGCTTTTTCCAGATGCAGCACCCGGAAAGGTAAAAGCCCGCCGCCTTGAATGCGCTGCGGAAATTCAGCCCTTCGGTGTCGGCATGGAACACATAAATGGATGCGTCCTGCTCCATGTGCTGCTCCATATTTACGAATGCGGCAAAAAGGAAGTTATAGAACTGCTCATTTTCCATGTGGTCATTCCTGATCTTCCCGGCAGTCCCCTCATAATTTGCATTGTACGGAGGGTCCGTCACCACAAGGTTCGCTTTCGCCCCTGCCATCAGCACATCGTATGTCTCCGGCAGGGTGGAATCGCCTACCACCAGCCTGTGCCGCCCAAGCGTCCAGATGTCGCCCATCTTTGTCACGGCGGGCTTTTCCAGTTCTGCATCAATGTCAAAATCATCCTCTGTGATTTTCTTATCGTGGACGGAATTGAATAGCTGCTCGATCTCCGGCGGCTCGAAGCCCGTGAAGGACACATCAAAATCCGAATCCTGCAGGTCAGCAATAAGGTCAGCCAGCAGTTCCTTGTTCCATTCGCCCGTGATCTTATTGAGGGCGATGTTGATCGCCTTCTCCTTCTGCTTGTCAATGTCAATGACGATGCAGTCGATTTCCTCATAGCCAAGATCAGAGAGAACAGATACGCGCTGGTGTCCCCCGATAATGGTCATGTCTGAGTTGACGATCACCGGCTCCACATAGCCGAACTCCGTGATGGAGTTTCTGATTTTTTCATATTCCCTGTCACCCTTTTTCAGCTTTTTCCTCGGATTGTAGGATGCCGGGATTAAATCCGCTATTTTGATTTTTCTGAACTCCATTCACTAATCCCTCCAGAACCTTGCTTTGATGTAGCAGTCGTAACTGCAATACTTCGGTTTCCTGCTCCGGTAAAAGGAAAACTCCCTGCCGCAGCATTCACATTTCTTTGTGACAATGGCTTTCCTGTTCCCCTCCTGCGGGTGCGCTTTCCACCACTGCCGTCTGCATTTTTCTGAGCAGAATTTCCTCGGCCTGCCCGTCCCTTCCTGCTGCATCTCCTTCCCGCAGCAGAGGCAGATGCCGTTCTGCACC
>BLLT01000545.1 GCA_011958945.1 Lachnospiraceae bacterium | reverse complement strand
GGAACGATTAGCAAAGACCGGTATGACGCGCTCCAGAGGGAAATCATTGCTACAGAACAGGCATTGGAAGATTTGGAAGAACAGGCGGAACAGTCTGCGGTGGCATTACAGAAGATTGCCAATGCGGGAAAGGCTTTGAAATCTGCCGGGGATAAGGTCACGGATGTGGGTAAGAAGATGTCCGTTGTATCCGCCGGTATTGTGGCAGCGGGTACAGCCAGTACAAAGGCGGCACTGGATTTTGAGGATGCAATGGCAAAGGTTTCTACCATTGCGGATGCTACGGAAGTTCCGATTGATGAATTGGAAAAGGCTATCTTGGATTTGTCCAACCAGACCGGTATCAGTTCCACGGAGATTGCGGATAACGTGTACAATGCCATTTCTGCAGGACAGTCCACAGGGGATGCGGTCAATTTTGTTTCCAATTCCACCAAACTTGCGAAAGCCGGTTTTGTAGAAGCGGGAGATGCGCTGGATATTCTGACCACCATTTTGAATGCCTATGGCATGGAGGCAAGTGAGGTAACAAATGTGTCTGATATGCTTATTCAGACACAGAACTTAGGTAAGACTACGGTTGCGGAATTATCTTCTGCAATGGGTAAGGTCATTCCGACTGCCAATGCTTATGGGGTACAATTAGACCAGCTTTGTACCGGTTATGCCATTATGACCGCAAACGGTGTTGCTACAGCAGAATCCACGACCTATATGAACTCCATGTTAAATGAACTTGGGAAGTCCGGTACGAAGGTATCCGATATCCTGAAAGAGAAGACGGGAAGTTCTTTTGCAGAATTGATGAATAGCGGTTACAGCTTATCAGACTGCTTGGCAATCATCGGGGATGCGGCTACGGAACAGGGACTTGCCTTTGGTGATATGTGGTCAAGTTCCGAGGCGGCAAAAGCAGGTCTTATCTTACTGGGAGACAGTGCAGAAACCTTTAATGGAACGCTTGCTGAGATGCAGAACAGTACCGGTGCAACGGATACCGCATTTGAAAAATTGAAGACCAATTCCTATACCATTCAGGTGGCAATCAATCAGCTTAAAAATACAGCCATTGAATTGGGAAATGCGATTATGTCCGTACTGGCACCGCTTCTCATGTCACTGGCAGAGACAATTTCCAAACTGACCGCATGGTTTTCCGGACTGAGTGACGGGACAAAGAGGTTCATTGTCATCATAGGAATGGTGGTTTCCGCAGTTGGTCCCGTACTGATTATTGTGGGCAAGATTATGAGTGCTGTGGGTACGATTATGACGGTAGTACCGAAACTTGCCGGGGTTATCAATACGGTAAAAACAGCATTTGCAGCACTGAACACAACCATGCTTGCCAATCCGATATTCCTGATTATTGCAGCCATTACCGCACTGGTAGCGGCTTTTATTTATCTTTGGAATACCAATGAGGAGTTCAGGCAGTTTTGGATTGATTTGTGGGAGAACATCAAGGAAGTTGCCATTGCGGTGTGGACTGCCATTAAGGAATTTTTTGTATCTGCATGGGAAGCAATCAGCAATGCTGCCCAGACTATCTGGAACGGAATCAAGAATTTCTTTTCTGCTATCTGGGAGGGTATCAAAACGATTTTTACCACAGTTCTGAATGTGATCAGTACGATAGTGACCACCTATTTCAATATTTATAAAACCATTGTTACAACCGTGTTCAATGC
>BLLT01000544.1 GCA_011958945.1 Lachnospiraceae bacterium | reverse complement strand
GAGGGTGGCCATCGCCCGCGCGCTGATTACACAGCCGGACGTAATTTTCGCCGATGAGCCAACGGGAAACCTGGATAGTAAAAGCGGAGGGGAAGTGATGGAAATACTAGGAAAAGTACATGAGAAAATGGGAAAAACAATAGTTATCATTACTCACGACAGCCGTGTGGCCGGAATGGCAAACCGGCAGTTTTCCATTGTAGACGGTGTATTGGCGCAAAAAGCTGCGCAGAAATGGAGCTTAAGATGAAAAGTTATCGTGCACTGGCTCTTAAGGAAGTACGTTCACAGAAACTGACTTCCTTTCTAATTTTGATTGCGGTGATTTTGTCTGCTATGATGACCACTGCGGCAGGACAGTCCGTAGGTGTCCTCTCTGCCATGCGCCAGCAGCAGGCAGTTGCTATCGGCGGGAACCGTTACGCAACCTTTGTACAGCTTACGGAAGAAAAGGCACAGATACTGGAAGATGATCCCCGCTTGTCTTATGCAGGACGCTTTGTTTCGCTGGGAGATCAAAAACTGAATGACCAGCTTTCTTTGGATCTGGTGGAATATTGGAACGGTGGGATAGCCACGAGACCCACATATTCCCGTCTTGCGGAAGGAAGGCTGCCCAAAGATCCCATGGAACTGGCCTTGCCGGAAGATGCTTTGCAGTTTCTGGGATTTGATGGGAAAATAGGGGATAAAATAAGACTTTCTTTCTCGAAGGCTCTGCGCCATGGAATCATAGTAGATGCCTATGAATATACGGCGGAGTTTACTTTGGTAGGGATTACGGAGAGTAATTTTCTGAATTATACCGGAGGCCATATCCTGGGGCTTGCGGGGCAGGGAACGGCAGAGGAGGTTCTTCCGCCGGAGTATCTTTATTATAATATGGATATCCGTACAGAAGAGAGAAGAAACTTTCAGGCTGTGATGGATGAACTCTGCGAAAGGCTGGAAATACATGAACTGGATACTCTTTATAATATCCCTCTTTTGAATGCCCTTGGCATTTCTTATGATTCGGAAGCGGCTGATTCGGAGCTGGCCGTGGATGATGCCGGTTTTTCCTGGCTGGCGTTTGTGGGGGTATTGGTCACTGCCCTGATTCTGTTGGCGGCCGGGCTGGTGGTTTATAATATTATGAAAATCGCTGTTTCCAGGCGGCTAGGGCAGTACGGCACGCTCAGAGCCCTTGGTGCGGAGAAAACACAGCTGTATTGTGTGGTTGCTGCAGAGGTATTGCTGCTGTGCATGGCAGGGATTCCCCTTGGCCTGCTTTTTGGCTGCCTTTCCGCGAAGGGAATTCTGACCGCGGCATTAAACCAGCTTTCACCGGAGATGTTTCTGGCAGGAAGCAGGGAACAGCTTCAGGCTTTGATAGATGCCAACAGTACAGGAAAATGGGGATATCTGTTGATCAGTGCCTTTGTAACTCTGGTATTTATGTTTCTGGCGGCAGCTCCGGTGGCTCTGTTTGCGGCCAGAGTGCCTCCGGTCACAGCCATGTCAGGAATCGGCGTGAGGGTAAAGCGCAGGAATCGGAACATCAAAAAGATTCGGAATTTTGAACGGTATTATGCCAAACTGAATCTAAGCCGCAGCAAGGGGCGGACAGCAGTAACCGTCTTGTCCTTGGTCATGAGCATTACCGTCTTTATCACGCTGCAGAGTTTTCTGTCTCTGCTTAGTGTATCCGGCTCGTTATCAGAAC
>BLLT01000543.1 GCA_011958945.1 Lachnospiraceae bacterium | reverse complement strand
TTCCAGTTCCGCAAGCGCCCTCCCAGTACCCATCTAAAATCCGGCAGAGGGAAGGGTCTCCAACTGCCGGAATTTTCTTTTTTATTATGGCTATTGTTCTCACTGCCATGCGGTTACTTGCAGCCTTACGAAACAGCTGCTATTTCTTTTCCTCTACTACGACTTCTCTCAAAGCGGAAGCCAAACCTGCAATTCCCTGTATCTCCGAAGGGATGATAATCTTGGTCGCTTTGCCGTCTGCTGCCTTTTCGAAAGCCTCCAGGCTCTTGATGGTGAGCACGGACTGATCTGCCCCCGCTTCGCGGATCATGCGGATACCGTCTGCCGTTGCCTGCTGTACCTTAAGGATAGCTTCCGCTTCACCTTCTGCCTCCCGGATCATCTTTTCTTTCTGGGCTTCCGCACGCAGGATTGCGGACTGCTTTTCTGCTTCTGCTTCCAGGATTACGGATTCTTTCTGGCCTTCTGCCACGAGAATCGTGGATTTCTTCTCACCTTCTGCACGCAGAATCGCTTCACGGCGTTCACGCTCTGCTTTCATCTGTTTCTCCATGGCATCCTGAATTGCTGCAGGAGGGATAATATTTTTCAGTTCCACACGGTTTACTTTAATACCCCAGGGGTCTGTAGCGATATCCAGCGATGAACGCATCTTTGTATTGATTACTTCCCTGGATGTCAGCGTCTGATCCAGTTCCATTTCACCGATAATATTCCTCAAAGTGGTGGCCGTCAGGTTTTCAATCGCCATAATCGGGTTTTCCACGCCATATGCGAAAAGTTTAGGGTCAGTAATCTGGAAAAATACAACGGTATCAATCCGCATCGTTACGTTATCCTTCGTAATAACCGGCTGCGGCGCGAAATCCACAACCTGCTCTTTTAAATTCACTTTCTTTGCTACTTTATCAATAAAAGGCATCTTGAAGTGAAGGCCTACCGACCATGTTCCCTGATATGCCCCCAGTCTTTCCACTACATACGCAAATGCCTGCGGAACTATCTTGATACAAGAAACAGCAATAATTATTGCAATAATTAATAAAATAAGTACCACAAATCCCATAATAATCCTCCATCTGCCAGACTTTTACTCCGGCCGCTTTTCTTTTTTCAACTCTACGATTAATTTTACCCCGTTAATAGCAACAATATTTACTACGCTGCCCACCGGAATAGTCATTCCGTCCTCCGCAGTCCGCGCTGACCATTCCATCCCGGTTACGGTCACCTGTCCGATTCCTTGCAGATTATCAATTTCGCTTATTACTATCGCCTGCTTTCCTACAAGGCTCTCCGCATTGGTTTTTACTCTATCTTTATTAAAGTATTTTACCGCCACAGGTCTTGTAAAATAAAGGAGCAGCAAGGACACAGCAAAAAAAAGGACAATCTGTACCACCAAAGGCAATCCAAGAGCCGCCGCTATCACCGCCAGCAGAGCCCCGCCGGCAAACCAAATGGTAGTCAGCCCTAACGTGGCTATCTCAATCACGATGGACAGCACCAGGGCTATAAGCCAAAAAATTGAATAATCCATTTTCCAGCCTCCTTTCTTTTTCCCCCTTATCTTACTATACTTTCGGCTTTTGTTCAATATCATCCGCCAGAAAAGATTGAAAATTAAAAATTTGTGTCCGTGTGACGGCGCACTCCGCAGCCATGGCTTTTGACGCCCGAATTCTATAAAGAGAAAAGAGTTGGCCAAACGGCCAAC
>BLLT01000542.1 GCA_011958945.1 Lachnospiraceae bacterium | reverse complement strand
ATGCGCAAAAAGCAGCGCAGAAATGGGGATTAAGATGAAAAGGAAGGAAAAGATTGCGGCGGGGCTGGCGGTTTTTTTTGTTTTAATGTGGATTTGTACATTGGTTTCCAAGAGTATATATGCTTCCAAGCTGCCCCGTGTGAATACGGTGAATCCGGAGAAAAGGCGGATAGAGCACCTGGTTGAAGCGGAAGGGATTGTGAAACAGGGGAGCGATGTGGCGGTTCATACGCTGCCGGGGATGAGGGTGATGAAAATCTGTGTGCGCGTCGGGGATGAGGTGGAGGAAGGAAGCGAACTTTTCTGGCTGGATACGGATGATCTGGGGGAATTGATTGAGGAAAAAAAGCTGGAAGCGGCCAAACTGGAATATCAAATAGAGGATTTGAAGGAGAACCGGGCATTGGAGGGGATTGAGAAGCAAAAAGAGATTTCCCGTGCCAGGGAGGACCTGGAAGTGACGGCGGATAAAGCGGATACGGCGCTGGAGCGGGCGGATGAAGCGCTGGATCAGGCTGGGGAAAAGCTGAACAGGCTGGATGGAAAGAAACCCTCCGCCACATCGGATGGTGACAGGAAGAAAGCCAATGAGGAATATGAGCAGTGGGTGAAACAAGGGGAGCAGCTGGCGGCTACTGTTTCCGGGAACCAGGTGAGCGTGGCGGAAAAGGAAAAGCATCTGGAGAAGGTGAAGGGGGAAGGAAATGCGGAAGAGATAAAGAAAGCGGAAGAAGAGTTAAAGGCGGCGGTGGAGGCGCTGGAAGCGGCGGAGGACCGTTATGAAAATTATCAATCAAACCCGAAAAGCCGGCCGGATTTTTCCGATGAGGACAGCGCCAGGAAAGCGTGGGAAAGCGAGAAGGAAATACTGGAAGATAATGTACGGAATGCCCAATATGGCAGGGAGGATGCGCTGACCGGCAATGCGGACAGCCTGCGGAATGCGGAAAGGGCACTGGAAGATGCGGGCATGCCGGAACGTTCGGACAGTACGCTGGAAATTTATCAGATGCAGTTGGAAAGGCTGCAAAAGGAGATTGAAAGATACAGGGAAATCTATCAGGCAGGCGGGAGGGTGGCCAGCGACAGGCTGGGAACGGTTACAAAAGTCAATCTGACGGTAGGGGAGCGCACTGTGGACGGCGCGGCGGTAGTTTGTGCGGACAATGAGGTGCCCTATCAGTTTGAAACCTTAATTGCCAAGGAACAGAAGAAATATGTGAATCAGGGGGATACGGTTACTCTGAGCACACCGGAGGGCAAAAGCGAACTGGAAATCAACTATCTGGAGGAAGATGCATCCGGGGCTTACCGGGCAGTGGTTTATCTGCCGCAGGGAAAAGGAACACTGGGGATGAGCGGTACTTTGAACAAAGCGGAAGTTACGGAAAGTTATGAATGCTGCGTTCCGGTGGATGCCCTGCATAAAGAAGGGATGGGTGAGCGGTATTATATTTATCTGGTTGGCGAACGGGATGGGATTCTTGGAAGAGAGCGGTATGTGGAGATGCGTTATGTAAAGGTGTTGGATATGAATGACAGCTATGCCGCATTGGAGAATGGCGCGGTGGCGAAAGATGAGGAGGTAATTATAGGAAGCAATAAAGAGGTGGAAAATAATATGGTGGTACGGATGGAGGATTAGATGAAGTACTTTTCAAAGTTGGCCGTTGAGCCAACTTTTTTTTATTATAGGATTCGGGTGTCAAAAGCCCTGGCT
>BLLT01000541.1 GCA_011958945.1 Lachnospiraceae bacterium | reverse complement strand
GATGGCTTGTAACAGTTCAGCCTTTCGGCTTCCCTGTTACAATGGCTTTCACCTGGTGCAGCCCATATCCTTCCGTATAGCTGAATGTAATGTCATCGCCCACCTGATATTTTAATATGCCAATCAAATCATTATTCGCCATATTCAGATCAAAAATATCCTCACTGTTTTCCAGGCCTACATAATAATGAGTGGTCCCCTCCAAGACAATCGGCGCAATAAAATCTATTTTTCCGGACATTTCTTTATTCAAATCCGTATTTTCCGACACAATTCCATTGGTATTCAGCAATTCGGTGTAATTCCCTTCGCACTCCTGCACCGTATCGCCAATGGCCACCCACTGATATTTCTGGACATTCACCATGGCATACTTTTTCACCAGCCCTGCTGCGTCCTTTAGCGCCATAAAATAAGTAGGTTCATCGGCAATATTTAAAAGCAGCGGAAACGTGGCCCGGTATCCCAGATTCTGCACCTGGCCTTCCGCCGAAGACATGGCCGAATCCTCAATGGCCCCTTCCACTTTGTAATAGCGCGTCTCCATAGTTCTCTGATTCATCAGCACGAACCCCACATTGGACTGGTCGCCGCTTACGCTGGTCACGCCGGTATATACCCACACATCGTCTTCCAACGCGATATAATTATATCCGTTGGTAGACTGCAGACAGTCCTTCTGCCCTAAGACCGAATTGAAATACCCGTTTTTATATAACCCCGAATAATCATACAAATCCATCAACAACTCCGCCGAATATACCTTATCAATCCACTGGGGCACATCCTCCACCGCATAATCAATGCATTCCCCGGTCACCGCGTTGCAGAGGACCACCCTGCCCACTGTCTGTCCGCCAAATAGTCCGATATTAAACTTTTTCACCGGGCATACCCAATAAGGCGTTCCCTCTTCATCAATTTCAAAGAAAATCTGGCTGTCAAAAATATAAGTGGGGAAATGAAACCGCAAATGCCGATAAAGATTCCTGTTAAAATATTCTGATTTGGAATACTTAATCCCCTGTTCCAGTTTCACACACTCCGTGTTCTGGGTCGTCATGTCAATCAGGATATACGCCGGTATCCCCTCGCTCTGATTCGTCAGCCACTTAATCGGGCTGGCATAAGAGAGCGGAGTCACCCTCACAGGAACCCCCTGGTAGTTAATCTGGGAATAATCGCCGGCTACCTCGAACTGGGATACCATATCTACCATGCTCCCCATCTTCCGATTGCCTAAAAGCGCCGCCGACTCCTTGTCCAGCAAAGGAATCGTACGGTAATCCACTTCCTTAATATCCGCCGTAAACTCCCTCTCCTGTATGGTTAAAAGCGCCTGATATTTCCTGGCATTCACAATCGGCGAGGAAAGAATGCTGCCAATCAGGTAAATCCCCACAACAACGGCCAGCAAAATCCCCATTCCTTTCAGTACCTTACTGTCTTTCAGGCCATAAGTGTTGAACTTAATGCCTAATTTCCCCAGCACTTCCGATTCCACATATTCCTTCCCCGCCTTCTTAGCCGCATAGACCGCCATAATCACCAGCAAAATGGTAATAATAAACATCCAGAAACCGGAAGAATGAATATTAAGCGCCGGCAGCGAAATATAATAATACACAAAAGCCGCCGCCAACCCCGCCAAAATAAATATCAAGTTACGCATCCACTTTTTCATACTAACCTCCATGTTACAGCTTTGCTGTGACTCAAATCTGGATGAAAA
>BLLT01000540.1 GCA_011958945.1 Lachnospiraceae bacterium | reverse complement strand
GGAAGCGGGGAATTCCGTTATCTATTTCAGTGCGGCAGGGCTTTTTGAGGCTTTGTCCCAGCTTTCCTTTGATTACAGGAATAAAGAGGAACTCCATGGCATCTATGATGGCTTATATCAATGCGATTTGCTCATTATTGATGACCTGGGCACAGAGCTGACCAACAATTTTGTCACCTCACAGTTCTTTTCCTGTTTAAACGAAAGGCATATGCGGAGAAAATCAACGATTATCTCGACCAATTTATCTTTAGAGGAATTGCGCAACCGCTACTCCGACAGGATTTTTTCGAGGATTACCAGCAATTATACTATATGTAAGCTATCAGGTACGGATGTGCGGATGTATAAACGCTTAAAAAAGGCGGAATAACATTTATATATACACTACAGAAAGTGAGGGTTTTCATGGCAAAGCGTGAAGAAAAGAGAAACTTGGAAACTATTCCCGTAGGTTCCCTGGGGATTATCCCTTTGGAGGGCTGCAGAGCCCTTGGGGAGAAAGTGGATTATTATCTTGTGAAATGGAGAACGGAAAGGGAAAGCGAGCATAAAGACAGCCTGGCTTTCGCAGGCTATCAGCGGGATTCCTATATCCTGGGGGCAAAAGTTCCCCGTTTCGGCTCCGGAGAAGCTAAGGGTATTATTTTAGAATCTGTCCGGGGTACCGATTTATACCTTCTTGTAGATGTGGCCAACTATAGCCTTACCTACTCTCTATGCGGTCATGAAAATCACATGTCTCCTGATGACCATTTCCAGAACTTGAAACGTATTATCGCAGCCGTAGGGGGAAAAGCCAGACGAATTACCGTGATTATGCCCTACTTATATGAAAGCAGGCAGCACAAACGCACTTCCAGGGAGTCTTTAGACTGTGCGCTTGCTCTTCAGGAAATGGTTGCTATGGGAGTGGACAATATCATTACCTTCGATGCCCATGACCCCCGGGTACAGAATGCCATCCCCCTGCACGGCTTTGAAACCGTACAGCCCACTTATCAGTTTATCAAAGGCCTTCTCCAGCATGTGGACAACCTGGAACTGGATTCCAACCATATGATGGTCATCAGCCCCGATGAAGGGGGCATGAGCCGCGCCATCTATATGGCCAATGTTATCGGGCTGGACATGGGCATGTTCTATAAACGCAGGGATTATACCCGTGTTGTCAACGGGCGCAACCCTATCGTGGCCCATGAGTTCCTCGGAACCAGCGTGGAAGGGAAGGATATGATCATTATCGACGATATGATTTCCTCCGGCGAAAGCGCCCTGGAAGTGGCTGCCGAATTAAAGAAAAGAAAGGCGAACAGAGTCTTTATCTGTGCCACTTTCGGCTTGTTTACCAATGGTATCGAACGTTTTGACAAAGCCTTTGAGGATGGTATTATCGACAAGGTACTGACCACGAACCTGATTTACCAGACGCCGGAACTGCTTTCCAGGGAATGGTATATTAACTGCGATATGAGCAAATATATCGCCTATATCATCGACACCTTGAACCATGACGCTTCCATCAGCGATTTGCTCGACCCTAATGAGCGTATCCAGACGATTTTGGCTCGGTATAAGAGCGGGGATTTTGAGGACTAACCTGGGGATTCCATCCAACTCTACCCCAAATACATTATGGAATGTCACAGAACACAAAAACACCCCTTTTCATTGGCAATGTCATTAAGTTAGCACCTCAGCCCAGCCGCGAGGGAAATAAAATGCTTAAGGAGCCCCTTAAAAAGCGTCGC
>BLLT01000539.1 GCA_011958945.1 Lachnospiraceae bacterium | reverse complement strand
AACCCCTTTTCCAGAAAAAGCGGAACGAATCCAAAGGAAACTGTTGTTGCCAATAAAATACCAATCGGTATGCCGGTACAGGCAAATTTTACTGCCTGTCTTTTAACCAACGATTTAATTTGTGTCTGCGTTGTGCCAAGAGTTTTCATCAAGCCGTAAAAACGGGTATCTTTGGAAATCGATACATATAGGACATTGTAAATCAACAGATAACCGCTGCCAATGATAAACATTACCAAAAAGATGGACATTGCTATGACTGAGCCGCTTGAGGATTTCATCAAAACCGAAGCATCCCAAAATTGGTTTTCGTTCAGCTTCACATCTCTTTGGATACGGAGAAAATCATCGGGCATTTTCTGTAACGACAAGGAGAGCACGCCGTCCTCCGCCATTGTGCAGCCTGCATTTTTACAATAGCTCTCCGATACAAAACCCATTCCCGTACCGGTATAGGAATGGAACCAGCCGCTTAAAATAAAAATTCTTTCCTGCCTTCCATTCCTGTCAGAATAGGACAGAGGGATTTCCATATGCAGCTCTGGGGATTTGATGCCGAGCTGTGAGAGGGCGTCCTCAGACAGCATAATCTCATTTTCGTTTGCAGGGTATTTACCAACGAAACCGCTGATTGCTTTCTGATAATGTTTTTCCCATTCGGTGGTATCATAATATTGAAGCACTATGGAAAATTCACGTCCCTCTGCGTTCTTCCTGGAAACTGAGCCTGCCATATACCGCACACCAACAGTTTTCACATAATCCAATGATGTAATTTGCTGCCCTTGTTCTGCTGTCGGCATAGCAAGAGAAACATCAGCGGCTGTACCCAGAGTACGCATCTGCATTAGATTCACATTTTCTATATAGTTAATAGATAAACTGAAAACCGTGGTAACCATAAAGGTGGTAAGGATGACTGCGGACATTGCAAACAGATTGCGGGTACTGTTTGCTTTCATCATTCCTTTTTCTACCCGTCTCATTGCATTTTTGTTCCGGTTATCGTGCATATCTGATACCTCCCGAAATAACTTTGCCATCCTCTATACGAATTGTACGGTCTGCCATCTGGGCGATTTCCTCATTGTGCGTAATCATAATTGTAGTTTGGCGGAATTGTCTGCTAATGGACTGCATCAGCAGAATGACATCCATACTTGTCTTGGAATCCAGATTGCCCGTTGGCTCATCGGCAAGGATTATGGCAGGCTTGGTAGCTAATGCACGGGCAATCGCTACTCTTTGCTGCTGACCGCCAGAAAGATTATTCGGCATATTCTCAAGTTTCTTTTCAAGCCTCAGTGTATGGATAATCTGCTTTACAAATTCTGTATCTGTTTTGCCGCCATCTATCTCAATGGGATAGATGATATTTTCATATACATTAAGAACGGGAAGTAAATTGTAATTCTGAAAGACAAAGCCAATATTCCTGCGGCGAAAAATTGTCAGTTCCTCGTCTTTCATTTTCAGAAGTTCTTTTCCCCGGATAGTAATGCTTCCAGAGGTGGGGCGGTCTAATCCGCCAATCATATTCAGCAGAGTAGACTTGCCGCTGCCCGATGTACCGATAACGGCAACAAATTCTCCCTCATCGACAGTAACAGACACTCCGTCAAGGGCGTGGACTTCATTCTCGCCACTGCCATATATTTTTTGTAAATCTTTTGTTTCAAGTATTGCCATAGATATGCCCTCCAATATTTTTGTAATTTTACCTTAATCCGTGAAGTTTAATGATTGGTTCATTCTAGAAT
>BLLT01000538.1 GCA_011958945.1 Lachnospiraceae bacterium | reverse complement strand
AAACAACATCTGAATAGCTATAAAGCAAGCGGGCGGTTGCAGCAAAATCCCTGCCCAAATCGGCTTATTAGCCGAACTTATTGATAAGCAAGAAGCATATGAAAGCTTTGGCGGCTTCCTTATTTTCTGTGATACTGATTTGCATACTAAGAATGAAATTGAAAAAGAATTCATCCAGAAGTTTCAGGCAGATAACATATCCTATGAAAAAGGTCATATCCGACTATATGAAAAAGAGATAATTTGTAAGTTATATCTTTTTCCTTCCTCCGGAACAGGGGCATTTCTTCAATGTTTCAAAAATTGCCGCCCGCAGCTTCGCTCCCTCAAAATCGAATGTTCTTGCCAGATAATATATATCGTAAAAGTCTTTCATCCTACCAGTCAATTCAAACCGTTGCAAAATAGCGTCAAATTTCTCTGCTATCGTACTTTCCAAAGAATAAGTTTTTATCACTGGCTTTTCAAAATCTGGAAGCTGTGTATTGATTTTTCTTTCCTCTGCTTTCGGCACAATAATATCTCCTACACCAATATCCACATTAAATGGCACACGGACATTTTTTATTTGACCGATAATTTGAGTGCTAATGCCGTGGTATTTCCTCTGTGGGGAAATTTCTTCAAATCCCTTTGCTGTCATGGAAACAAAATCATTTCCTGTTGATGTCTCAATAATCTTACCAATCATACTTTTTACATCTTCTATGGTATTGGAAAATCCACGAAGCAGGAAATCAACATCTATCGTTGCACGGCTTTCAAAATTGGTAAGCGTATAGATAAACAATCCGCCTTTCAGAATAAGATTGTCTTCATAACCAGATTTTGAAAGTTTCCGCAAAAATTCCTCCTGCATAAACAACTGCAAACACTGTTGATAGCTGATTCCAGAAATCTTAGCTTTGTTTTTCAATTTTGCAAGAACGGATGCCGCCTTATCAGTCATTACAACCACACTCCAATCAAATCCTTGACACGCTTTTGCACCCGCAAAGTCTTTGCGTACTGCATAAGGTTCGGAATATTTTTTTTCTGGTCTTTTACATAGCCCTGTACTGCCTTATTAAAAATCTCTTTATCCATCTTATTCATATTCCTTAGCACATCGCAAATGGTACGGTCACGGTCATAAATATGAACTTCTTGGAAGTCAATTTCTCCTTTTGTTTTTCCAATGAAAAGCAACTCTGGCTCAACCCGATAAGCCTTAATGAAAGGATAATCTATATTTGTGCGCTTTCTGGAAGTATTTTTGTCAATGGTAATATTCCATTCAGCGGGATTCCTGTCACTGTATCTATAATAGAAAAGGGCTGTTTCCATACAAAGAACTGCATCAGGGAACAGGCGGTTAACAATAACCACCTCACTCGTCCCATAGTCTTCCACCCAATGGTAACAGCCCCTTTTTATTCTTTCAATCAATCCTTGTTCCAACATACGTTGAATATCTCTATAAAACAATTTTTCATTTGTAAGCTGTGCCGTTGTCATGACATAGCCATAATCAGAAAATATTTTGCTTAGTATTCTTATATCATTTTGTGTTAGCATTATTTCCTCCTTCTGACACATTTACTGCGTCATTCAGGTAGATTTGGAAGTTTACTTCCAAACTCAATTTAACCTGCTATATCAAATCTCGTTAAAGCAATGCCGTATATTGTTATCGTTCTCTCCGTATCTCTAACCTCGATAGAATAAGGCTTCCCGACATTCCCCGCATCTTCATTTTCATCATATTTCTTTATCCTCTCAAACGTCG
>BLLT01000537.1 GCA_011958945.1 Lachnospiraceae bacterium | reverse complement strand
AGAAATGGAGTAAAGATTGAAAATTGAAAATTTTCAATCCCAAGTTTGTGTCTGCATGGCATCCACAAACTTGACATGCGCTGAAATGCAGCGCGGAAACGGAGTAAAGAATGAAGAAACAATACGAAACAGTAATTGGTTTGGAGGTTCATGTAGAACTTGCTACGAAAACAAAAATATTCTGCGGCTGTTCCACGGCATTCGGCGGCGCGCCCAATACTCATACCTGCCCGGTATGTACCGGTATGCCGGGAACTTTGCCGGTTCTGAACAGGCAGGTGCTGGAATATGCGGTAGCGGTAGGACTGGCGGCTAACTGCGAGATTACCAGATATTGCAAGTTCGACAGAAAAAATTATTTTTATCCGGATAACCCTCAGAACTATCAGATCTCCCAGCTGTACCTGCCCATTTGCAGGAACGGCTATGTGGAAATAGAAACGGAGGGCGGGAAAAAGAAAGTGGGCATTCATGAAATCCATATGGAAGAGGATGCGGGGAAGTTAATCCATGATGAATGGGAGAACTGCTCCCTGGTAGATTATAACCGTTCCGGCGTGCCCTTGATTGAAATTGTATCGGAGCCGGATATGCGCAGTGCAGAAGAGGTAATTGCTTATTTGGAAAAGCTGCGTATGATGATTCAATATCTTGGCGCATCCGACTGCAAGCTGCAGGAAGGCTCTATGCGGGCGGATGTAAACCTGTCGGTGCGGGAAGCGGGAACGGAAGCTTTCGGAACACGGACGGAGATGAAAAACCTGAACTCCTTTAGGGCCATTTCCAGGGCTATTGATGGGGAACGGGAGAGGCAGATAGATCTTCTTGAAGCGGGGAAGGCCATTACCCAGGAGACGAGACGGTGGGATGATGCCAAGGGGGAATCTTATGCCATGAGGAGCAAGGAGGATGCGCAGGATTACCGCTATTTTCCCGATCCGGATTTGCCGCCAGTGGCAGTGGATGATAGATGGCTGGAAGAAATGCGGGCTAAACAGCCGGAATTCCAGGAAGAGAAGATGAAACGCTATAAAGAAGAATACGATATTCCGGAATATGATATCGGCATTATTACGGCATCGAAATTTATGGCGGATTTATTCGAAGAAACGGTAAAGCTTTGCGGGCAGCCAAAAAAAGTATCCAACTGGCTGATGGTGGAGACTCTGCGGCTGTTAAGGGAAAGGGGAATGGAGCCGGAGGATATTCGTTTTTCACCAAATAATCTGGCAAAACTTATCCGGCTGGTTGATGAGAAGGTGATTAACAGCTCTGTGGCAAAGGAAGTATTTGAGGCTATGTTCGACAGCAATACGGATGCGGAAAAGTATGTGGAAGAAAGGGGCTTAAAAACGGTAAGCGATGAAGGCGCTTTGAGAAAAGCGATAGAAGAAGTGATTGCCGCAAATCCCAAGTCAGTGGAAGACTACCGGGGCGGGAAGGAAAAAGCCATCGGATTTCTGGTAGGGCAGACCATGAAAGCCATGAAAGGGAAGGCTGATCCTGGGAAGGTGAACGAGATGCTGAAGGGGATGCTGTAGGGGAATACCGTTATCTATTAAGGAACTGTTGCAAAATGGCATGTGCACGCAATATATGGCAGGGATATCTGAGAAATTTCAGCCATATATTGCGGATTGGCCGAACTTTGCAAAAGTTCCTTTTTTGTGCATTCCAATACCATAAATGGCCGGATTCTTTGCTGCATCTACATATTCGTATGTTTAACTGCTGCAATGTAATCGTAACAGTTCAGCCCAGGACTTTGCAC
>BLLT01000536.1 GCA_011958945.1 Lachnospiraceae bacterium | reverse complement strand
GAGTTATTAAGACATACTAAATGATATGTGTATTCATATCCATAGGCAGAATATCCCTCTTCACAAGACAAGATTTTTTTGATAATTCACCATAACCCAAACTACCCGCGAAATAAAAAACAGACATAGCAGCACCTCCAATACCGCCATATCCATGAAAGCTGTCCTGCTACATAAAAACGGCGGCTTTGATTGTTATTTCAAAACCGCCGTCTGATGTTATTTTCGATAAATGAGCGCAATAAATCTTCTGCCCGAACAGCGGTTTTTTTCTTTTCTGCCGCCGGGCAGATTTTGTTATTTATTCAACAAATGGTGTTATAAGCAATTATTTTTCAAAAAGCATTGCAAGCGTAAATGCCTTATCAGAATACACACTTCCTGCAACATCTGCCCATACTCCACGCAATTTGAATCCAACCTCCTGTGCTTCACTAATCAAAGTTTCTTTTGTAAAGTATGTATTCCAGATATAATACTGGAATACGCCACTGTCTTTAATAATGGAAGCCTGTTCTAAAGTAACATTGGGCGCATACTTATAATTACCATAAAATGCCACATATTTCTCATTGCTCCAAAATCCTCCGTTGTTGCAGACCTCCCATGTCCGCGTTTGTAAAAATGAATTATACTTTTCTGCGGAAAATACATCCAATAAGAATTTTCCGCCGGATTTCAAGTGAGAATAAACATTCTGCATAAGCGTTTTTCGGTCATCTGTTGACAATGCTCCATAATCGCAATATATCATTGTTGCAAAATCAAAAGCCGTATTTAATTCCATGTTCAAATAATTTTGACATAAATATGCAATATCCAATCCCTGTTTTAATGCAGAATTTTTCGCATAGTCTATTGACCTCTTAGAAAAATCAATACCTGTAACATAGTAACCTTGTCTTGCAAATTTCTCTGCATATATTCCCGGACCACATCCAATATCAAAGAGTAACGGATAATCTATCGGTGATACAAGTTCCGTTATCCATGCAACAGATTCTTCAATAAATGTATGTTTCCTGCTTGCTCCGTCAAATTCTGGATTGAGATGAGCCTTTAGCATTTGCATGGAGATATGCTCATCATTCCAAAATTCACCCTCCGTTTTTTTGTAAAGGATTGGTTTTTCTAAAACAGTTTCGATATTCTTTAACATTACTTCTCCTTTCTGTGAGCAAAAGAAAAAGCCGTAGATTTTACTCTACGACTAATCGCTCAAATGACGAAGAATAGTTAAGAGTAAAATAAAATCAAACATTAGGCATAAAAACAAAACTGTAATAACAGTTAGTTTTAAGCTATTGAATTGATTTTATCTACTCTTCTCCAGTCATATCCATGCCACCGATTATGTGACATCTGATACGCCGGACATTCATCACCTTTTCTATTTGTTTTTTTATATGTTTATCTTACATGAAAGAGTGCCCTTTGTCAATATTGACAAAGGGCATATTCAAAATAGTTTTTAATGGTTTTTAGTGACAACAGAAGCATTTCTTCTGTATTTCTTTGGCATTTTCTAATTTTCACCGTAGTAGGAAACAAGGAAAACTTTTTGAAGAAATTTTTCAAAACTTCGTCAAAACCGCCCTGTGTGGTGTTGTAGGTAGTGAGAGGACTTTCAAGAGGGTTTGGGATTCTTCCCAACAAGCAAAATCTGTCCGTCAAGCAATAGGCGCGAACGGGCAGATTTACGGAAAAGGGTACCCTTTTCCTATGCTTGCTCCGAAACTTATCATTTCGCAAATACGGAAAGGAAGGGAAA
>BLLT01000535.1 GCA_011958945.1 Lachnospiraceae bacterium | reverse complement strand
TTATCGGCTCTGCGTCTGTGCGTCTGGCTCTTTGATAACCGTCACATTTATTTGTTGTGTATTGATAAGGGTTTCCTGTCTGCATTTCGGGCAGTACAGGGGAAAGTTTTTCAGTTCGGTATCGCCTCGTATCTTTAACCTTGTTTTGCTTTGGCAGATGGGGCATATTATCCATTCGGTATTCATGCTAAATGCCCCAATCCCTGCTAATCATTTGCAGCTTTACCATATGCGGGTAAATCCTGCCTGTATCCATCAGTTCTTCCGGCGTTCCCTGTTCCGCAACAGAACCGTCTGAAAGCACAACCACTTTATCCGCGCCGCTTACGGTACGCATACGGTGGGCGATAACAAGTACGGTCTTATCCTTTATCAGCCTTGATAAAGCAGCCTGTATCAATGTTTCGTTTTCCACATCAAGGCTTGCCGTTGCTTCATCAAGTAAGATGATAGGGGAATTTTTGAGGAAAGCGCGGGCGATTGAAATTCTCTGCCTTTCCCCGCCGGACAGTTCGCAGCCATTTTCACCAATCATACTGTGATACCCGTCCGGGAGCTTTGTCGCAAATTCTTCACAATTTGCCAGTCTTGCCGCTGCAATCACTTCTTCGTCGGTCGCGTCCTTTCTGCCTATTCTGATATTCTCCATAATTGTGTTGTTAAACAGCGTCACATCTTGAAATACGATAGAGTACAGCGACAGCAAGGTTTCCGGCTCTATTTTCGATATATCCATACCGCCGACAGTGATTTTCCCCTTGCTTATATCCCAGAACCGCGCGGCAAGACGTGATACCGTAGTTTTACCGCCGCCGGACGGTCCGACTAAGGCGGTAACTTCTCCCTGTTTTGCCGTAAAGGACACGTCTTTCAATACGGTTTCCCCGCTATTATAAGCAAATCCCACATGGTCGAACACAATATCGTAACCTTTATTTGTTACTCTGTCTGTTCCTGTCTGGATAGGCTGGTCAAGGATTTCATTCATGCGGTTTATATTCGTTTTGGTGGAGATTACCGCAGCAAGATTTTGCAATGCACCCTCAAGCGGGGCATATAGCCTTGAAGCCACAAGCAAAAACATAAAGAACAGCGGAATATCAATTTCCCCACGAATAAGCAGCGCAGAACCTACAAGCGCAACCGTAGCAATCCCAAACTTTAATATCAACGTTGAAGAAACAACAAAAAGTGCTGTCCCAAGTTCTGTTATAATGTGCCGCTTTTCCACATAGTCAATTTTTTTGCCAAGCCCTTTCAGATAGCTTTCTTCCGCATTGTTCGCCTTTAAGTCCTGTAAACTTTCGATACACTCCTGTACGCCGCCTTCAAGCGCAACATTCGCCGCTACGGATTTACGGTTGAAGTATTCCTGTATGCGGGCTGAAAAGAATGTGATTGTAAACGCAATCGGTAAAACCCAAACCGCCGCAAGAGCCATTCGCCAGTCGTAAGCGAAAAGGCAAACTGCAATCAGCGTTGTAGAAATAAGGGAGCCTGCCAATGCGGGTACATAATGGGAAAATGCCTGTTCAAGAGTGGCGCAGTCGCCCATAATCGAATTTGTCAAATCAGCAAGGTCTTTCTTGCCAAAAAAGGACAATGGGATTTTACGGAGCTGTTCTGCTAAGGATATACGCCTTACACCGCTTTCCACATAAGTCGCTAAGTAAGTGGCGTTATACTGAAACCATGTCACAATAAAAATAAAGCATAAGCAAACCAGAGCACCAACCGCGTAGAAGAGGGCGCGGCTTCCATTTATGCCCCCGTT
>BLLT01000534.1 GCA_011958945.1 Lachnospiraceae bacterium | reverse complement strand
TGACGGATGAAGAATTGGAAAAGTATGAACAAAAGTCATATGAAATGTCAAAATGTCTGATTAAGGGTAAGGATGGAAAATACAAGTTAAATAAACGTGGTGAAATTCTTGCAATGGAAAGAGCAAGGATTGTTGCAGGTGCAAGTCAAAAACTCGAAACCTTAAGAGAATACATTGCTCCTTATGCACAAGATAATAACATATTAGTTTATTGCGGTGCGACAAATGTAATAGACGAAAAGGCAGACTATTCAAGTACCGATGAAGAAGATGTTCGTCAGATAGAAGCTGTTACACGGATTCTTGGAAATGAAGTCGGGATGGAGGTGGCTAAGTTTACATCAGAAGAAAATATGGAAACTAGAGCAACCATCAAAGAGCAGTTCCAAAAAGGAGATAGACTTCAAGCAATTGTAGCGATCAAATGTTTGGATGAAGGTGTTAATATTCCCGGAATCAGAACAGCCTTTATTCTTGCAAGCACTACGAATCCTAAGGAATATATACAAAGAAGAGGAAGAGTTCTTAGAAAAGCGGAAAATAAGCCCTTTGCAGAAATTTATGATTTTGTAACACTTCCTAGGGAACTAGATTCTGTATCAGGATTGACAACTGAACAGGCACAAAGAGATTTGTCTTTAGTAAAGAATGAACTGGCTAGGATTAAGGAATTTGGTAGACTGTCAATGAATTCGATGGAGGCAAATGATCTCATTTGGGACATACAGGAAGCGTATCACATTATAGATGATGAATCTGTAGAAAAGGCAGGACAGTAAATATGGAAGAAATTAAAATTGATGATAAGGCTATTGAAAGGCTGAAAAGAAAGATAATCATCCAAGAGAATATGAACTTGAAAACACGAACCATGTCGGACCAGCAGATGGTTAGTTGGATTAAAAAGAAAATTGAGGAGGAAGCACAATGTTACTTCAATCGATAAAATTGGAAAACTTCCGCCAGTTTCGTAATGAATCCATTGATTTTGCTGATGGAAGTGATGGAAAAAATGTAACTATTATTATTGGTGAAAATGGTACAGGAAAAACTACGTTTGCTCAGGCATTTTTCTGGTGTTTGTACGGAGAAACAGAATTTTCGGATAAAAGTATGTTAAATAAACTGGTTGCAACAGAGATGAGACCGGGTCAGGAAAAGAAGGTTCAGGTAACACTTAAGTTGCGTCATGGTGAAGTAGATTATACTTTGATTCGTGAACAGATATACCGTAAGGATAATGCTAATAGAATAAAAGCAGATAATACAGTTTTTGATATTGCAACGAAAGATTCTTCTGGCAATACCACGTATGTAAAGAAATCACAATGTGAGAGTGAAGTGAAGAGCATTTTGCCAAAGGAATTATCAAGATATTTCTTCTTCGATGGAGAACGCATTGAAAAAATGAGTAAAGATATTTCCACTGGTAAAAAAGCAACGGATTTTGCAGAAGCTGTTAAGGGATTGCTTGGATTGAATGCTATGTATAGTGCGATTCAGCACTTTAACCCAAGAATACGTTCAAGTGTAATTAGCAGTTATGAGTCTAGTTACAATTCTCAGAGTAATGCAAAGATAAAAGAATATACGGATACAATAGAACGCTGCAAAACGGAAATTACAGCCATTGACACGAGAATTGAAGAATTAGATAGTGAAATTGAATCTGCACGTGCACGTAAGACTGAAAAGTCAGAAGAGATAAAGCAATATGCTGAAGGAGAAGAACTTCAGGACAAAAAAGAGAAATTGCTTAAAAAGATTGCAGTGGCAGAGAGATCAAAGTCCACTATAT
>BLLT01000533.1 GCA_011958945.1 Lachnospiraceae bacterium | reverse complement strand
AAATTACGCCACAGCGTTGTAAGTCACCAGGAATTGGTCTCCGAGCCAATTCTTTTTGACCTTATAGGAAAATCTGTTGCCGGAAGGAGATAAATTGACAAAGAACCGAAGGTTCTTCATGAAGTGTCGAAGCCACTTTTTTGACTGGGTTGTATACGGATGAAGAAAGTCCACTGGACAGTGTGAAGGAAAGTCAAGTGAATGAAAAGGCGGCTAAAAAAGCGGAAGGAGAAATAGTTGAAAAATGAAAAAGGGAGAAATATTGGAAGGAAGGGTGGAAAGGGTGGAATTCCCTAACAAGGGGATTGTGATATGCAGCGGCGGGGAATGTGTGGTGAAGAACGCTTTGCCGGGGCAGAAGGTTACTTTCATGGTACAGAAAGTCAGGAAAGGCAAGGCGGAAGGGCGGCTGTTAGAAGTATTGGAAAAGTCTTCGCTGGAAACGGAGAACCTATGCCCCCACTTTGGGATTTGCGGAGGATGTACTTATCTTTCCCTTCCTTATGAGGAACAGCTTCGCATCAAGGAAAAGCAGGTGAAAAAGCTATTGGACGGGGTGCTTAAAAAGCAGGAAAAAGAATATGTTTACGAAGGGATAAAAGCGAGTCCAAGGCCTTATGGATATCGGAATAAGATGGAGTTTTCCTTCGGGGATGAGGTGAAGGATGGTCCGCTGGCGCTGGGGATGCACAAAAGGGGGAGCTTTTATGATATCGTTACAGTAAAGGACTGTCAGATTGTCGATGAAGATTATAGGAAAATATTGGTTTGTGCACGGGAGTATTTTGCGAATGGAAAGGTAAGCTTTTTTCACAGGCTGCGTCACGAAGGCTATTTACGGCATCTTTTGGTCAGGAAAGGGGCAAAAACGGGGGAAATACTCATCGCTTTGGTTACCACTACGCAAGAAGAACACTCCAGTGAACTGGAAGGGTTTAGGGATGCACTGTTAAATCTGGAGTTGGAAGGAAAAATAGTGGGAATCCTGCATACGGAAAATGATTCCAATGCGGATGTAGTGAAAAGTGACAGGACAACGATATTATATGGCCAGGATTTCTTTTATGAGGAACTGCTGGGGCTGAAATTCAAGGTTTCAGAATTTTCATTTTTCCAGACGAATACATATGGAGCAGAGGTATTGTATCAAACAACTAGGGAGTATATCGGGGATCTTTCCCAAGAGGGGGAGAAAGACAAGACGGTTTATGATTTGTACAGCGGTACAGGAACAATTGCCCAGATGATGGCGGATGTGGCTAAAAAGGTCATTGGTGTGGAAATCGTGGAGGAGGCAGTGGAAGCGGCAAAAAGAAATGCAGCCATGAATGGCCTGGATAATTGCCAGTTTATCGCGGGGGATGTCTTGAAGGTGTTAGATGAGATTGAAGAAAAGCCAGACTTCATCATCCTGGACCCTCCCAGGGATGGGGTTCATCCGAAGGCGTTGAAAAAAATCATCGGTTATGGTGTGGATAGACTGGTTTATATCTCATGTAAACCTACTAGTCTGGTGAGGGATTTGGAGGTGTTTTTGGAGAATGGGTATGAAGTGGTGGGGGCTGTGGCGGTGGATCAGTTTCCGGGAACGGCGAATATAGAGACAATCTGTTGCTTAAGCCGCATAAAATAAGGGTTTTCAAGTCATTGGAAGGCTTGGGGATGGGCGGTTTGCCACCGATTTGCCACCGGTTCAGTACAGAATTGGTAAAAGTGTTAAGGGAGGACTGAACGGCACTGAATGTGCTGTCCATCCTCCCTTTTTTTACTTTATAGGAAATTCCGAGTTTTGGAAACACA
>BLLT01000532.1 GCA_011958945.1 Lachnospiraceae bacterium | reverse complement strand
TCTTGACTTCAATGGTTTTTTCTTGTGATGTAAGCATTTCTAATAAATGAAATGCGACATCAGGAGCAGTTTTAGGACATGATGATGTGATGATATTGTCATCAAC
Source organism: Lachnospiraceae bacterium (assembly GCA_011958945.1). GTDB lineage: Bacteria > Bacillota > Clostridia > Lachnospirales > Lachnospiraceae > Kineothrix. The sequence continues at coordinate 1,699 of BLLT01000532.1, read as the reverse complement.
TACTATCCATTCATCTCCGAGTACAACTCCCAAATGTTTCAATTCCTCTCTCTTATATCCGCCCCGCAAATGATATGTTGTCGCTTTTCTATTTTTTAATATACCACTTTTAGCTAATGGAAAAGCGGCAACACAGACTGAAGCAATGGGCTTATGCTGTGAATGGAAAGAGCGAATTAAGTTTAGTGTTTTTTCATGATACGCTTCCTTATAAAATCCATACTCTTCAAATCCCCCAGGTATAGCTAACGCATCATATTGATCTACATCAACATCATCTATTAGAATGTCTGCTGTTATAGACACTCCAAATGTACTTACGATAGTACGATTGAATCCACATATATCAACCACTATATCACAATTAAAATCATCATGTGCCCATCCCATAACGTCCACAAAGGAACTAAATTCCATTGTCTCAAAAGCATTTAAACACAATAGTAATATTTTCATTGCCTTATTTCCTCATAAGTTCGCCGCCTGTAGCTTCCATCTGCGCTGCCGACTCTTTTAGCCTAGTCATATTTTCCTGCGAATAGAAAGGATCTACAGCCACCTCAAAAGGTATTCGCTTCTCACGCCCAAGTTTTTTGAGATAAATATTAATTGCCGCAGACAAAGACATGCCAATATCTGATTTCATAAATAATATCTTCCCATAGCAATAAAGTGTTCAATTTATAGGTTTTTGACCCTAAACTAGGAAGGGCTATTTACACCAAATCGGTGCGACTGGACTAGTACTTACAACGCTATGGCATAATTTCCTATAATATAAAAAAGGGATAAACAAACTTCCTTTCCACTCCAGGCACCTTGAACCCTGAAAGTATTGATTTTACTGAAAAAACTGACATTCCTCTGTTAGGCAAGCCTTGTCTGGCTCTTAATGACAAAATCCCCCATCTTAAGAGGATTTCTACTATATCCATTTATTCCAGACTGTTATTCTCCATCTTCCATCAAAGCAATGAAACCACCGGGAAGCATTGCTTTTACCATCCCATCCTGATAATCTTTTACATTTCTGGTAATAATACAGTCCATTTCTGCTTTTGCTGCCGTCCTCTCAATCACTGCATCCTCATAGTCGCTGACCGCCGTGGCAAGGGCATCCAGACATTCATCCCTTGTCACTGCCAGTATCCCCATAAGAGAGTACAGCTTCCCCATCACCTGTTTTGCCTGTTCTGTACTGTGCAGGTATTTTCTTAAAAGATAATAGATATCGGTAGCGGAACCTGCTGTGATATATGCATCCATGACCTGGTTCGCAGCCATAAGGAAAATCTTTTCCGCACTCTCTTTCCATGGCTCTCTGGATGTCAGTGCATCAACAATTACATTTGTATCAATCAGAGCTTTCATTTATTTTGCACCAAGCCTCTCCCCTTTTGCCCCATCCACATCTGCATCTATAGGCAGAATCCCAAATAAGGATTTTGCAGTCTCCACCCTGTCCTGATATGGATTTGTCAGCTTTGCTACTACCTTGCCATTCTTTGTGATGAAAATATCCTCCGTTGCAGACAATAACAGATATTTACCAAGATTGTTTTTCAATTCTGTCGCCGTAACTGACATAATCCCACTCCTTTCCCTGTACCATTATTATATCTAGATTGTACGATTTTAGCAACATATTTAGCTAACATATGCAGGAACTCCGTAACAGTTCAGCCTGCGACTGCGCACG
>BLLT01000531.1 GCA_011958945.1 Lachnospiraceae bacterium | reverse complement strand
TTACCAGAGATTCCTTGTATTCCATCCCGCTTCTCCTCTCCACTTTTCCCTGTTCACTCTTCCGGCCACACCGCATGTCCGCCTTTCACCGTAAATATTTCCATGCTCTGCAGGGAATCCTGAAACCTGGCCTCTTTCCCCATTTTCCCTGCCATCGCATCTTTCATGGCCAATATCTGCCGCCCCCCTGCAATGGCAGGAACCGCACCGCATGCCGTCATCCCCAGCCCGCTGCCCCCGTCACACCTGGCAATATCCACTGCCGGAACTGCCGCCATGGCGGAATAGGACATTTGCCAATGTTCCGTTTCCTTCTTCTTCGCCAAACCGTCAGGCAAATCACCGATACTGCCATCGTCCTTTCCATCCGTCCGGACCCCTTCCGGAGCATAAAAATTGAAATCCCTGCATATCTCAATATTTGACCTGGGCGTCCGAAACAAAACCTCCGCCTGGGCACGGGAGCGACATTTCGTTCCATCTATAAAAATGCTTCCCGCTGCTTCCAGCACAATAGAACTGCCGCTATCCAGACGGATTCCATTTCCGTCCTCCATGCCTACGGATACAGCCCCGTCCTTCCCTTCCAGAAAGAGCCTGCCCGGATACAGCCCGGCCCTCTTATCATGCAGTGTATGGAATTCCCTTTGCTGTACATTATGGCATGCCCCATCCTCCCCCTCTTTTGGCAGCGCATGCAGAGCAATCCCTTCCCTTTCTTCCCCGGAAGGGAAATACAGCATCACTTCCGTTCCCGGCTCAGGCATACAGTAGCAGAGATTTCCTGTTTCCGGCGTCCATGCCCATGGATAATCCGCCTTTTCCTCCTTGTCCAAGTCAAGCTGGAGATAAACGCTCTCCTTATCCGCCTTCCTGACCGTTCCTTTCAGCCTTGCACCCCTGAGGTTTCCGTTAGCCTCCCTTTTCCTGTATATAAAGCTATCCCTCCCCAGCAAATATGTGCAGACCATTTCCCCTCTTTCAAACACCACGTTTTTCCTGAATACCGTATACAAAGCCCCTTCGCAGGCAATCACATCGCCAATTTCCCACTCAGGGCTGCCCTCCGCCTCTAAATATACAGCATCCCCCCTGCTTTTCCCTGCCTCATAGCAGCCCTGTCTGTAATAGCCATCCCCGATGCCCCATTTCAAAATACTGCCAGGCTCTGCCTGTCTCATTTCCCCTTTTTCCACCCCTATACAAACCGCTGCACTGCCAGCCCGGCATACAGGATAAACCACTGTCCGGAAGTGGCTTGCCACCCTTATCAGGAATTCCCAGTCCGTCTCTTCATACTGGATAACAGGAAAGCCGATACGGCGCTCCTGCCCTGCTTTCCATAAAAAGACTCCATCCTGATAACCTTTGAATACCTCCCCTGCCGCTTGTCCATATGTAATTTCCGGGTTCTGGAAGCTTCGGCTTTTCCTTTCCCTGTCAAGCAAAGCGCTCCAGCTGATAAACTCTGCCTTTATGCCGGTATATCCGCTTTCTATGCAAAATTCCGCCTTTTCCAGAAAGCCATTGAAAATGACTTCGCCCTTCTCTCCTTCTACCAGGATTCCGGTTTCGCCAAAATCCATACGAAGCACATCCCCAGCATATTCTTTCCTGACAACGGCTTCCAGTTCCCCTTTCCCATGCTCATTCTCGCTTACCGCTATTTTCATCCCCGTTATAGCCAGCAACGGAATCGCAGTCCGCAGCGTTATCCCGTTTTCCTTTATTTCATAACTTTTCTCCATGCGAAGCCCCATATTTTACCCCATTTCTGCGCGGCCTTTGTGTGCATGTCAAGTTTGTG
>BLLT01000530.1 GCA_011958945.1 Lachnospiraceae bacterium | reverse complement strand
TGAGTAAAGAGGGAAAGCACATCAGTATGGATACATTAGCCCGTATCTGCGAAACGCTGAATTGTGAGATTACCGATGTGATTGAGTTAGTACCAGACGAGCCTGCTTCCACAGGAGGTAAGGAACATGAGCGAATTGAAACCAAGAATAACGGAAAACGGAATTGATTATATCCTTGTTGGAGATTACTATATCCCGGATTTGAAGCTGCCGGAGGAACACCGCCCTATCGGAAAGTACGGACGGATACACCGGGAATATTTAAGAGAAGCCCACCCAGCCAGATTGAACACATTGATACTGACCGGAGAATTGTGGACATATCTTGCAGACCTGAACGAACAGGCACAGGAACGGTTAGACACTATCATGGAACAGCTGAAAGCTACCGAGGGCGTGACAGAGGAATTAAAGCGTACCTGTCAAATGGAATGGGTACAACGATGTAATAACATCCATAACCGGGCAGAAGAAATTGTTTTGCATGAGATGATTTATTCATAACGGTGTGGTAGAATGATTATGTAAATAAATTTGATTTGGGGTGATAAATATGAAGGTATTAGTTAGTGCCTGTATTATGGGAACAAACTGTAAATATAACGGAAAAAACAATAAAAATTTAGCAGTTATCAATTTCTTAAAGGATAAAGAAGTTATTTCTATTTGCCCAGAAATATTAGCTGGCATGAAAATTCCTAGACCTTGTGCAGAAATTGTGAATGGGATTGTAGTAGATGAAAATGGAAATGATGTTAATTCTGAATATAATAAAGCAGTGTCAATGGCATTATCAAAAATTCAAAATGAAGATATTGATTTGGTTATATTACAATCCAGAAGTCCTACTTGTGGTGTAAATCAAATATACGATGGTAGCTTTACTGGAAAACTAATTTCTGGAATGGGATTTTTTGCGAAGGCATTAAAGCAAAGAGGATATAATGTTATTGATGTTGAAGAAGTTTAAGTTTGTCACTTTGAAATTTTAATTGAATAACCACAGCATAAACCGCTGCTACATGGGAGCCAACAAACCATGCAACAGCGGTTTTTTCTTTACCGTTTTTTCCTCTGGCTGATAGGCGTTCCCATTTTCTTTGATTTTTTGAGAATCCGAATCAGCCAGCGAAATTCTTCGTCTGACAGATTTTTATAGTTGATACCGAGCTGCTTGCAGTAAAGAACAACCAGCTTTTCATCCCGGCTGCCCTTGAAATTTTCGACCGCTTCCAGATTTTCTTTCAGTTCATCGGCAACGGTGGTCTGGGGAGCACTTTCGCTGTCTTTTTTGTGAGCTTCCCGAATATCCCGGATAATGAGGTTGAGGTCATCCAGAACCATGTGACTGAAATATTCATCATCGCTGATATGGGCGGCTTGCAGCACTTTCAAATGCGGGTCATCTTCGCCGGGGCGATACCGTTCAATGATTTCATGCCGGACGGTATCGACAAGAGCGTTGAGATTTTGAATCTGCATGGTGGCAATCCCATCCACATAAATCTCAATGTCCGCAAGAAACTTGATAAAGTCCTTATGGGTGGCAAGTTCGCAGAGCAGGCGGTTGTTAATCCGACCGCTTTTCAGAAGTGCCACCATTTCATCATTCAAATGCAGCTCCGTTAGTGGCGTGTTGATCTGCTCCCGGTTCTCTGTACGGCACAGTAGATAATCAACGGAAACCCCATAGAAGTCTGCCAGCGTGATAAGGTTGCCATGATTGATTTCCTTATAATCTTCTTTTTCATAATTTCCAAGAGCTGATTTGGAAATGCCCGTCAGCTTTGATAATTCTTCCAGATTTAA
>BLLT01000529.1 GCA_011958945.1 Lachnospiraceae bacterium | reverse complement strand
GGTGTCGAACCAAGCGCAAGGGAAGCATCCTCATATTCCTTTGGAACAGCTTCTAATGCCGTAAGCGACACTTTAATGATTGAGGGTAATATCATAATTGCAAGTACAATGATAGCAGCAAACAGGCTGGCTCCATCGGGGATATGGAAAACAACCCGTATCCCTGGCACAAGCACCATCATTCCCACAAGCCCATAAACTACCGACGGAATGCCAGCCAATAAACTTACCGCTGTTTCAATAACGGTTTTTATTTTTAACGGCGCAATCTTAGCAAGATAAACTGCTGTCATAAAGCCAATTGGCACTCCAAGTACGATTGCGCCAGCCGTACCATAAATACTGGTAAGGATAAACGGAAAAATCCCATATTGCGGCTGTGCTGCTGTAGAAGCCCATTTCTTCCCGAAAAGGAAATTCAAAACTCCTATTTTTCGGATAGCCGGAATCCCTGATATGACAAGGTAAACAGTAATCAGGAGTACACAGCCAACTGTAATCAGACCAAGTATCAGGAATATGCCATGTATGGCATTCTCCATGAACTGTTTTTTGTTCATTTGACTTCACCTTCCAAAACCTTTCATAATCCGCCGGATTATTTATTTACTGGTACTGCACCCGCAGATGAGATAATCTCACCTGCTTCAGATGAAGTAATATAATCAAAGAATTTCTGTGCAGTTGCCGAAAGCTCTGCGCCGCTCTTTGTCACTAACACAAACGGACGCTGCACCACATAGCTACCATCTTTTACCGTTTCCTCCGCAGGTACAATACCGCCGACAGAAAGGGTTTTTACCGTATCCTTTACAGATGCAAGGGAAGCATATCCGATTGCCGCCGGATTGCCTGCCACCGTTGTAATCACATCTCCGGTAGATGTAAGTTCCTGACGGTATTTGCAGGCATCCTCCGTGTCCGTAATGGATTCAAAGCCATCTCTTGTACCACTCCCGGCTTCACGTCCAATCAGGACAATTTCCAGATCATTGCCGCCTATATCCTGCCAGTTTGTTATTTCCCCTCTATAAATCCTGCTAATCGTTTCAAGGTCAAGGTCATTTACCGGATTATCCGGATTTACAATGACAGCAATCCCGTCAAGCGCAAGCACCGTTTCAGTCAATCCCTGCGCTTTTTCTTCTTCCTTTAAGTTACGGCTGGAAAGACCAATATCGCAGCGTCCTTCTGCCACAGCCGTAATTCCGGAGCCGGAACCGGTAGGGTTATATGTAAAGGTTACACCGGAATTGTTTTCCTCAAAAGCTTCGCCCAAAGCACCGATTACTTTTTCCATAGAGGTTGAGCCATCCGTAGATACTGTTTTGCTGTCCGCCTTCCCGCATCCGGTCATAGCTACAAGTGCAAGTGATAAAGTGGCAACAAAAGTAACAATTTTTTTCATAATAATTTTCTCCTTTTTTCTTTGTGATATTTTCTTCTACGCTTTTTATCATAAATACTGCTTGTAAAATCAAAAACATAACTTATGTCAAATTTTTGTAAAATGGACAGACTTGCCATAAAAACTGCATCATGGAAATGTGCATAACTGACTATTCCATCATGGATAACTCTATTCACAGGACATGGAAAAGCAAAGTGCAGCTTTCCCACATCCTGCAAACAGAGTTACCCACAACTCCATAAGATAGCCAGTTATACGACATTTCCACAATGCCGATTACGGCGAAATCCCACTCATTCATTCCATTTTTTCATAAAACACAAATAAGAAAAGCTCTGCATCTCACAGAGCCTTTCTAACCTTTGATTATTCGCCAACTACCGTTCCATTTTCCTCACAAA
>BLLT01000528.1 GCA_011958945.1 Lachnospiraceae bacterium | reverse complement strand
GATTCCAGTTCCGCAAGCCCCCTCCCAATACCCTTTTTCTCGCGGAGCAATTTCCTGTCTGCTTTGCAGCCATGAAATTCTCCGGGGCATTGTCCGGGCTCTTGCTGTTTTCCAGTTCCGCAAGCCCCCTCCCAATACCCTTTTTCTCGCAGGGTAATTTTAGGGTATACGTTTTCTGTAAAAATATATATTTTTCCACTACATAATACATAATAAAATGAATGCATCTCTGTGTCAAATAGAAACTTTAGAAACATTTAATATTTTTATAATATTTTCTGCATAAATGGCATAGATGTGGAAAAGATATGTTTATGAGAAAAATATTGCACAATTTTATTCATTGCGGCATTCTCGGCTGGTGCCTGGAAATTACTTTTACAGCCTTAAATTCTTTCCGCCGGAGGGAATTCACTCTAAGCGGGAACACCTCTGTATGGATGTTCCCTATTTACGGCATGGCCGCTTTCCTTGCCCCAGTATGCCGGATGGTAAAGAAATATCATTTTCTTGTGCGCGGTTTCCTTTATGCGCTGTTTATCTTCTCCGGCGAGTTTATCACCGGTTCTCTTTTAATGCGCCGGGAATTATGCCCCTGGAATTACGAGCGTTCCAAATGGAACATTAAAAAAATCATCCGTCTGGACTATCTGCCCTGTTGGATTTTGGCAGGCCTGCTCTTTGAAAGGCTGCTTAAAGAATCTGCCGATTCCTAAGCCTGGCTTGCGGCCTGCAAAATCACTCAGTCAATATCCGCATCGTCTATTCCATCAGAGCCTATATCCAGTGTATTCAAAGTACGCCTCTTTCTTCTTGCTTCCTCCGATGCCTTTAATATATAATCTTTAACTTCCCTGGCATTTTTTATATGTTCCAGCATAAGCTTCGGGTGAGTGGTATCCCCTGTATAGCAGATTACGGTTCCAAGGCCGAAGACCCTTTCCATCAAAGACTTCTGCAGTTCCACATCCTGTATCTTGTACATATAACAGTTGTTCTCATGGGTTTTCAGCAAACCGTCATTGATTACCACATCTTCTTCCCGCACCGTATACTTCGTAAATGTCCAGGGCAGCCCAAAAAATAACAACCGCTTTCTTTCCTTATATTCCATTTGTATATCCTCCTATTCCAGTTCCGCAAGTGCCGTTTTTATCTACATCTTCCTAATCTTAGGAATCCCGTTGGCATTCAGCAATGCCGATTTTGCCAATTCATCTGCCATATCATTATACTTATTATTGGAATGGGCTGCAATCTTTAAAAAAGAAATATGTATATTTTTTTTCCATTCGTTCATGGCTGCTGCATATTTCTGTGCCAGTTCATTTTTAGCTTTCCATTCCCCCTGCACCCACTTTTCAATTCCAGCATAATCATATCTGAGTTCAATTTCCCTATAGCCGTTAATCATCGCCCACTTTACCGCATACATCGCACCAAGCATTTCTCCTGCCACGTTGCGTATTGCCAATGATGCAGGGTTGTTCCCATTTCCGGATTCTTTGATAATCTCTCCGGAAGGCGTTAAAATAATGCAGCCAAAAGAATATTTCTTTAATTTATCCTCATAGCTTCCATCCACGTAAGCGATTACTTTTGTTTCGCTCACTGCAGGCATTTCCCCTTCATTGATACAGCAGTTTACGCCCATATATTGTTCCGCTTCTTCCCTTGTGGAAAAACTCTTATATTCCGCATTGCTGTAGCCGTCAATCACTGCCTGGCATTCCTGCCAGTTTTCATATATCCCTGTCCGCAGCCCTTTTCTGACCGCATAAAACTTCTTCTTTGCCATAAAAATGACCTTGC
>BLLT01000527.1 GCA_011958945.1 Lachnospiraceae bacterium | reverse complement strand
ATCTTTATTTAATTGCGTTGGATTTTCCAACATAGGGAAATCCGAGATAGGCGGTCTATGCTCCGCCGGATAATTGCCGCGGTTTTGTTACGCAGTAGAAAGGCGTTCTTGAGGGAAAAGGTATACCTTGCCGCGTGGGAAATGCGCCCACAAAGCCGCCTGTATCAATGCTTTTTCAGCCCCTGCTGCGTAATAAGGGGCATGAAAAAAGCGGGCAAGAAACGCTTTGTTTCTCACTCGCCTTTTTCAGCCCCCTGTATGACAGCTACCCTATTTCAGTTTGTTGGTTGATACTGTTTTATGAGTAGCTACCGTTAGGCCAACTCTTTTTTATACAACTAAGCCACATATAAATACATAAAGATAAAGTGGCAGATGCTTCCCCCCATAACAAAAAGATGAAAAATTTCATGGGAGCCGAAGTAGGTATGCCTGGAATTGAAAATAGGGAGTTTCAAGGCATAAATGATGCCTCCTGCGGTATAGATGATTCCTCCGGCCAGAAGCCATAAAAAAGCGGTAGCAGGAAGTGTGTGCCATAAAGGGCCGAAAACTCCTAAACATACCCATCCCATGGCGATATAAATGATAGAAGAAAACCACTTAGGGCATGTAATCCAGAAGGCCTTGATGGTCATTCCTGCAATGGCGATACCCCATACAACTGTTAACAGGGTATAACCTAACCTTCCTCCCAATACGATGAGACATACCGGTGTGTAAGATCCAGCGATGAGGACGAAAATCATCATATGATCAATTTTGCGGAAAATGGTTATTATTTTTTGGGAAACGTTAATGGAATGGTAGGTAGCGCTGGCCCCATAAAGTAAAATCATGCTGAGCATGAAAACGGACATGGAAGCTAAACTGATGGTGTTGGCTTCCATAGCTGTTTTCACCAGCAAAGGTATGGTGGCGAAAACAGCCATCATCATACCAATAAAATGTGTAATTGCACTCCCTGGTTCACGAATTGTAATCTGCATATTTACCTCATTTCTGCACTGCTTATATATTTAAGCTATGTTGAGATAGCCCAGTGGTAACTAAGGCTATGGATATGGCGGAATTTATGGATGCAGTGCAGACACAAACTCCGGATTAGAATTCTTAATGTTCAATCCCATATCCTGACAATAAACGACACATAATTAAAAGAACGATACTATCACATGTAGTAATCAAAACTATATATAATATATTAAAATACTACACCATAGTGTATCACATGTCAATAAAAATATGCGGATTTATGCGGAAGGCAGATTGTAACGCTTGTATTGAGATAAGTTTTGCATGAGAAGAACCTCTAATCGCTCGCTGCAAAGGCTGCTTTGCAAATGCAGCAAAGCTATCTTTAATGCGAGTGACTAGAAATTCTAAGTCTGACGCCAGAGAATGCCCAAAATACGGGAATTCCCCACACAGATGTGTTAATCCTCCTCAATCACATGGATTTCCAGAAAATCAAAATCTATTTTTTCTATAAAATTATCCTGATAGAAGCGTGCTTTATCGTGCTTCTTAAATTCATTAACAGTGGCATCCAGCCAGATAGGTTTTCCAAGGTCAAACTGATAGACAATTTCATCCAGGGCATGGAATACTTTGTGTGTCCTGGTATCATTGCTATCGTCGCAGATGACAGTGTCTTTTAACAAACGGTTTTCTTTCATTATTTTTGCCCATAGCCGAAACATATATAAAAACTCCTTTTTATTTTTTGATTTATTCATTATAACATATGCTACCAATCTCCGTCAGGAAATTCATAACCTACATGCGCATCAGCGCAATTCATTATATCATAT
>BLLT01000526.1 GCA_011958945.1 Lachnospiraceae bacterium | reverse complement strand
GGATGCGAACTCGCTGTCCGTTTTATTGAAATAGCCATAGGAATCCGGGTTGGTGTCATCCCAGGTAGCATCCACATTATAATATTCCCCGTCCAGGCGGATGATGTTCCAGGCATGGCTTTCTCCTGCATATCCGGTACAATAATAGCAAGGAACGCCAAGCTGGGTCATTAGATACTGTAAGCTTCTGGCATAGCCGGCGCAGACGGTACGTCCCCCTACCAGGGCACTGTAGGCGCTCTGGTTCAGAGGGGCACCTGCGTCATAAGTGATTTTCTCTAAAAGGGCATTGTGAACATAAACCTCTTTCTCATAGTCGCTGCCCAAATTCCGTGCCCCTGACAGAATGCTTTCGGCCCCGGCCTGAAATTCCGCCTTGGCCTGCTCCAGATTATCTACCAGATAATTGAATTCCAAGGCAATTTCCGCACATTCCCCGTTTCTGGAAAACTTTGCCTTATAAGCGGAATCCAGCCAAAACAGTTCGGGATGATCGTTGAATACGGCCATAAACGTATGGCGCAGTTCCGTCTGATTCACCGGAACAATAGGATTGAAAATCCCGTTTACGGCCATAGCATTGGCATAAATCTGACGGTAGAGGGATTGCAGTTTTTCCGGAAGCATGCCGTAATAGGGATAATATTCGGTATCAAAGCTTAAATCTTCCCCGGTTTCCCCATAAGTATATTTCTTCTGTAGTTCTTCCGCCTCTTTTTCATCAATCTCTTCGGCTACTTCCTGAACCGGTGTAAATCCCCCCAGACCGGTCACGGATTCGGGAACATTGACCTCTTCCCTTTCCGGGGCTACGTAGCCGGAAGTATGATTCCCCCCCAGCAGTTCATCCAATGTCTCATTTTCCCCGCTGTCGGTACTGGCCGTTGGAACTGCGCCATTTATCCCGCTATTATTATCATTACCGGTTTCGATACCGTCTTCCATGTCCCCTTCCTCCGGCATAGGAAGCATATCTTCCTGTGCGGTTTCTTCTCCGTAAGGGGAACTGTTTCCCAGCTTGTTTTGAAAAAATGAGGCAACTTTGGCCGATAAAGCAGGCTGAAATGCACAGATGATAATAAACAAACTAATTAAAGATAACAGGACTAAAATACTATACAGCAAACCCTTTATAAATTTCATAGCAATCCTCATTTCTGTACTTTTTTTGTGTGCTTACCGTTTGTCTGAATGTCAAAGAAGAATTTTTTTCCTTTCTTCTTCCGTCAATTCCCTGTAGCATCCGCAGGGAAGGTTTTTATCTAAAGAAATTGCCCCCATAGCAATGCGCTTTAAATAGGTAACTTCACATCCCACAGCTTTAAGCATCCGTTTCACCTGATGGTACTTTCCTTCCCTGATGGTCAGGTAAAGGCTGGTATCCGTAATCCGTTGGGCATTCGCAGGCAGAGTAGGCTTTTCCTCTCCGATGTCTATGCCCGTTTCCAGCATCCGCCGCCCTTCTTCCGTCAGCATTTTATCCAGTTCGACATAGTAAACCTTATCCACATGTTTTTTCGGTGATAGAAGGCGGTGTGCCAAGTCTCCGTCATTGGTCATGATGAGCAGTCCTTCCGTATCCTTATCCAATCTTCCTACCGGAAAAAGGTTCTGGTGTCCGCTGTCCTTTATCAAATCCGTTACTGTCCGGTTGAGATTGTCCCTGGTAGCGGATACCACCCCTTTGGGTTTGTTCAACATGTAATAAACATATTTCCGATATTTTATTTCCTTCCCTTGAAAAGTAACACTATCCTGTTCTTCCTCCACCTTAAACTCCGGCCTTTTGATGATTTCCCCATTCACCTTTATTAGCCCCT
>BLLT01000525.1 GCA_011958945.1 Lachnospiraceae bacterium | reverse complement strand
GGATTAAATGCATCACTAAAATGGATTCAAGAAACGACGATGGAAACTCTTGCTCAAAAGGAGCAAGAGAACAGAGGAAGGTTGCTTGAAATATTGAGCAATTATGATTTTATTCGTATAGTTGGCAACTATGAAAGTAATGAATATGTGGGAATTGTATCGTGCTTAATAGAAGGTATCAGTAGTGATAGCGCAGGAAATATATTTGACCGTCAAGGAATATCAGTTAGAACGGGACTTCATTGTGCACCATTAGCACATAAATTTATAGGAACTTATCCAGTAGGAACTATTAGGTTTAGTGTTAATTATTTTACATCAGAGGAAGACTTTGAACTACTGATAGAGGCGTTGGATTTCATAGAAGAGAATTTGTAAGAGAGGAGACCATACAGTGGGACTAAAGGATCATAAGGTAAAAAGCGAATATCGATCACTCATAGATAATGTGGTACAAGACTTTTACATTCCTTTGCTTAAAGACGCAGTATCATATAAAAGAGCAGTTGGATTTTTCTCATCGTCATCACTTGTCGAGATATCAAAAGGTATTGCTGGAATGGCAGCGGAAGGTGGAAAGATTCAAATAGTGGCATCTCCATATCTGTCTGATGAAGATATAGATGCAATAAGACATGGGTATGAAGACCGAAATAAGATAATAGAAAGAGCATTACTTACACAGATCTCGGAGAAACCGACGGATTATTACTCTATGGAACGCTTGAATTTGTTGGCAACATTAATTGCTGATGGCGTAATGGATATTCAGATTGCATATACAGAGGATAAACACGGAATCGGGATGTACCATGAAAAAATGGGAATCATTGAAGATGCTTATGGAGAGAAGATTGCTTTTTCGGGATCCAATAATGAATCTGCGACTGCTATGACGATAAATTATGAAACAATGGATGTTTTTAGAAGTTGGGGAGATTCAAGTGAAATAGAAAGGGTTCAATTAAAGGAAAACGCATTTTATTCTATTTGGCATGATACAGAACCCAATATAAAGGTGTTGAAGTTTCCGAATATAACAGATGCCTTAATAGAAAGGTATCGAAGAAAACCTGCAAACTTTGCGATAGATGATGAGCAGTTTGCAAAGAGAATGCTTACATACGCAAGTAAGATTTCCGATATAAGTTCAACTTACGGAGGTCCGATAGGAGCGAGGGTTCCGGATGATATTACACTTAGAGAATATCAAAAGGATGCAATATCTGTTTGGGTTGGAGAAAATTATAGAGGAATATATGATATGGCAACTGGTACGGGAAAAACATTGACGGGACTGGGGGCTATTTCAAAATTATCTGAGGATTTGAATGATGTACTTGCGGTTATTATTGTTTGTCCGTATCAACATCTGGTCGAACAGTGGGTTGAGGATATTGTTCGTTTTAATATAAAACCTATTATAGCTTATGGAGATTCACCGCAAAAGGATTGGAAAAAAAGACTATCCAGAGCAGTGCGGGATCAGAAATTGAGACGAGATAAGAGTTTTTTCTGTTTAGTCTGTACGAATGCCACATTTGCAAAAGACTATGTTCAGGATGAAATCAGTAAAATTCAGTCACCGATATTATTAGTTGTGGATGAAGCACATAATTTCGGGGCACGAACATATGCAAGATTATTAGACGATAGATTCACATATAGATTGGCTCTTTCTGCGACATTAGATCGCCACAGAGATGATGAAGGAACAGCAATGCTTTATGACTTCTTTGGGAAAAAATGTATTGAATATTCATTGGATAGAGCAATTGATGAGGATAAGCTTACAAAATATAAATATTATCCAATTCCGGTT
>BLLT01000524.1 GCA_011958945.1 Lachnospiraceae bacterium | reverse complement strand
GACAGTATTTTTATCCAGATAACTTCCGGAATAACTGCTGGGGAATAAAATGTCCCGTGGTTTTCCGCATGCAAACCAGTATTCTGTCAGCAGTCCGAGAGTTCTGTCCGCAAGGATCGTATAACGGTCTACCCTGCTTTTGCTGTTCCGGATATGGATGGAATGGTGCGTCCTCGAAATATCGTCATAGTGTAAATGCACCAGTTCCGAAACACGCAGCCCACCGGAATACATCGTCGCAAGCATCGCCCTGTGTTTCAGGTTTTTCGTTGCTGCAAGGATTGCCTCCGCTTCCGCCTTTGTAAGAACGGTGGGCAGGGAGCGGTCATTTTTCATGCGGGGGATAGCATCATCATCCCAGAGTGCTTTCAGAAGCCTCCGGTACAGGAACTTGATGGCAGAATGGTAGTGGTTATAAGTTTCCGGACGGACACCGGACAACTGTTTTTCCATCAGGAAACTTTCTGCATCTTCCATGGTCAGTTCCGCAAGGGAAACTTTCCCGATGGTATCCATAAAGTATTTTACTGTTCTGCAGTAAGCCCCCGCTGTAGATTCCTTTAGATTCCTTTTTGCGGCAGCTACCCTAATTGATTCAAAAATTTCTTCGTACATAAAGCACCTCCATATAGTGTAATGATTTTTAGCTTGTTATCACTGCCCTTTACGGAGGTGCATTCGCATCATAAAAGTGCTTGTCAGGAAAGCACGAAAATGGTATTCTTTTCATAGGCAGTGGGAAGGGCGATCCTGTTCAATTGTTAAGCGTCACAACTCAACAATACTACTTTTAGGACTTGCTTTCCACTGCTTTTCAAAAGCAACTAAATGAAAACTGCGCCACAGCCTTGGCCAGCCATCGCGCAGCGATTTTGTTCAATTATATATTACAACAAAGAAATAAGAAGTAACTTAAATAATTATAACAGTTATATGTAGTATTATTTTTTGGAGGTAGAAAAATGAAAGGTAAAATTATCACTTTGGCAGTTCTTATTAGTATTTTAGTATGTGGAATGTCTTCTATGTCGAAGTCTCAGGAGAAAGGAACTAATAACATGATTGAAGTTGAGGTTGAAGGGGCAAATATTAAATTTGAAATGAGTAATTCTAATGAAATAGAAACAGAATACTATGGAACAGGTTCGGATGAAATTTATGATTTGGTAACATTAAAAGATGGAGATAATTATAAGATTATTTTAAATCGTATAGGAACTGGAATAGGTCCTACCCTAAATGATGGGGGTGTACTTATTAAAATACCGGATAGAGATATTAATCTCCTTTGTATTAACGGAAAAATAGGTTCAGGAATTGTTTTAGATGATATTAATATTGATGGAAACATTATAACAGAAAATTGTGCAGTTAGGATAAATAATAAAAATAGTGATAATAAATTGAATATTGACTCATATCGGGATGACTATAAAATAAATTCAGAACCTATATCAAAAGATTTTGAACTCAAAGCAAAACAGTCTTGTATAGAGTTTGCATTTACAGAGCAGCCAACAAATCTGAAATTTCAATTAAGTGATAGTTTTTGCAATATAAAATTGCCTTCAGATTGGAGCAGAGATTTTACAATTGGTTTGGGACAGCCAAGAATGATAGTAGATGCATATGAATGTGTGTTTCAATTACTTATAAACAATTAATTTGTATCAGAACTATTTAATATACAATAGTTATTGATAAATTTTATGGTATGGATAGTGTAAAGTTAGGAGATTGTTGTACAGTTTTTATGTAATTGTTTTTGTTTGGCATATTTTTTGGACTTAGCACTGCCATAAATACCTTCTAGGAATCTCAAT
>BLLT01000523.1 GCA_011958945.1 Lachnospiraceae bacterium | reverse complement strand
CAGCGCAATCTCCATATCCATGTTTTACTCACAATGCGCCCTCTCACTGAAAACGAGGTATGGGGAGCAAAGACCAAAAAAGTTTATGAACTTGATGAAAACGGCGAGCGTGTTCCCCTCATTGACAAAAAGACAGGTCAGCAGAAAGCACCTAAGAAAAATATCCGACCGAACCGCCTTACAGTCAGCCGACAATGCGGAGAAGTTCATCACGAAAAGGAAGATAGACAGCTTTGAGAGCCTTGCGAACTTTACAGCGGATAAGGAACAGAGATACCAAGAGTTGGAAACGGTACATCTTTCAAAGGGGCAGAAACTAAACCGGTTAAAGGAACTGTCAAAAATGTATGCCCTCTTTGCGCCAATCCAAGCCACCTATAAGGAGAGCCAGTCACTCAAAGGATTTGCGAAAATGAAATACGATAAGGAGCATAAGGACAGCTTATCAAAGTACCCCGAATTAAAGGAGCGTATGCAGAGCCTTTTACAGAATGGCGAGAAGATAACGCCGAAACAGTGGAAAGCCGAGATACAGTCCTTGCAATCCGAATATGACAGTATTGGCAAAGAGCAGACCAAGACCGCAACAGAGTTAGCGTATGCAGAAATTATCAGCTACAACAAAAAGAACCTTGAAAGGGAGCTTCAGAACGAGAACAGACAGCATAACAAACAACAAAGCAGGACTAAGCGGAGGGAGGAAGAAATTTAATGGATATTTGATAGAAACATGAATGTGAATGTGGTAATATATTAGCGGTATGAATAGGAATATACAAAATTCTACAAGTTGACTTTATATTGCTACCATTGGTTGCGCAAAAGTATAAGGAGCTATATAGAGTGTAATTAAGGTTTTTGATATTGTTTATACATCAAAAACAAGGAGGAAAGAATATTATGGATTTTTCTGAAAAACTATTAACGCTACGAAAAGCTAACAATCTGACACAGGAACAGCTTGCTGAAAAACTTGATGTTTCAAGGCAGTCTATCTCAAAATGGGAAAGTGGGCAGGCAACCCCGGAATTGGAAAAGATAGTAGTAATGAGTGCGATTTTTGATGTGACAACAGATTATTTATTAAAATCATCAGAAATAGATGATTTGTCAGTGAAAACTGAAATGTTGGAAAAGCAACAGCAAATGATGTTTGTTCGGGAACAGAAACAGCATCAGATTTTTGAGTGTGTTATGTATTCACTTGCGGTATATATGATATTTTTTGCAGTATATTTCATTGGGCATTTTCACTTCTGGGAGTGGGTGGCAAACCCGTCCGTAATTTTTGCAGGATTTCTCATTGCTACCGCTCTTGTAATTTTTATATGTGTAAAGAAAGTTAGTAAACACATCAATAAAAATTCAGATAATTAACTATTACCACAACTAAATAAGTAATACAGCGTGAGAGCGTATAGAAATCAGTCTATGCGCTCTATTTTTATGTAAAGGAGCAGATTTATGAGCAAAGACAAAAAGGCAGGACAAAGAGCCACCCGACAGCACCCACCCACAAAAATTATCGTGGAAAGGCACTATGTAGGCACTGAAAAAATGGAAACGGTATTCAGGCGGATAGCCGAGGAACAAATAACAAAAAGGGTTAAGGAGATAGCGGAAAACAGCGTAAATTAGCACTGGAAACGGAAAAGGGAAAATAGTATAATAGGAGTTGAGGAAGTCCCTTTTCATTAAGGAGGACGACATGAAAAGGGCAAAACTGAATAACGACAAAATCACTGCTTTATATTGCAGGCTTTCCAAAGATGACGGCACGAACAACGAGAGCATGAGTATCAGCACACAGAAAACCATGCTGAAAGATTATGCAA
>BLLT01000522.1 GCA_011958945.1 Lachnospiraceae bacterium | reverse complement strand
ATGTTACGCAGTAGAGGTTAAAAAGTCCTTGATTTATGCGGCTTTCAGAGCATGGAAAACACTTAGACGATATTTTATATCCCTACCCTCAAAAACAGCGTTCTATTGCGTAACAAAAAGCAGAGAACCGACCACTAATGAAAGTGATGTGTTCTCTGTTCTTGCTTGCACCCTGTTTGTCAGCGTTGATGATAAGTTAGTTTCTATACTTCCTTATCACCGTAAAGCGAAGCATTTACGGAGGTTTTAGCAACATGATGAAAATTTTATTTATATGCCACGGCAGGAAGCGAACACAAACCTTGAAATGCTGATATTTTCTTATAAAAATGCTAATTGTCAGATGAATTTACAGAGGTTTTACAGAGAATCAAAAAATAGATAAGAAGTCCAGTGCAAAAAATTGAAAAACAGGTTGATTATTTCTCATAATCTGTATATACTATGAGTAGAAGTAAATGTTTGCCGCTTGCTGATGGTGCGGGGTATAAGTGATTCAGTTCGTAAATTATGCCACTTGCTATACAGGTGGGGTATAAATGGTATAGTGCGTAAATGCTCCCCATCGGCTGATGTCGGTGGGGATTTGCATAATATGAAGTTTGCCCAAAGGAGAATATTACAGTATATGGAGATACGGCAGGGATATTCTTATCATATCAAAGATGAGTTTTTTGATATGGTGCAGGATAGATACTTGATGAGCAATAAAGAAAATGGAAATTACCGTCCTCATTTCTATGCAATACAAGATAAAAAGAATCACTCTCTTTATTGGATGATCCCCATAAGTTCACAGGTGGAAAAGTATAAGGTCATTATAGAAAAGAAGAAAAGAAAATATGGAAAATGCAATACAATAATCATTGGTAAATTTGCAGGAAAAGAGAATGCATTTTTGATTCAGAATGCTTTTCCCATTATTGCAGAATTTTTTGATCATATACATACAGTCGAAAATAAACCAGTGACAGTACATAATGAATTAAACAGGATGCTTTCGGAAAATTTAGGGGAAGTGCTTGCATTGTATAACCGTGGGATTCATTTGATATTTACGGATATTGATAAGATAAGGACTATTATGGAACAGAAATTAGAAAATACTGGATGTCAGTAATGCCATTGCTTGTAAAGGTGTGAGTAATGGCATTTTATAGTCGGGATAGTTTACATTTGATCTGGCAGCAGTAATTTACAAAAAGTACATATCTATTACATTCATGTATCCGCGTAAAAAATGGAATGTTAAAGTGCTAATAATATTCTTTTGCGTGGTAGTTCTTAAAATTTTACCGAACACTGATAAAATGTATCAATATTAAAAAAGTAAAGAGAATCAAGCTTTTCAGGAATTGTGTGCAACACAATATAATATAAAAAATGGTAGAAAGTATTGAAAATAAAGGATTCTCCCGAACTCCCGTTAAAAATACTGTTAATACAACATAATAGCCTTAAAAATCTTATAAAAATGCCTATTTTGCTGATTTGCCGAACATAGATATAATAAAATCTATAAAGTGCAAATGCCGAAGATTACGCCCCATGTATGCAGACACACATATTGTTCTCATTGTGCATCAAGCGGCATGAACCCAAAGCATTTACAGTATTTAATGGGGCATTCAGATATTAGCGTTACTTTGAATACATATACTCATGTAGATTTCGATAATGTCAAAAAAGAGGTTCAAAGCCTTGAAAAAGCTGTCCTGTAAATTCAGAAAATGATGGTTGTTTTACAGAGAATGACCATAAAGATATGTGGCAAATCGTAGTAAAAAGCGGTATGCCACATAAAACATTGAACCCCTTGAAAATACAGCAAAATCAA
>BLLT01000521.1 GCA_011958945.1 Lachnospiraceae bacterium | reverse complement strand
AAGAATGCGAAGCATTCTTTGGAATTGGCCGCTGGGCCAATTCTTTTTTATGCGCAGGGGCGCACAGATGAAATTGTTGCTTGCGCAACGTGCACCCCGCACGCGGCGAGTAGGGGGAAAATCTTCCCTGCTCAATTCCGGATTTGAGTCACAGCAAAGCTGTGACATGGGGGATGGTTTAATAATTGTGAGAACATGGTTGCATGTCAGTGCGGGTTTATCTGAATTGTTACTAAACTTATTGCAAAGTTGTACTGTGAATATCAGGAAGGAGTAAATGATATATGAACAAATATATTCAGGTGCCGTTTAGCGATGATGAGGCGGAAAGGTTGCGGGCAGGAGATTTCGTATATATTTCAGGTACGATTTATACGGCAAGGGATGCGGCTCATAAAAGAATGGCAGAAACGCTGGATAGGGGAGAAGGACTGCCTTTTAGTCTGAAGGGGAATATTATATATTATATGGGGCCGTCACCGGCAAGGAACGGTAGGGTGATTGGTTCGGCGGGACCGACTACATCGAGCCGGATGGATAAGTATACGCCGGATTTTTTGGATATGGGCCTTAAAGGGATGATTGGGAAAGGGAAACGCTCGGAGGCCGTGATAGAGGGAATCAGAAAAAACAAAGCGGTTTACTTCGCTGCCATAGGCGGAGCGGGGGCATTGCTGTCGCGCTCAATTAAGGATTCAGAAGTGATTGCTTATGATGATTTAGGTACAGAAGCAATCAGAAGGCTGCGCGTTGAGAACTTCCCTGTAATAGTAGTCGTTGATTCCCAAGGGAATAATCTGTATGATACGGCAGAGAAGATGTATAAAATATAATAAAAATTGATACTTTTAGGATGATAAAGTTATGTATAGAATAGCGATGATGGTTATCAGGTTGTTTTGGAAAGCCCCTTATTATTTATTTCAGATATGGAGATGCGGAAAGAACGATGAAGTGAGTTTTGAAAAAGCGTATGCCTGCGTGAAAAAGGTGACAATCGCGGCGAACAAAGCAGGACGGGTAAAAATAGAATCTCATGGGCTGGAAAATATTCCGAAAGAAAATGGGTTCATTTTCTTTCCTAATCATCAGGGGCTTTATGATGTATTGGCTGTTCTGGAATCTTGCCCTGTTCCGTTTGCTTTTGTAATAAAAAAAGAAGCCAGCAATGTGATTTTATTAAAACAGGTCTCGGAGGCGCTAGGCTCTTTAGCCATTGACCGTGAAGATATCAGGCAGTCTATGAAGGTGATTCAAGAAGTTACAAAACAGGTTAAGGGCGGGAAAAATTTTTTGATTTTCGCGGAAGGGACCAGGAGCAAAGAAGGGAATAAACTACAGGACTTCAAAGGGGGAAGCTTTAAAAGCGCGGTGAAGGCTCAATGCCCGATTGTTCCATGTGCATTGATAGATGCATATAAACCATTTGACCAAAAATCAATCAAACCGGTCACTGTAAAGATAATTTATCTTCCTCCTATATATTATAATGAATATAAAGGGATGAAGACGGTAGAAATTGCAGCAGAAGTAAAAAAACGTATTGAAGAGGCAATTCCAATGTGGCTGTGAAGCGATGAAAAGTACCGAAGGCTGGTTCGGGATATAGATAGCTATATTGCTTTGAGTTGAACCGTTACCAAATTTTATATATTTTTGAAAAAAATAATTGACAAATAAATAAGTTATGATATATAATAACTTTTGCGTTCCAGATGCGAATATTTAAGTTTATATTGTGAATATTTAATTCAGGCTAAGGAGAAATACTCAAGAGGCTGAAGAGGCGCCCCTGCTAAGGGTGTAGGTCGTTTACGCGGCGCGAGGGTTCAAATCCCTCTTTCTCCGTTC
>BLLT01000520.1 GCA_011958945.1 Lachnospiraceae bacterium | reverse complement strand
ATCCGTTGGAAATCGAATTGGAATTAAAAGATGGATAATGTAGCATTATCCATTAGATAAAAAATATAAAAGGGATAAAAATGGAAAAAATAAAAATTTTGTTTATCATCTCAGATCTACAAAAAGAAAATACAAAATACAAAAAAACTATTGACTTCTTTTTTAAACACTTTAACGATGATGTAATTGAGTTAAACTATATAGTCGATCCTAAACGTGAACAACTTGAGACATTACTAAACCTAGATAATTATTTTTGCATAATACCATGTGGATTATGGAGTGTAAAAGAATCACATAATGACAAAGCCATTATATACAAATACAATATTATACAAACTTTACAATCACAGAATATAGGCTTTATGGGCTCAGATTATATTAAAAGTTTGATATTTAATGACAGACCTGCATACTTAAAAATGTCTGGTATTGCTCCAGAAGGAAAAATTATTTCTAGATATAATTATAAAAAAATGCACGTTGATAAAAAAATGAAAACCCTTTTTCCCGCAAATTTGACGCCGCTTTATTCAGGAAATTATATTTCAAAGGTTAAGTATGTTGCTAATTCTTATGATGATTTGATTGGAATTGTTTCATCTATATATTTATCTGACAAAGATATAGATGAGATATATATTGAAAAACAAATAAAAGATAGAATAGATATCTCGGTAATTATAATAGGCAATCCACCATATTTGTTTGACTTTACCTCTATATTATTACATAATGGAGACGTTAATATAAATATTGATATTCCCAGAGATGCCAAAACATCAATCATCAGAACAGCTTATGAATTTTATTATAAATTTTCATTCAAGGATTTTGCGGAATTTCAGTTTACTTACTGTAAGCAATCAAAACAAGTTTATTTAACTGATATAAATATCCATAATATATTAAAAAAGGTTATTATAGAAAGCCTTTTACAGTTATATAATATGAGTTTTCAGCAGATCATCTATCTTTTTCTTACTGTTTATATTAACAATAAAACTGAAAAAGGCACTATTCCACTGCTCAGATATTTGATAAATAGACTTCCGAATGAAATTGTAGATGATCTAATCTCATTTGAAAACAAAAAATTGTTATATAATAAATATAATTATAAAGATATATGTCTTGAACTAAAAAAACGTATTTTAAAACCCGATGAAAGCAATCGAAACGAACTGGTAAGATTGATATCTAATACATTTAAAAACCTTCCAGTAGTACAAACTTCAACTTCTTTATATCTTGGAGAAGAAGATTATTCGTTTCTTGATGATTTTAAAGAAATACCTTTATACCCTCAAGATCCCCAATTAACTCTTGAGAAGTCCTCTCAAATTTTAAATGGACAAATGCGTTGGCATGTACCTTCTATGTTATACAATATTGATCCATCAATTATGTTTTCACCGATAGTTGCATCTACTTTTACTAATTTATATAATCCCAGTGCAATGTCTAGTATATATTGTGCAGGCTACATTGAAATGGAGAAACAAATTGTTTCACAATTATCATCACTTATCGGATGGAATGCTCAGAAGTCATCGGGAGTTTTTACTCCTGGTGGAAAGATATGTCTCTCCTATGGAATTAAAGCAGGAATAAATCGTTGTAAACGACAATATAATTCCACAACTGCTCCAGTGGTTGTATGCTCTGAGATCAATCATTTTTCTATTGAAGCAGTTTGTTATCAACTGGGCTTACCCAAAAAGAATTGCATTAGGGTTCCGCTCACTCCATCTGGTACTATTGATTTTCATAAGTATGAGCAAATATTAATTGACTTATTTGAAAAGAAAATTCCTATTGCTTGTATTGTTTTTTCTGGCGGAAATACAACACATTGTGTTGTGGAAGATATTT
>BLLT01000519.1 GCA_011958945.1 Lachnospiraceae bacterium | reverse complement strand
GCGTCTTACAACTCTGTGGCGTAATTTCCTATAATATAAAAAACAATGCCCAGTTATCCCAGACATTGTTTTATTTACTCGCTGCCACTCCATATAATTCTTCAGGCAAAAAATTTATTTCGTTTCCCCATCCGCTTTTTCCACTTCCGCTATCGCTGCTTTCCTCATCGGAATACGGCAGTTTTTATTATTCCCGAACTCTACAATAACTGTGTCGTCGGTGATGTCGATAATAACCCCATACATTCCGCTGCTTGTAAGAACATAGTCGCCTATCTCAAGTGCAGACAACATCGCTGTCATTTTTTTCTGCTCTTTTTTCTGCGGGCGGATCATCAGGAAGTAGAATACGCCGATAATCAATATAATCTCAATAATCATAATTGCGCCCATTCCTTCGCCGCCTGCTGCTGCACCTTCTGCCAAAAGTATACCCATTTGTAATTCCTCCTAAAATTTATCTTCACTTCAGCCCTGAAAAATAGCCTAATACATATCATACACAAAATCCGGCGATAAAACAAGTACTTTGTTGAGGATTTTACCAAATCACGGTAACAGTCCGGCCTTTCGGCTTCCTCAAATCACATCTGTTCCATCCCTGCCAGTTTTCTTTTTTTATATTCTGCAAAACGGCCTTCGTCCAGCGCATCCCTTATTTCCTCCATCATCGTATTATAGAAATAAAGGTTATGAAGCACGCAAAGCCGCATGCCCAGCATTTCCTTCGCTTTCAGCAAATGACGGATATAAGCCCGGGAATAACGCCTGCATGCAGGGCAGCCGCAGCCTTCTTCAATAGGGCGGCCATCCGTCTCGTATTTGGCATTGAAAAGATTTATTTTTCCATGGTTGGTATACAAATGGCCATGTCGTCCGTTACGGCTGGGATAAACGCAGTCAAAAAAGTCTACGCCCCTCTCCACGCCTTCCAGAATATTGGCCGGAGTTCCTACCCCCATGAGATACGTAGGTTTGTCCACCGGAAGATGGGGAATCGTTTCTTCCAGAATATAATACATTTCTTCGTGGCTTTCCCCTACAGCCAGCCCCCCGATAGCATAGCCGTCCAACTCCATCTCCGCGATTCTTTTGGCATGCTCTATACGGATATCCGCAAACACTGCGCCCTGATTAATGGCAAACAGCAGCTGATTTTTATTAATGGTATCTTCCAGCCCGTTCAGCCGTTTCATTTCATTTTTGCAGCGCAGCAGCCAGCGGGCCGTCCGGTCTACAGATGCCTGGACATACGCCCTGTCGGCGCGGCTGGAAGGGCATTCGTCAAAAGCCATGGCTATGGTAGAGGCCAGATTGGATTGAATCCTCATGCTCTCTTCAGGCCCCATGAAAATTTTCCTGCCGTCTACATGGGAATTGAAATAAACCCCTTCCTCCTTAATTTTCCGTAAGGAAGCCAAGGAAAACACCTGAAAGCCGCCGGAATCCGTCAAAATAGGTTTATCCCACGACATAAATTTATGGAGGCCGCCCATTTTTTTCACGATTTCATCCCCTGGCCTTACATGGAGATGATAGGTATTGGATAATTCCACCTGGGTTTTTATCCCTTCTAAGTCCTGGGTGGATACCGCGCCTTTAATCGCTGCTGCCGTACCCACATTCATAAACACCGGCGTCTGAATCGTGCCATGCACCGTGTGAAATTCCCCTCTTTTTGCTCTTCCTTCTTGTTTTAATAATTGATACATGTTTTACCTCATTTCTGCACGGCATTTCAGTTCTCAAAGTTATTTGAACAATTAATAATCTTTTTTAGCAATTGCTATTATAGCAAAAGGTTCCTTAGGTGTAAAGCCATATGATGCCCTGAATTATGCTTATTGTAACAGTTCAGCCTTTCGGCTTCCCTGTTAC
>BLLT01000518.1 GCA_011958945.1 Lachnospiraceae bacterium | reverse complement strand
GCGATTTGGAATGGGCAGATTCCGTAACAGGGAAGCCGAAAGGCTGAACTGTTACTAGATTTTTCACAATGCAATTTTAGGTACTTGTCATTGTCCAAATCTCCACATATAATTGTAATGTGGCTGTAATCTCGGCATATGGATGTGTAATTTGATGAACGGAGGAACGTCAATAATGAACAGGATTTTGATTATAGATGATGATAAGGAGCTTTGTGCACTAATCAAGCAGAGTGTTTTACAGGAAAGCATAGAAGCCGACTGCTGTTATTCCGGAAAATCCGGCCTGATGCAACTGAAGGAAAAGGAATACCAGCTTGTCATATTGGATGTTATGATGCCCGGCTTTGACGGCTTTGAAACTTTGGAGCAGATTAGAAAAGAAAGCAGCCTTCCAATCCTGATGTTTACATCAAAAAATGATAGCGCTTCAAAAGTGCGTGGTTTACGGGCGGGGGCTGATGACTATCTAACAAAACCTTTTGACATGGACGAGCTGATTGCCCGTATTCTGTCATTGATTAGACGCTATACTCGCTTTAACCCAAAAGACGGACAGTTACAGACATTTGATTTTGACGGGCTGGTTATTGACTTTAATAACCGTTCTATCCATGCGGTAAATGGTGTTTATGAACTGCCTCCGAAAGAATTTGATTTACTGTTGCTTCTTGCAAAAAATCAGGGAAAGATATTGACAAAGCAGCAAATTTATGAAAATGTATGGGGAGAAGATTATGTCTATGATGACAGCAATATTATGGCAATTATCAGCCGTCTGCGGAAAAAGATAGAAGAGAATCCGGGCAATCCACGGTATATACAGACCGTGAAGGGGATTGGCTATCGTTTTAATAGGGAGGTGTGAATATTGTATACGGAAGCAGTTACAATGATTGCACTGGGTGTTGCGTTTGCTTCGGTTTGCGGGGCTTTTTTTATAATCCGGCGTGTGAAAAAGCAGCTATTAGAAATATCTGACGTTTTGGAAGATGTAAAAAATGGAAATGGAAACAGGCGTATCTTATCGGAAACACATGAACTTGTGGCTCCGCTTGCTTATGCAGTCAACGATATTGTCCTGTCCTACGAGAACAGGCTTTCTGCCTATCGTCAAACAGAAGAAACCAACAGGCAGCTAATGACGAGCCTTTCCCATGATGTAAGGACACCGCTTACCACACTGATTGGATATTTGGACGCTGCACATAAAGGGATTGTTGATGGGAAAGAACGTGACGATTATATAGAAACAGCCCGCCGGAAAGCCCACGATTTAAAAGAATATATAGATGTGCTTTTTGACTGGTTCAAGCTGGGTTCAAATGAATTTTCGATGAATATATCTATTGTTGATTTAACAGAACTGACACGGAACATACTGATTGACTGGATACCCATATTTGAGGATACACAGATAGATTTCACAGTGGACATTCCAGAGCAGCCGTTCCGGGTGCAGATTGACCCGGACGGATATATGCGGATATTAAACAATCTGATACAGAATGTGATTTCCCATAGCCATGCGGATAAAATAGAAATATCTTTATCAGGGCAGGGAGGGAATATAAAAATTCTTTTGTCTGATAATGGAGTAGG
Source organism: Lachnospiraceae bacterium (assembly GCA_011958945.1). GTDB lineage: Bacteria > Bacillota > Clostridia > Lachnospirales > Lachnospiraceae > Kineothrix. The sequence continues at coordinate 289 of BLLT01000518.1, read as the reverse complement.
GATTGATAAGAAGGATTTGAAACATATTTTTGAGCGGCTTTATAAATGTGATAAAGGGCGGGCTGAAAAAGGCAGCGGACTTGGTCTGTCTATCGTACATCAGCTTGCAACCAAATTGAATGGAACAATAACAGTGGAAAGCACACCGGGAGAGGGAACTATTTTTATCCTGCTTTTCCCACTAGCAGAATGAATCAGCGCTGTTTTTTACCTTATAGGAAATTACGCCACAATGTTGTAAGTCGCCAGGAAAGAATGCGAAGCATTCTTTGGAATTGGCCGCTGGGCC
>BLLT01000517.1 GCA_011958945.1 Lachnospiraceae bacterium | reverse complement strand
ATTCCCAGATAACCGTTTAAAATGCATTGGGTAACAGTGGAAACAAATATAACGGCCGCCTTGGCTGTCTGTCCTATACCGAAAAAAATGAGCATAAGAGGTATCCAGGCAATAGGCGGAATCGGGCGGATAAAATTAAATAGCGGTGTAATAAACAAGTCGGCTCTCCGATACCATGCCATTACGATGCCAACAGGGATACCTATAACGGCACCCAATGCGAAGCCGTACATGGCCAGTTTTAAACTGGCCCATATATGCTCCAGCATAGTACCGCCATCGGGAGCCCTTTGTGTAAATTTCTTCATCAATGTAGTTAAAATTTTTGTCGGGCTTGGCAAGGCTCTTTCGGGAAATATTCCAAGAATATCGGTAATCAGATACCATACGAAAAGGAATATGCCCAGACTAAGGATTGACATGAGGAAATAGCGTATGTTTTTTTTCATAATGAACCATGCTCCTTTTAAATGTTAGCATATTTTTTCAAATCTGGAAAAATTCTGTCCGCCGCAAAAGGCGGTGGACAGAAAAGTTATCTTTTTAAATTTTTCATTTGCCTTTACCTAAGACCGGCTGCTTTTAAAATATCATCACGGACATTAGCTTCAATATCAGCTCTTTGGGATTCCTCAATCTGTTCGGTAAGAATATAGAATTCCACAAAGTTATTCAGGAAATCGGAGCCATAATCGCGGCTTTTAGTCTCTTCGGTACCGTAGTAGGGCTTCTGTTCCATAATTGTGCGGGCAGTTTCTTCCGTAATGGAGCCGCCGTTTAAGCGAACCCAGTCTACATAGCATTGGGTTGCCAAATCCGTATCAGCATTCATGGTGTCATTGGTTTCTGCCAGCAATTTACAAAGAATGGCCATTCCTTTAAATTTGGTTTCGTCTTCAAAGGCTTTATCCGAGCAGACAACCTGAGCTGTTGCAGCGCAATTCAGGGAAGTTAAAGATGCCAGTTCCACATATCCTTCTTTTACGAGATCAAAGGAATAATTATTGGTACAGCAAAGAATATCCCCTTCGCCTAGCATAAATGCCTGGTAAGCCTGGTTGGCATCCATGGAAACCAGGTTAACGTCATCAGTGGTTAATCCAATGGCTTCCAGATATTTCAATGTACAATAGTACTGTAATGTGCCGGAGGTGGTGATGATGGTGGTATCCTTTACAGTGCCAGCATCTCCGAGGATTTCAAGCTCGCCTGCCGCACCGGAAACACCAGTGCAAGCCAGGTCGGCACGGGCAATCATGCTAAGGCCGGTAGTGTCATTGTTAACTTCCATAATCATCTTGGAATTCAAGTTTGCAAGGGCGGGTACAGAAGCTCCGCCGCCGATAATCGCACAATCAATATCCCCTGCTGTCATAGCCTCATTGGCAGGAGCTCCAGAAGAAAATACCAAATATTCAAGCTTAATTCCATTGGCTACGTCAAGGCCGTTATCGACAATATATTTTGTCGGAAAGCCGGTCCAGCCATCTAAAATCCCTATATTAATTAGAATAGGCTCTTCGGAAGCAGTGTCTTCTTCGGCAGAAACTTCCTGCGAATCCGCTGTCTCAGCGGGGGCCTCTGCTTCTGTATTGGAAGAAGAATTAGAAGCGTTGTCCGTAGATGTGCTTTCTTTTCCAGAATCCCCGCAGCCGATGCAGGAAAGTCCTAGTATCAGGGCTAATACGAAAGCGATTGGTTTTTTCATTTTTATATCCTCCTTAATAATTTGATATTGTGCAAATATAACTTTTGTACAATATGTACTATTTTGTTTTATTTGCACATTGACTTATGTATAACTTATCATATATACTTAAATAAATCAATTATAATTTGTACATTTTGCAAAATGATTCAAAAAAAATAACACTATTTTTATGATGTTACATTTATGTGATAAAATGTAACAT
>BLLT01000516.1 GCA_011958945.1 Lachnospiraceae bacterium | reverse complement strand
GCTGTGGCGTAATTTCCTATAATGTAAAAATAACGCCGTCATTCAACGGCGCAGTTTCCTGCATTCGTCTGAGAACTTCTCTGACTAGGGCAAAAATCATCTAATTTTGCAGGATCTATATTTCCATTATTATATCAAATTATTACAAAAACACTATAATTTTCTCATATACTGTTTTAGCTGGTCATAAAAGTTTTCTCTGGTTCCGGCCATAATCACAACAATCACCTTATCCTCCAGATACTCTACTGTATATGCCAACTCATAATTTGTCCTATTGTAATAAATATCATACCCATATACACCAGACAAATCCCCGGTTTTTGCTTCCCCGACTGTATGATCCCTTCTTATCTTATCAACCGCTTCCTGATACAGCATCTTCAATTTCTTATCTTTCAGTTTTTTGATGAATTTTGCTGCAGGCGGAAGAAAACGCACATCTGTCATTCCTCATCCTCCGTACCAAAAACATCTTCATAAGATATATGACCAGATTCTGAAGATGCAGCCCGCTCTGCGTCCACAAGCATTGCTTCTACCGCTGGGCGTACCTGCCCCTGTGCCTTTTTAAAGCGCTCCAGCAGATCATTGCCACTGTACCCCCTGGCAATCAAGTCCGCCAGAATCTGCTCCGCGAACTCTCCTCCTGTATTGGTTCTGGCAGGACGAATAACCAGTTCATTTCCACGCACGGTACATTCTGCCTCTGTATCAAACCCCAGCATAGTAAAAAATTTCTGTGGGATTGTAATCTGCCGTTTCGCAGAAATGCTCAATTTTTTCATTTCCATAGGAACTCTACCTTTCGTCATCGTTGCTGGCATTACTATATTCCCCTTCTCTATCATATGCAATTCAAAGAAACAATATTCTTTGTTTCTTGGTTTCTGAGATTATTCTATTCAAATTTTCATCGTTTGTCAAGATCTATGAAGCCTTTTCAATCACTGACACACCCGCTTTTGCGTGCATGGAATCAGCAGTTGACTCATTGCCGTCCTTTGCTTTTTTACCCCTATTGTCTCTTTGCTTTCTCTATATTTCCTGCCGCTGTCTCCATACATACGCTTCTTTCAGCAGGCATTCTATGAATTCCTGCTTACCTTCCGTATAGCTTCTTCGGTCATCTGGAAATTGTAACGCCAGTTTTTTCTTACAGGCATCATATTGCATTGCCTGGTCAGAATGGCAGTTCAGATAATCCCGAAAATTGATATAGTTGTTCCATTCTGTTCCATTCCATTTGACTGCATGGATATGATGTGTACGCGTATCTTTTTCAAAATCACCCATTACAAATAACATTTGTCCTGCAACATCTTCTCCGCGAAAAACAAAATCATGTTCTTCTAACCGTTTCATATAAGGCGAAATATCATTCAAATCACGAAGGCCAATCACAATGTCAATAATTGGTTTTGCATAAATGGTAGCAATCGCAGTGCTTCCGACATGCTGAACATCGACAGCAGCATATCCCAAAAACTGTTTCAATTTCAAGATTACATTTTCAGCATTTTTATTCCATTCCTCTTGATGAGACAAAAGCTTTACGCTTCCTCTTTTTAATCCTGTCATTTTCTCTCCAAGCAACGCGGTGCTCTGCCGTATCTATTGTACCAGTATGGCTATTTTGACAGCGCGATTCTATAAATATCCGCCTGTTCTCCATCCATTTCAAAGCTGCGCTGATAGACTCCGCCATTCCGGATGATTGTTTTTACCGAAGGTTCATTCTTCTTTTCCACAGAAAGATACAGTTCGTTCATCCCCGCCTTTTTGGCAACCTCTAATAATTGCCGCAGCATTTCCGTAGCAAATCCCTTTCTTCTCAAATAATTCACTTCCGTTAATGACGAATTCCCCATGCTCAAAAAACTCCTTACAGCGGAATGAAAAAGAATTGGCCCAGCGGCCAATTC
>BLLT01000515.1 GCA_011958945.1 Lachnospiraceae bacterium | reverse complement strand
CGCCTCAGGATGTATGGAAAGCGCTGAACAAAGACAGGGAAAACTATTTCTTTATTGATGTTCAGGCGAGGGGGTATTATCCGGCTTATGCAAGGAAATTATTTGAGAGGAAGCAGATTGCCCTTGACATTACGCAGGCGGATGAACAGGTGTTAAGGGAAAATACAGTGGACTTCATTTCGTTTTCTTATTATTCTTCCCGATGTGCAAGCGGGGATGAGTCGATTGGAACAACAGCCGGAAATGTATTCAGCACGCTTAAGAACCCATATTTGAAGGCAAGCGAGTGGGGATGGCAGATTGACCCGCTGGGGCTTCGTATCACGCTGAATTCTTTATATGACAGATATCAGAAGCCGCTTTTTATTGTAGAAAATGGCCTTGGCGCTGTAGATACTCCTGATGAAAACGGATATGTGGAGGATGATTACAGGATTGCATACTTAAGGGAACATATAAAGGCAATGAAGGCTGCTGTGGAAGAGGACGGCGTGGAACTTTGGGGATATACATCCTGGGGATGTATTGACCTTGTAAGCGCGTCTACAGGAGAAATGGGGAAACGATATGGGTATATCTATGTAGATAAAGATGATGAAGGAAACGGAACGCTGAAAAGAACACCTAAAAAATCATTTTATTGGTATAAGAAGGTAATTGAGACAAATGGAGAGGACTTATCGTAACAACTCGGTTGGCAAAGTCATGTATCGACATGCCAGCATGTCATACATGACCTTTTGATCCTGGCATCGTTAAAAATAAAAAAATATCGGAATTATATTTATCCTCTATGCTGGGGATTTATCGTTGACCGGCGCATGGGGAAAAGTCCCGTTCATGGAAAGTGTTTGGCATTCTATTTTTTACAGGAAAGCGAACATTTAATGAAAATTTAAAAAAATGTAAGGATTTAGTGGTAGAAAAATGTCGAAATATATGGTATTTTAAAAAAGTATGTATATATAACTGTGCCGTTCAAACAAGAAATGGACGGAATGTGATATGAATGGGATAGGGAACGATATGGTGAAAGTAAAAAAAGTGGTTGCTATAACATTGTGTATGAGCTTTCTGATGGGTGCCAATGTACAGGCAACGGGGATTTCCCGGGAAATAGTGGATTATTCGGCGGTTTTTGATGCGGATTTTTATTATAATAAATATCCTGATGTTCAGGAGACGGTAGGGCATGATGCAGAGGCGCTTCTGGAGCATTTTATAAATTTGGGCATGAAAGAGGGAAGGGCCGGAAAAGCTGGATTTAATGTGCGTGCGTACATGAAAAATAACCTGGATTTGGTGACCCAGTACGGTATCAGTGATTTGAGCGACTATTATTATCATTATATAAGTTCCGGGGAAGCAGAAGGGCGGAAAGCTGTGGGGCAGCCCGGCGCCGAAGGGGAAATCGCTTCCTTTTCTACGGTATACGATACGGAGGAGGACAGGGCGGTGAATGTGAAGCTGGCGGCCAGCCGGATTAATGGTATGGTGGTGGAGCCGGGGGAGGAGTTCTCCTTTAGCAAATCCATTATGTCCAGGACGTTGGCCAACGGATATGTGGTAGCCCCCTCTTTTGCTTCCGGGAAAGTGGTATCCAGCGTGGGCGGGGGTATCTGCCAGGTGTCTTCCACTTTGTATGTGGTCATGATGCTTTCTTCCATACCGGCTACGGAACGGTATGCCCATTCCCTCCATGTGGATTATGTGCCAGAGGGGCTGGATTCGGCGATTGTGGAAGGGGTGAAAGATTTAAGGTTTAAGAATCCTTATGATTATCCGATTCGTATAGATGCTACGGCTGAAGACGGGATTTTGACTGTGGGGATTAGTAAGGATGAGGTGTCTTGACGAAGTGCATGATTCAAAAGGAATGCGCATTGGGCGCATTTTTTGGAATTGGCCGCTGGGCCAATTCTTTTTTA
>BLLT01000514.1 GCA_011958945.1 Lachnospiraceae bacterium | reverse complement strand
CATCCGCACGAAGTTTTTCCGCTTGGATATGGAGGTGCCGGTGATCCCTTCATCCGTAAAATGCTCCGTGTTGGTGTACCTGTTACTTTTTGCATAATCTTCCAGCATTTTCTTCTGAGATGTACTATGTAAAGGGTGGTTTCTGCCACCAAATACATATGACTGGCAGCTCATTTGTGGTAGAATGGCACAGGCTGGAAGGGCGGTGATAGACCGGCAAGGAAAAGCCGATGCGGGGGCGTCTGGGGTTGACCTGGACGCTCTTTTCCCTTTGCCCGGCAAGGGCAAGTGCGCACTTACTCACCACCCGCAAGCGGGCGGCGGTACTGCCTGCGGCAGTCGTGCGCTCGATCAGGGAGGCACGCCGGATGCGCATCCAGCTTCATGGTTTGGTTGCTGGTACGCCAATCTTCTTTTGCCAAGCAAGTCTGGCGCTGCCGCTCTCCGGTGTTCTGATGGGTGTCGCTCCTGCCCGTTTTCCCTTTGCCGGGCAATACAGCGTTCGTGAAACGAACGCGCAGCCAGCCCCGGCCACGGGGCTGTTCAAAGGGTTTGGGACGCTGTCCCAACAAGCAAAAACAGATTTTCGGCGGACACGCCGAAAGTCTGTTTTGAGCATTTGTGGGAACAAATGCACTGCTTGCAAGTTAGGTGAAGGCTCTACAACGGGGATTGAACGCCGGTTGGCTTTGTGCTATACTTTGAGCGGGTCAATTCGACAAAATGACATTTTAGTTAATACATAGAAAATCAAATCGACAGAAGAAGCAGGAGGACAATGCTATGAGCGAAAAGCATTATCAGATTTCCCCCATTGAACTGGTTCAGTGGGCAGAACCACTATTCGGCTTTGGGGTAGGAAGGGCAACAGGATTTTCTGAAAAGACAATTGCCTCCTATGAGGCGGCGGCAGGGATACGCCTTCCCGCTGCCCTGCGGGAATATTATCGCACCTGCGGCAAGGCCAGCCTGAACGAAATGCTCCACCCCATCCTTATCCCGGACAAGGACGGCAAACCCTTTGGCGGACGTCTGAGCTTCTCTCATGATTACATCGAAGACGCCATGCTGGATATTAGAAGGCACAACGAGACCAGCGGTGAGGAGCAGGAGCGGCTGTGGGCGCTACCCAAAGAGCGCTGGGAGGAACAGCTGGACAACTATCTGCTGTTCTGGCGGGAGGATCAGGGCTGCTGGTACGCAGGCATCCGGAAGCGGGATCTGGACCAGCCGAACCCGGTGGTGTACTTCAACGACCAAGACACCATGTACCACTGGGGGTCCTTTGCCGATTCTGTTCAGTCCTTCCTCTTGGCCACCGTGCTTGAAAATTTAGAGGAAGATGCCGACCCAGACGTGATGGAGGACCCCGTTGAGATTCAAAAGGTTCTCTCCGAGGCCGGCGTGGACTTCCAGCGCCTCCAGAAGCCATACCCCTTCCCCGGCGGGCGATTCTGCCATACCTGCCTGGACACAGAGACCAACACCCTGTATGTCTATGGTGAGGAGGCAGAGGGTCGTCCCGCCTATTTGAAGGTATTCAAGCCGGACGAGGAAGATTAGATAACTTCCAGTTTGCAGGAAGGGAGCTTTCATCTTTTGGGCGAAAGTCCCCTTGACAAATCCCGTCTTGGTTAACTATGCTGTTGCTGTCTCCCGCAAACTCATCGTCCCTTGAGAGTCGCTCATAAAGAGCTGTTATTTTGTTGTCACCAGCCGTCCTGTTGTTCATTCCGAACTCCTTTCCGGCGGCTGGCGCATCTGTGGTGAATCCAACATACCACAGCTTCTGTCTCCTGTCATCATTTCGTTGCAGATTAAACGGGATATTTTTTCGTCTAGTGTGTCGGCGTACCCTGAACCCGTAAATACCCTGACCTTGAAAAGTGTCCAACCAATCCTGCGATAAAAAAGTGGCTTCGCCACTTCATGAA
>BLLT01000513.1 GCA_011958945.1 Lachnospiraceae bacterium | reverse complement strand
AGTGCGCAGTTGCAGGCTGAACTGTTACGGAATCCGGCCATTTTGAGTTTTGCTTTTGGCAAAAGGCCCGGATTGCCTCTACCCTATTTCACTCCCTGCCAGTTTTTCATAGTACCTGGCAATCGCGCTATGGTCCATCTGTCCATACCCATCGGAATGCAGCATTTGCAGGATTTCCATCACCAAAGCCGTAAGGGGAAGCGACGCATCCAACATCCTGACCCCCTTATCCCTGCAGCTGCTTCGATACACTTAAACTGTTTAACAAAAATTTTACACACACCCCTTCTCTTTTGATGTATAATAAGATAAAATATATATAACAGCCAATGAAAGGGAGTAGCCGGCATATATATGGATTCCGAAGCGACATACCCGGTTGCGGCACAAAAATATCCGCCGCAATCCGCTTGGAATTGAAATGGCAAGACTTTTATTGCACGTAGTTATCTATGTGCAGTAAAGGTCTTTTTTTCTTATATGATTCGGGCTTTTTACGCCCAGCAAAGCCGAATCTGATATTTGGCTGGCGTGCCTACTCAAAAAATACATCGGCATGGAGGTAATACTATGGAATTTATTTTAGAAGGCATTATGTCTGTAACATGGCAGCAAATCGTAATGTATTTGATTGGTATCCTGCTTATCTGGCTGGCCATCCACAAAGAGTATGAGCCATCCCTACTGCTCCCCATGGGGTTTGGCGCCATCCTGGTCAACCTGCCCGCCTCCGGCGTGCTCAACCAGATGATGGAAGGCGTAGGGGAAGTAAACGGGATTATCGAGTGGCTTTTCCGCGTGGGAATCGAGGCTTCCGAAGCCCTTCCCATCCTCCTTTTCATAGGAATCGGAGCGATGATCGATTTCGGGCCGCTTTTGTCCAAACCAATCATGTTCCTTTTCGGGGCAGCTGCCCAATTCGGTATTTTCGGAGCCATCCTTATAGCTTCTATGCTTGGGTTCGACTTAAAGGATGCTGCTTCCATCGGCATCATCGGCGCCGCTGACGGCCCCACTTCCATACTGGTATCCCAGGTGCTCCACTCCAATTATATCGGCGCCATCGCAGTGGCCGCCTATTCTTATATGGCCCTGGTTCCCGTAGTGCAGCCCTTTGCCATACGCCTGGTGACTACAAAAAAAGAACGGTGCATCCGCATGGCATACAAACCTTCCCAGGTATCCAGGCCGCTGCGTATCGCCTTCCCCATCGCCGTTACTTTTATCGTGGGCTTTATCGCCCCCTCTTCCGTAGCATTGGTAGGTTTCCTGATGTTCGGCAACCTTATCCGGGAATGCGGCGTCCTGGGCACTCTATCCGATGCCGCCCAGAATACCCTGGCCAATTTGATCACATTGCTTTTAGGAATCACGGTTTCTTTCAGTATGAAGGCCGATGCCTTCGTCCGTCCCGATACCCTGTTTATCATGGGGATAGGGCTGGCTGCCTTTGTGCTGGATACCATAGGGGGCGTCCTCTTCGCCAAGATACTCAATCTGTTTTTACGCAATAAAATCAATCCCATGGTGGGGGCCGCCGGAATCTCCGCTTTTCCCATGTCTTCCAGGGTAGTACAGAAGATGGCCATGAAAGAAGACCCGGGCAACGTACTGATCATGCAGGCCGCCGGAGCCAACGTATCCGGCCAAATTGCTTCGGTGATTGCCGGAGGCCTGGTAATCCATCTGGTATCGGGATATTTGTAAAGGAGGAATAGCATGAACGAAAATGTAATAATCGCACTTGAAATTATGGCCAAAGGAATGGCCGGAATCTTTATTGCCACCTTATTAATAGTCGGGATGGTTTACCTGCTTTCCCGCATCTTTTCTGCCAGCAAAAAATCGAATACCGACCAATACAATGAATAGCCCTGCCGCTTTTATAAACAACCCATTACGATACCTAATGTCATGATGCCAGGGTCAAAAGGTCATG
>BLLT01000512.1 GCA_011958945.1 Lachnospiraceae bacterium | reverse complement strand
GCAACGCGCAGACACAAATCGCCGTGTGATAAAATCAGCTATCGAGCTGATTTTTCACACTAATCTCCATGTCACAGCTTTACTGTGACTCAAATCCGGATGAAAAATGCCGCTTTTCGGGCATTTTTCAAGAAATGATTTAGTTTCACTTGGGCCGCGTATTTGGCAGCCTTAGTGAAGCTTCATTTCTTTCACACTAATCTCCAAACCCTTTCCAGATGAAATTATCTATCAGCCTTGTCTTGCCGATAAAAACAGCGATTGCGCACAGCACCTCCCCTTCCTTTGCCTTGGAAAGGTTCCCTATAGGAGTGATATCTGCAAAATCCACCAGTTCAACATAATCAATCTTCGCCAGTTTTTCCTGCCCGATGGTTTCCTCTATCCGCTGTTTTATCTGTGCCGCATCCCTAACGCCTGCCTCAATGAGTTTTTTCCCCTCCGCAAGGCTCCTGTTCAAAACCAGTGCGGCCTGACGCTCTTCTTTATTTAAATAAGTATTCCTGGAACTTTTCGCCAGACCATCCTCCTCGCGGATAATAGGACAGCCTACAATTTCAATATCCATACTCAAATCCCTGGCCATCCTTTTGATAACAGCCAGCTGCTGGGCATCTTTTTGGCCAAAATATGCCCTGTCCGCCGGTATGATATGGAACAGCTTGCTCACTACCGTCTGCACCCCGCGGAAATGAGTGGGCCTGCTTTTCCCGCACAGTTCCTTTGTCAAACCGTCCATATCCACATAAGTACAAAAATCTTCCCCATACATTTCCCCCGCTACCGGGTGAAAAATCAAATCCACGCCTACGCTTTCGCAAAGCGCTGCATCCCTGTCAAAATCTCTGGGGTAACTGGCAAAGTCTTCCTTTGGGCCAAACTGGATAGGGTTTACAAAAATACTCACAGCCACCTTATCATTTTCCTTCTTTGCCGCCTCCATCAGACTTTTATGCCCTTCATGAAGATACCCCATAGTGGGGACCAGGCCCACCGTAAAGCCCTGGCGTTTCCATTCTTTTACCTGTTCCCTCGTCTCTTTTATTTTTCCCGATATCAATTCCATAGCTATGCTCCCTTTCTGCATCACTTTTAGTACAGTTTTTCCAAAATGCTCTCATCCATCCGGAAGGTATGTTCCTCCGCCGGGAAGGAGCCTTCCTGCACTGCCTTTTTATATGCGGCAAAGCCTTTCCTCATCTCATCCCCCACACCGGCAAATACTTTTACAAACTTCGGCACAAAATCCGGATACATCCCCAGCATATCCTGATATACCAGCACTTGCCCGTCGCAGCCTGCGCCTGCCCCGATGCCGATGGTAGGGATGGATATTTTCTCCGTAATCAGCTTTGCCAAAGCCTCCGGCACGCATTCCATAACTACCGCAAACGCGCCCGCCGCTTCCACTGCCTTTGCCTCTTCCAGCAATTTTTTTGCCGCCTCTTCCCCTTTTCCCTGTACCTTGAATCCGCCAAAGGCATGGATGGACTGGGGGGTCAGGCCGATATGGGCACAGACCGGAATGGACGCTTTTACAATCGCTTCTATCTGGGGGCACATATCCTGTCCGCCTTCCAGCTTCACCGCCTGTGCATGGCCTTCTTTTACCAGCCGACCGGCATTGGTTACCGCATCATATACGGATGTTTGATAGGACATGAACGGCATATCCGCTATAACCAGTGCCTCCTTTGCCCCCCTTGCCACCGCTTTCGTATGATGAATCATATCTTCCATCGTCACCGAAAGGGTATCCTCGTAACCAAGGCACACCATCCCCAGGGAATCCCCCACCAGAATCGAATGGATTCCCGCCTCATCCACCAGCTTCGCCGTTGTATAATCGTAGGCGGTAAGCATGGTAAGCTTCTCGCCCTTCTCCTTCGCCTGCTTAAAAGTTACCGCTGTATTTTTCATAAAAATCCTCATTTCTGCGCT
>BLLT01000511.1 GCA_011958945.1 Lachnospiraceae bacterium | reverse complement strand
GGGAAGCCGAAGGCTGAACTGTTACCTGATGCACAAGAAGGTTATCAATTTCCTTTAAAAATTGGTGATATATGATATACTATACAAGGTGAAGCAAATGAATACGAAAATTATTTCAATAGAGGAAGGAAACGCCAGTAAAGAAGCCCTGAAAGAAGCGGGGGAAATCATAAAAAACGGCGGCCTGGTGGCATTTCCCACAGAGACGGTGTATGGCCTTGGGGGCAACGCTTTGGATGAAACCGCTTCGGAAAAGATATACCGGGCGAAGGGGCGGCCATCGGACAACCCATTGATCGTGCATATCTGCAGGATGGAGGACATCTTCCCTATTGTAGAAGAAGTGCCGGAAACGGCGAAAAAGCTGGCGGATGCTTTTTGGCCGGGGCCTCTTACGATGATTTTAAAAAAATCGGAGAAAGTTCCGGATACCACTACCGGCGGGCTGGATACAGTGGCAGTCCGGATGCCGGGGCATAAAACGGCGCTGGCTTTTATTGCGGCTGCAGGGGGATATGTGGCGGCACCCAGCGCCAATATTTCCGGAAAGCCCAGCCCTACGCTGGCTAAATATGTAGCGGAGGACATGGGCGGCAGGATAGAGATGATTATCGATGGCGGTGAGATTGCCATCGGCATCGAATCTACAATTGTGGACCTGACAGAGGAAATTCCGGTGATTCTCCGCCCTGGATATATTACTAGGGAAATGCTGGAGGAAGTGCTTGGAAAAGTGGATGTGGACAGGGCCATTCTGGAAGCCGGAAGCAAGCAGGCACCGAAAGCGCCGGGCATGAAATATAAGCACTATGCGCCGCAGGGTGATTTGACGATTATCAGTGGCAGCCAGGAAAATGTAGTGGCGGAAATCAATAAAAGATGCGAAGAAATGAAAAAAAGAGGGGAAAAGGTAGGCGTCATCGGTACGGACAGTACAGTTCCCATGTATCGGGCAGAAAGTGTGAAAAATGCCGGAACCCGGGGCGAAGAGGCTGCCATAGCGCGGGCTTTGTACCGCATCCTGCGGGAATTCGATGATGAAGGGGTCACGGTGATATATTCCGAGGCCTTTGAGGGTGAAACGGGAAGCGGGGGAATCGGACAGGCGATTATGAACCGTCTGCTGAAAGCAGCGGGGTATCATATAGAGCAAGTATAAGATGGAAAATTGAAAATTTTAAATCCCGCATTTTTGTCTGCATAGCATCCGCAAACTTGACAAACCAAGAAAATCTTGGTGCAAAAAGCTCTGCAGAAATTGGGTCAAATGTGTATAAATGTGTGAAAATTCCAGAAGGGAAATAGAAATAAGCAAAAGAAGCAGATAAGTAAGCAATAAAGAAAATAACAGGAGGAATATTAGGATGAATATTGCATTAGGATGTGACCATGGCGGTTATGCGCTGAAGCTGGAAGTCATCAAGTATTTGGAAGGGAGGGGGATTTCCTACAAGGATTTTGGATGTACCGATACGAAATCCTGTGATTATCCGGAGTTCGGCGCGGAAGCGGCAAGGGCGGTAGCAAAGGGCGAATGTGAAAAGGGGATCGTGATATGCACCACAGGAATCGGGATATCCATTACAGCCAATAAGATAAAAGGTATCCGGTGTGCCCTGTGCGCGGATACGGTATCCGCAAGGCTGACACGTGAGCACAACGATGCGAACATATTGGCCATGGGGGCAGGCATTGTGGGAACGAACCTGGCGCTTGGGATTGTGGAAACATTTCTGGATACTCCTTTTTCGGGGGAAGAGAAACATGCCAGAAGGATAGCGAAGATAGCAGCGCTGGAAGCGGAGACTATGAAGTAGATGTTATATGGTATTCAGATGTAAAAAACAGAGGTATGAAGCGCTTTAGAATGGAGATAAAGTCAAGATTGAAAATTAAAATTTTCAATTTGCAAGTTTGTGTCTGTGCGGCATCCACAAACTTGACA
>BLLT01000510.1 GCA_011958945.1 Lachnospiraceae bacterium | reverse complement strand
AATGGGGTAAACTATGAAAAAGATTCTCGAAGTTATATCGGAAGAAATGAAAAAAGCATTCCGGGCAGCAGGGTATGATGGGGAACTGGGCAAGGTGACCGCATCCAATCGTCCGGATTTGTGCGAATACCAATGCAATGGGGCGATGGCCGGGGCGAAGCGCTATAAGAAAGCGCCCATTATGATCGCACAGGAGGTGGCGAAAGCGCTGGGAGGCAGCGGGGTATTCGAAGAAGTGGATGCAGTGCCGCCGGGATTTTTGAATTTGAAAATCAGCCCTGTTTTTTTGAAAGAATATTTGAACGGCATGGTTCAGAATGAGAAATTCGGGCTGGAGATGCCAGAAAAGGCAAAGAAAATTATGCTGGATTATGGCGGCCCCAATGTGGCAAAGCCGCTCCATGTAGGGCATCTTCGTTCCGCCATTATCGGTGAAAGTGTAAAAAGAATCGCCAGGTATGCGGGCCACGAAGTCATCGGGGATATCCATCTGGGCGACTGGGGATTGCAGATGGGGTTAATTATTACGGAACTGAAGGAAAGAAAGCCGGAACTAATCTATTTTGATGAGAATTTTAGCGGAGAATATCCAAAGGAAGCCCCTTTTACCATCGCGGAATTGGAAGAAATCTATCCTACAGCCAGCGGGAAATCGAAGGAAGACAGCGCATATAAGGAAAAAGCGATGGATGCTACCTTTAAGCTGCAAAGCGGCGTAAGGGGTTACCGCGCCCTTTGGGAGCATATTATCCGCGTATCGGTGGCGGATCTTAAGAAAAACTATAATAAGTTAAATGTTGAGTTCGATTTGTGGAAAGGGGAATCCGATGTCCATGATTTAATCCCCCAGATGGTGGAAGAGATGAAAGCGGGCGGACATGCTTATATCAGCGAAGGAGCCTTGGTGGTGGATGTAAAAGAAGAGACAGATACGAAAGAAATCCCGCCGTGCATGATATTAAAATCCGATGGGGCATCTTTGTATAATACTACTGACTTGGCCACAATTAAAGAAAGGATGGAAAAGTACCGGCCGGATAAAATCATTTATGTGGTGGATAAACGCCAGGAACTGTATTTTGAACAGGTTTTCCGCTGTGCCCGTAAGACAGGGCTGGTATCCCCGGAAACAGAGTTGAAATTCCTGGGGTTCGGCACGATGAACGGAAAGGATGGCAAGCCTTTTAAGACAAGGGAAGGCGGTGTGATGCGCTTAGAATACCTGATTGATGAAATAAACGAGGTAATGTACGGCAAAATCATACAAAACCGTTCTGTACCGGATAAAGAAGCAAGGCAGACTGCCCAGGTAGTGGCCCTATCGGCAGTAAAATACGGGGATTTATCCAATCAGGCTTCCAAGGATTACATTTTTGATATCGACCGCTTTACCTCTTCGGAAGGGGATACCGGCCCTTACATCCTATATACTCTTGTCCGTATTAAATCTATTTTGTCTAAATATAAGGAAGCGGGCGGACAGATGGAAAAAGCCGTGCTGCATCCGGCCTGCGGCGAACCGGAAAAAGCATTGATGCTGGAATTGGCAGGCTTTATCGGGATGATGGAAAATGCTTATGAAGAAACCGCCCCTCACAAAGTATGCGCTTATATCTACGATATTGCCAATGCCTTCAACCGTTTTTATCATGAGACGAAAATATTGGCAGAAGAGGATGAAACGAAGAAAGAAGGCTGGATTGCCCTGCTGCTTCTCACGAGGGATGTATTAGAGACATGTATCGACCTGCTTGGCTTTTCGGCACCGGAGAGGATGTAGGGAAGTACTTTGGCGGCCGGACGAGGCCTGGCCGAATCTCTAAAAATATTTGAAAAAATCACCGGAAAAAATTTTTTGAAAATTTTGAAAAAAATTGTTGACAAGTCTTGGAATATAATTGTATAATAGCAGAGCGGGTTGCGGGAAGCGACCCACTCAAATGGGATCTTAGCTCAGCTGGGAGAGCATCTGCCT
>BLLT01000509.1 GCA_011958945.1 Lachnospiraceae bacterium | reverse complement strand
TCTGGACATCATGTCCAGAAGTTTCCTGCGTTTTGCCGGACAGCATCTCCTCTTTCCGGGTAAAGTCATTCCAGACACGCTCTGAAACAGCAGAAAAATAAGGCGATTCATCTTCCATGATTTCATACTCAAGCTCTTTCAGAGCCTCAAGGCTTTCTGCCCCTGCTATCTTTTCATGGTATTTAAAGTAAACCGCTTCCCTGCTGAGAATCCCCTCCAGACGTTCTAATTCCGGCTCCGGCATCCGTTCCCATATATCATCCTTTTCTGTATGAATGGTAAAACCTTCTCCGTCGTCGTGGTATTCCAGGGTATATTGCAGGGTATCATGCTCTCCCCGTATGTCACATTCAAAGTCATATACCGTAGTCCGGGAACCCGCAAAATATTCTCTATTGGTCAAGACCAGATTCTGTATATCATCTGCGGTCAGCGGCTTTTCCGTACCATCTTTCTGTACCTGTCCATCAGGAACCGCCTTTGCACGTTCAATCTCAATGGTATGCCACTGATCCACCTCTGCCGCATTCTCGAAATCAATGCCGTTCCTGTGGCAGTAATCTACCGCTTCATCAACCGTTCCAAAAGTAGGCATATCCCCGTGGCTGTCACGGTAGCTCTGTATTTCCTCCCCTGTGCTTCCGTCCATAACGGAAATATAATAACTGTCAGCAGAAGCGTCCGATGTAAGGGAAATGGCATAATAAAACCCCGGCTCTGCCCCGCCCTCAAAACGGGAATATACCTCCGCTTCATGGCGGTCAATATCCCGCATGGCTTCCAGGTCAATGTAATCATCTTCCACTTCATCCCGGTACGGCTTATGGTCATAGTCAAAAAAGTCCTTCCCATTTACCGACGCATAGAAGAAATCGCTGTCCTCCACGGAATTGCCAACGACATATATGTTATCCCCGGCATTCCATTCATCCACCTTTACGCATTCCTGCCCGTCAATGGAAATCGTTTCGCCGGACTTCAAATCCTTCTGCATTGCAGAAGGATCGACATCATGTCCAGAAGTTTTTTTCTGCGCCTGTTCTCTTTTATACCGGCTCTGCTTCTGCATGGACTGGAATACCATATCATCATAGGGGATCACATCAATCAGATCGGCGTGATTGTCTATGTACTCCTGCGCCAGCTCCCGGTTGATAAAAAATCGGCCATGCTCCGGATAAGGTATCAGAAGCCCGTCCTCCGCCGTTGTCACAAGGCGGTAGCGCACTCCCTCCCTGCCATCCGCATACTGGTGGGTATAAAATCCTATCGCCGGTTCCGCAAAATCCTCTGAGGATTCCAGCGCAACCGTGGTTTTCTCCATTTCTTCCGCATTGGCAGATTCTAAAGCGTAATCTTCCCCGCTTTCCTTTGCCCCGTCCAGCGTTTCCGAAACGGAAACCGGGCTTGCGTCCGTATCGTGGGTATCATACAGGGCATACCCTTCTACTTCTTTGTCAATCCAGAGAAATTCCCCATTCGGCAGCTTAGCGCTCCACTGTGCGGGCTGTCCGTTATCATCATCCGCTTCATGTATGATGTGCCACTCTAATTCTCCTTCCGCAATCTCCGGCACATCTTCCTGCGTCTGCTCCCGTTCCGCTTCGATCTGAGCCGCAAGCGCTTTCTCACGCTCAATATATCTCCTTGCCTGGTTGATAAAGCCGTTCAGCACGGCAGGGTGGGAAGCGGCGACTATACCCCGGCTCTCATACATGGCATACGGTTCAATGGACTTTGCCCATTCCTTATTCTCTGGGGAAATCCGTTCTTCCTGACTGCGGTGCATGACGGTATTCGCAAGCACATAGCTTACACGCTCTACGCCGTATTCCCGGATAACGCCCTCCGCCGTTCCCTTTGGCAGACGGTGTCCGTCAAAATTCTCTGCGATAGCCCTGTCAATAGCATCCTTGCAGGAAACCTTTGTGTCACGCTCTATCTTCTCCTGCGCCTGTTCAAGCTCTTTCTGTGCCTGT
>BLLT01000508.1 GCA_011958945.1 Lachnospiraceae bacterium | reverse complement strand
TTGCACTTGCTGCAAAGTCCTGGGCTGAACTGTTACAAAAATGGAAATCTTAATTTTCAATTTCCCCATCATGCCACATACGCCGTCACAAACAATCCATGCGTACATGACTTACTTCACAAGCCTGGGTTCTCTTAGCCCGTGTATTTTGCGGGTTTGGAAAGCCCTCCCCCACTTCGGCAGGGAAGAATGTTCCGTCTGCATATTCATTATGGTGCAGGGCATTCAAGAAATCCCTCTTCTCTTATGAAATGCATAATACTATCTATGATTCCCCTTCCTGGCTGGGGAAATAAGCGAAAAAGAACAATGCCGGCTGCAATTCCAAGTATCCAAAATAAAATGTCATATATATAATATTTGACTGATGCTCTTTCCCTATAATTTTTTACTAACATGTATACCAAGAGCAGAACAAAAAACAACAGAAAAAAACACCCAGCAGTTCCAATTGCCATTTGCCCTTCTTCTGTATAGTCCAGCCAGATTCCACCAAACCCGTTAAACCCAGCCCATACTATCGCAGTTCCTGTACAAAGCATCATATACCCTGCTGCCATTAAAACAAAGCCCAGGCACAAATATCGCTTTCCCCTTTTCACTTTTGCCCCATTCCTTCTTTATCCAAATATTCTAAAAAAGCCTGGCATCCCTCTACCACATCCCGATAAGTCACGTCAAACCGCGATGTGTACCACGGATCTGCAATGCTGTCCCTTCTTCCTGCAAATTCCAGCAGCATATGAATCTTACCGCCCTTATGGCCAGTCATCCTCTCTATGTTCCTGATGTTCATCGCATCCATTCCTATGAGGTAATCGTAATAATCATAATCGGATTTTTTTAATTGAACCGCACGTTTTCCATCACAGCGAATGCCATGGCGGGCCAGTTCCTCCCTCGCCGGGGGATATACGGGACTTCCTATTCCGTTCCAGATTTCCTCCGTGCTGGTGGCGGCAGATGCGATTTCAAATTGGTCTGCAATGCCCTGTTTTTCTACCATGTCCTTTAGGACGAACTCGGCCATCGGGCTTCTGCAGATGTTGCCGTGGCAAATAAATAGTACTTTAATCATCTTTTTATATCTCCATTTAAGTCCAGTATTTCTTCTCAAACGCTTGATATTTCAGGGTTTTCCGACTTTTGAGTTTTCCTTTATTTTCAAGGTATCTTCTCAAATCTTCTCGTATTTTCTTATGTTTTTCCCTGCAATCTTGGTAAATCCGTTGGTAAAGCAAGCGTCCTTACCAACGGGCTTTTTTAACTATTCGCTATCCGATATACTTCTTCCTTTGCATCATCAAAATTCACATGGGTGTAAGTGTTCAAGGTTACACTGATGTCTGCGTGACCCATGATATACTGCAAGGTTTTCGGATTCATCCCGGATTTTGCCATATTAGAGCAAAAGGTGTGCCTGCATACATGAGGGGTAACTTTCGGCATCTGGATACGGTAAATCCTGTTGTATTTCTGAATGATATGCTCCAGATACTTTTCCCAGTGAAGGGCAACCATCGGCATATCGTTTTTATCCAGAAACAAAAATCCTGCATATCCTTCCACCATCGGTTCAACTTTTGGTGTCTTGCGGTTGGCAATGATTCTGCGAAAACACGCTGCGACAGCTTCCGTCATCGGCACATAGCGGATGCCTTTGTCAGTTTTTGGTTCTTCAATTACATACTGCATCTGTGCAGTACGCTGTAACTGATGGTCTACCTTGATACGCATTTCTCCAAACTCGATTTCTGAAACCGTCAGTCCACAGAACTCTGAGATACGAAGCCCTGTGTGAAAAAGAATATAGATTGCATCATAGTATCTGCTAAAATGTTTATCTTCCTGAATAAACTTCAGCAAATCTCTCTGCTGCTTTCGGGTAATCGCTTCTCTGGTAACAGAATCATTGACAATGACGGATGCAAGCTCAAATTCAAATGGATTTTTACGAAGCAAATCATCGTCTACCGCCATCTGAAATGCTGGTCTGAGGACTCC
>BLLT01000507.1 GCA_011958945.1 Lachnospiraceae bacterium | reverse complement strand
GGTTAAATGGTGCGTATGCAGGAAAACAACTGTCTCTCGATGAGTTGGCAGAATTAGATGGCACAAAATTGCTGTATACAATTAATTATGATTTTAGCACAACACCGACAGGAAATTAGGTTTCGCCCACAGACGGTTTGAATCAGGCATTGAAGACAAAGGCAGATGCCTTAATACCAGTATTGCAGAACTCAATAGTACCGCAAGCAGTACAGTCATTGCTTGCTGCATATCCTGATACTTTTGGATATTTGAATGGATCTTCAATTGGAATTGGACTTACGATGTATGAAGATCCAAATTCCAGTGTTCTAGCATCGGCAGGCCTTAGTTTTGGTGGTAGTGATACATTAGGATTTAATCTCAGCGTTAATATGGCTACGCTAAGTGACCCTATGACCAAAGCCAGCAGAGATGACTTGGAAGTAACAATTGTTCATGAGATGATGCATACATTGATGTATGAAGCACTTACAAATGGTATGACAGGCAATGTGAATGGAGAATTCAAAAAAGATACATTTCCGCAATGGTTTATTGAGGGAATGGCACAGACCGCGGCAGGTGGATGCTATCATGGAAATGATTGGGTTGCAGGACTTGGTATTTCATCTAGTTCTACAGAAGCAGATATTACAAATGCTATTAATCGGGCGCCGCTTACACAGTCTGGTAGTGGCGGAGCATCTGATTACGGTACTGGATATTTGGCAAGTATGTATTTGGGATATATGGCAGCAGGCGGAAATTCTGTAAAGGAAGCAGATATGAAACGCGGACTAGACACAGTAATGAATGACATTAAGAAAGGTGAAAGTCTTGATGATGTAGTGCAGAAGTACACTGGAAAACCACTGAAAAGTTTTCAGAAGGAATTTGCAACAATGGGTGCTTCTTTTGTTAAAGACTTGATGAATGAGGTTCAAGATGGTACAGGCGGTGTAGCGACAGGAAGTTATAATGTTAATACGCTTAACAATGCAAATCCAGATAACATTCTATCGGACAACAATGTAACAGGAGCTGCACTACAATTGTTTCAGTTAAGTGGGACAGACCAATGGATATTCAACAAATATCCAGCAGATCAAATGCCTATTTATAATGGTGGTACAGCAACAAATGGTAAGGGATATAGTGATGGACCACTTGAAATTGCAGCGAATAAACGTGCGACAGGATTTGGTTCTGCACTTCATGTAGGAGCAGATGCAGACATGACGAATAAGGTACATGTCTATATTGATGCAATGGATGCAGAGAGCCTTGGAGTGGATAAAGTGGATGTTCGCACTGTGGATTTTGCAAGTATTTCTATTGAGCGAGTAGCACTTGCGATTGCACAGGTATCTGCGCAACGTTCAGAATTGGGCGCATATCAGAATCGCCTTGAACATACTGTGAATAATTTAGGTAATATTGTGGAGAATACGACAGCCGCAGAAAGCCAGATTCGTGATACCGATATGGCAAAAGAAATGGTAAAGTATTCCAATGCAAATATTTTGCAACAAGCAGGACAATCAATGTTAGCGCAAACAAATCAGAGCAATCAGGGTGTACTTTCACTGATTGCGTCATAAATAAAGTCTTACCAAAATAGATAATTGTATGGAACCGAGTAGGGAAATAATTTTCCCTACTCGATTTAAATTGTCTGAATATAAATAAATTTACATAAAATTTCAAATAATTAGTTGACATAGTCTGACAATTCGGCTATAATACAATTATTAAGGGAGATGACATAACATCTTGTCATTAAAATTAATATATAAAGGATTATTGTTTTTCACAAGGAGGTATAGTATGGAAATCAGAAGTAATTTTATGCATGGAAACAAGGCAGTAAACGAGTCCTACACAGCGAAGACAAATAAGCTTGCGACAGGAAAGAAAATGTCAGAGATATCCTCTGATGCAGCTTCTCTTCAAATTAAGTCAAAGACAAGTGAAGTGTCCGAGTCAGCGATTGAGAATATTAATGCTGCTGCTAGTTCTGTAGAAGATGTTG
>BLLT01000506.1 GCA_011958945.1 Lachnospiraceae bacterium | reverse complement strand
TTTCTGCGCTGCATTTCAGCGCATATCAAGTTTGTGTCCGAACTGCTGTTTTCAGCCGTCTTTTTAAGCTTCCAGGCGGATTCTGTTCAAGACGCATCCCAGCTTCTCTGCCTTATCCTCAAACTCTTTCTCGCTCATTTCTTCTGTTATAAAAGCATATTCGCCCTCTACGTCCGCAACCACTACCCGCATCATGCCGAAAATATCTATGGCCGCCTTTTCCAAATCCGCTTTTGTACGCACGAAGAAGCGGTGTTTGATGTTATCCACTTTTGTCTGCCTTACATCTTCATCATCCCAAAAACACATAATCGTTTTTCCAATATGCCTTGCACAGTCTACCACATCGGAAACCACCGCGCTGGCCGTGGGCAATTTACCCGCGCCTTTTCCGTAATACATGGAATCCCCAAGCATGTTCCCATGGACAAATACCGCATTGAAGACTCCGGTCACACTATAGAGCGGATGGCTCATGGGAATCATAAACGGGGCCACCATCGCATAAAAGCTGCCGTCCTCGCATTCCCTGCTCATAGCTAACAGCTTAATAGAGCGCCCCAATGCTTTTGCATAAATGAAGTCCGTAGCCGTAATCTTTGTAATCCCTTCCGTATAAATATCCTCGTATTTTACGTTTTTCCCTGTCATAAGGGAAGAAAGAATTGCAATTTTACGGCAGGCATCATATCCCTCCACATCCGCCTCCGGATTCCTCTCCGCATACCCCTTCTCCTGGGCTTCCTCCAGTACATCTTCGAAATCTGCCCCTTCCAATGCCATTTTCGATAAGATATAATTGGTAGTACCGTTCAGGATTCCTGTAATGCCATCAATCTTCTCCGCCGTCAGAGAATAGTTAATCGGGCGGATAATCGGGATACCGCCTCCCACACTGGCCTCAAACAGGTAGTTGCACTTATTCTCCCTGGCCAGGCGAAGAAGTTCCGGCCCATAGTTTGCCACCAGTTCTTTATTGGAAGTGCATACACTTTTGCCCAAAAGAAGAGCCCGCTTGGAAAACTCGTACGCAGGATGAATCCCACCCATTGTTTCACAGATGACATTGACTTCCGGGTCATTCATAATGACTTCCACATCATGCACCACTTTACTTTCATAAGGGTCTCCCGGAAAATCCCTTAAATCCAGAATATATTTAATATTCAGGCTTTCCCCTGACTTCTTATTAATCTCTTCTTTATTCTTTTCAATTACCTCCACTACACCGCTCCCAACAGTGCCATATCCCAGTACTGCCACATTTATCATATTCTGTCTCCTCCATATTATATTTTCTATTTCAGGCAAATGTTCCAACAATCGGTTTGGCCCAATATCCTCATAACTCCGGCTTTGCAAATGTCCATTCCTTATTCCTTTGCCAGGACTTTCACATTATGTACACCGTTCTGCTGCTCCAGGATTTCCAGCATCCGTGACATATCCCCCGTCGTTGGGAGCACTTGCACACTAATGCTGAGGGATGCTACCCCGTTGATGGGAATACTCTGATGTATCGTCAGGATGTTGGCCCTAAAGTCGGCAATTACTTTTAACACATCCGACAAAAGCCCTGGTTCATCATACATCTGCAGCGTCAGCGTAATAGTTTTTCCCTGGGAATTGTCATGAAACGGGAAAATATCGTCCTTATATTTATAGAAAGAACTCCTGCTGATTCCCATCTTTTCCGCCGCTTCATGAATGCTGGCGGCTTTTCCTGTCTCTAAAAGCCTTTTCGCTTCCACTACTTTGAGAAGCACATCCGGCACCGCTTTTTTCTTTACAACAAAATAACTTCCAGTTGTGTCCACGCCAATTACCATGCCCTTTCTATCGCCTGTAAACTCGCATGCATTGCTCAGGCATCCCGTTTTGTATCCCTAGAGCGCACATCTGTATGCTACCGATGGATATTGTAGCACAACCCTTCTTATCTGGCAACTATATTTTTTAATTGAAGGATAAGATTGGTGACAATTCAGCATCATGTCATGATGTTGGGGTCAAAAGGT
>BLLT01000505.1 GCA_011958945.1 Lachnospiraceae bacterium | reverse complement strand
CTGGATGAACTGGGTGCAAGAGTTGCCGCCCATCTGCGGAGGGAAGAAAGGCGGCAGAACATTTCTGCCGTTAAGTTTTTTGGAGAACTTGCCATCGACTATACGGCCCGTACCGTGACGGTAAACGGGGAATTGGTGATATTTTCCAGGCGGGAGTTTGATATCCTGGAACTGCTTTCCCTGCATGCAGGGCAGGTGTTTGACCGGGAGCATATTTATGAAAGCATATGGGGGATTGATGGGGAGGGCAGCAGCGATGTGGTCATGGAACATATCCGGAAAATCCGGGCAAAGCTGGCGGCCCATACGTCTACTGCTTATATCGAAACTGTCTGGGGGTGCGGATACCGATGGAACGGCTGAAAAATATGGGGTTGAAACGGTGTTTTTTTCTGATGTCCGTCCTGTGTCTGGCAACTGCGCTTTTGCTGACATTGGGAGTGTATCTGCTCTGCGGAAGGATTGCGGATCGGTATCCCCAGGGAGGTTTGGCCATTGATTCTGACGGCGTGGTTACGAAACTGGACGATCCTGACCGGAACGAGCAGCGGATGCTGGAACTTCTGGACGGTATACGTCTGTTTTCCGCGGTTCTGCTTCCGGCCGGAGGCTTGGGCGTTGCCGGAATTCTTTTTTATCGTTTGAAATTAAAAGCCCCTA
This sequence comes from Lachnospiraceae bacterium, assembly GCA_011958945.1. Classification (GTDB taxonomy): domain Bacteria; phylum Bacillota; class Clostridia; order Lachnospirales; family Lachnospiraceae; genus Kineothrix. Next base: position 1,366 of record BLLT01000505.1, on the reverse strand, counting down.
TTGAGATTCTTAAAATGGGAACCGAACGTATTCAAAATCATGACCTGGATTTTTCCATGCCGGAGGCATCAGAGGATGAACTGGGAAAACTTTGTGCCGCATTTGAGATAATGCGGGAAGAACTTTTAAGAACGAATGGGGAACTGTGGCAGCAGGCAGAGGAACGAAAAAGGCTTAATGCGGCCTTTGCCCACGACCTGCGCAATCCGGTCACCGTCCTGAAGGGAAGTATAAAGCTGATGAAAAGCGGAAAGGCGGATGAACATACGCTGGAGAGGATGGAACGCTATGTGATGCGGGTGGAACAGTATGTGGAGGCCATGAGCAGCGTACAGAGGCTGGAACAGATACAGGTGAGGATTTGTGATACGGATGTCTTTGTCCTTCGGGAAGAACTGGAAGAAACTGCACGCATGCTTGCGCCCGGACTTCATCTTATACTGTCTGTGCCGGATTTTGGCATGGTCAGGATGGACCATGGGATATTTTTGACGGTGGCAGAAAATCTGATCGGAAATGCAGGGCGTTTTGCTTGCAGGAAACTGGAGATTGATTTGACGCTGGCCGAGCATATACTGTGCCTTACGGTTGCAGATGACGGTCCCGGCTTTCCTCCTGAACTGGTAAAGGGCGGGCCAAAGCCCTTTGGGAAAATGGAGGAGAATGCTGAACATTTTGGGATGGGGCTTTACAGCAGCAGTCTGCTGTGCCTGAAACATGGAGGAAAACTCTGCCTGGAGAACAGACCGGCAGGTGGTGCAGCGGCCACAGTATTCTTTGAGATAAAATAAAAACTTTGAGCGTTTTTTGAGATTTACCCGTTACACTTTCCTTACAGCATAACAGCATCAATTTGGCAGTTATTGTTTATGTGGATGCTGAATAATGATAAGGAGAGTGTATTTTTATGAAGATTGAAGCAAAAGAACTTTCAAAGATTTATGGGGAAGGGGAAAGCCTTGTAACAGCGCTGGACCGGGTTTCGCTTCAGATTATGCCGGGCGACTTTATTTCGATTACAGGTCCATCAGGAAGTGGGAAAAGCACCCTGCTCCATCTGTTATCCGGATTGGATCAGCCGACTTCCGGCCGTTTGACTTATGATGATAAGGACATTTACAGCCTTTCTGATAGAGAACGGTCTGCACTGCGCCGCAGAAGCATTGGTTTTGTATTTCAGCAGTTTCATCTGCTTCCGGTTCTGACCGCGCGGGAAAATATTTTGATGCCCCTGCTCCTTGACAAAAGGCAGCCGGATGAGGCGTATTTGGAACAATTGTCAAAACTGCTTGGAATCGGCGGCAGACTGACCCATCTGCCCCATGAACTTTCCGGGGGGCAGCAGCAGAGGGTGGCCATCGCCCGC
>BLLT01000504.1 GCA_011958945.1 Lachnospiraceae bacterium | reverse complement strand
ATGTAACAGTTCAGCCCAGGACTTTGCACTTGCTGCAAAGTCCGTACGAGTACGTCGATTTAGCCAAGAAAGCATCTGCCCCTCGCCGAAGGCGATTCGGAATGGGCAGATCTCGTAACAGGGAAGCCGAAAGGCTGAACTGTTACGAGAGGAAAAAAAGAGTTGACCAAACGGCCAACTCCCAAAAATGCTTCACGTTCTTTCCTGGATTTCCTGTCACAATCCTCACCCCTTAACAGCCCCTGCTGCCAAACTCTTCTGCACATTCTCGCTAAGGGCCATATAAAGAATCAAGGTAGGAATCGTAGCAATCACCAGCCCTGCGCCCACCGGCCCCCATTGGGTGGAATACTTCCCAATCAGTTCCATCACTCCGGTTGTTATCGTTTTAAACCGGCTGTCGCTGACAAAGGTTACCGCCAGCATCAGTTCATTCCAGCTGGACAGGAAAGTCAAAATGGCCACCGTGGATAAGGCCGGTGTCAGAAGGGGCAGGATAATATGGAAAAATATTTTATAAATACTTGCCCCGTCAATAAACGCCGCCTCTTCCAGTTCTTTGGGCAGACCCTCCAGCACACCCACCATAATCAGTATGCCCAAAGGCATAGCAAACGCAGTATAAGGCAAAACCAGAGAGATATAACTGTTTAACACCGGGTCAAGGTTCAGGAACAGCGGAAGGAGCACCGCATGAATCGGTATCATCATCCCGACCAAAAACAAAGTATACACTGCCTTGCTCAGTTTCCATTTCAGCCGCACAATCCCGTAGGTAATCATCGCCGAAAATAGCAGGGTAAAGAAAATCGTAAGCCCTGTCACCACAATGCTGTTAAAAAAATACCTGGCCAGCCTGGTTTCTTCCACTACCTTCGTATAATTGTCAAAACGCCAGTTCTGCGGAAGTCCCAGCACATTCCCCCCGAAGATTTCCATATTGCCCTTTAAGGAAAATGTAATCATCCAGTACAGCGGAAAAAGCTGCATGGCTGCAAAAACAATCAGTAATATTTGCATGATGATATTACCCGGTTTTATTTTTTTCATCGCCATCCTCCTTAATCCAGCCGTTTACTTATCTTTCCGAATATAGTCTGCACCAGCAGGGTAAAAATCAAGCACTCCGCGATAATCAAAAGAGCCATGGCGCTGGCATAACCGTATCTGTTGCTGGTGAATATTTCCGTATACATCAGCATAGTAGGCACTTCCGTAGCATGCAGCGGCCCGCCCTTAGTCAAAATATAAATCAAATCAAAGCTTTTCAGGGAACCGATAATTGCAAAAATCACGCTGGCTTTTATCATAGGAACTATCATAGGAATAATGATACGAAAAGCAATCTGCACTTCGTTTGCCCCATCCACCTTGGCCGCTTCCCTGATATCCGGCGAAACCCCTTTTGCCGCCGAATAGAATAAAAGCATATGATAGCCGATATACTGCCAAATCATCGGCACAAACACCGCAATCAGTGCCCACTTACCGTCAGCCAGCCACTGCTTCTGCCATCCCTCCAGCCCAATGCTCCCCAAAAAAGTATTTAACAGTCCATAGTCCGGATGATAAACCTTCATCCACATCTGGGCAATAATGGTGGAGGAGATAATCACTGGGATGAAAAATATGGTCCGATACATATTTTCCCCCTTTACCCCCTTTGCCAGAATCAAGGCCAAGAGCATGGAAAAAGGCAGCTGAAGGAAAACGGAGGCAAAAGCTAATAACAGCGAATTTCCTACCGCTTTATAAAAAAGCCCATCCTTAAATATTTCCATGTAATTTCTCAGCCCTATAAATTCCGGCCTGGTAATCCCGTTCCATTTTAAGAAACTATAGCTGAAAGACTGGAAGATTGGAACAATGGCAATCGCAGCAAACCACACGAGCCCGGGCAGTACAAAAAATGCAATTGCTTTTTTATTCCGTAGCGCTTTTTCCATAATTTTTCGCAACTCCTTCCATACTAATCCCCATTTCTGCGCTGCTTTTGCGCATAAGCGACTTTGTGGCAAGCAACGCGCAGACA
>BLLT01000503.1 GCA_011958945.1 Lachnospiraceae bacterium | reverse complement strand
AGAAGATTTTTAGGAATTGTTTTGCTATGCTTAGTATAGGAATCTGACGGATTGGAGGCCGCTATGAAAATTCTATTATTAGAAGATGACAAATACCTGTGTGGCAATATAAAACAGCAGCTTACAAAAGAGGGATATATCGTGGATGCCTGCAATGACGGAGAGGAAGGTTTTCTACTTGCCTTAGACCAGGGAAACAGTTATGACCTGGCTGTTATTGACCGTATGCTCCCCGTTATAGACGGCCTTGCCATCATAAAAGCAATGCGGAATAAGAAAATACAGATTCCCGTTATTATCATTACCGGGATGTCCGAATTACAGGATAAAATTGAAGGGTTAGACAATGGTGCTGATGATTACCTTACAAAACCCTTTCACATCAGCGAATTATCTGCACGAATCAGGGCATTGACCCGCAGGCCGGCTATTATGGCCAGGCAAAACTGTCTTACTTACCATGATCTTTCCCTTGACATTTCAAAAAGACAGCTTGAATGCAGAAACAATCATTTGGTACTGACACCGACAGAATTCCATTTAATGGGTATCTTTCTTGAAAAGCCGGAGATCGTGCTTACGAGGGAGCAACTTATACAAAAGGTTTGGGAAACGGATGCAGACGTGGAATCAAAGAATCTGGATAACTACATCTATTTTTTACGAAAACGCCTCCGCACTGTCGGAAGTGAATGTGTCCTGGCCTCTATCTACGGCTCCGGATTTATATTGGAGGTAAAGCATGGTACAAAGCCTTAAAAGAAATCTTTATTTTTTGATGGTTGGCTCCCTCATGTTCATCTTTTCTATCGTATTCTGCCTGATGGTCCATGAAAATATAAAGGCAAAGAGGAATTCGGAACTGGCTTACTTTAACAGGATGACAACCACCCTTGTCCTACAATTAGAGCATGAATCTGATTATCAAACATGTTTAAACCTTTATGAAGAAAGGCGTGATATGTATTTTCAGCTTTCTTCTGATACCGGGCGTTCTCTTTACCAAAGTGAATATTTAGGAGACAACACTGATATTATTGATACCTTTTTAACTACATTGCTTGGTATGGAGGGCGATTTTACCTTTAGTCCATCCAGCTTGAAAGATTATTATTACAGCAGGCAGAGCGGAGCTTATACCATCGAAGCGTTAAACGGAAAAAAATATTATTGTGTAAACTGTCTGGTTGTCACAGATTATGGCAGCATATATACAGTTACCGCAATAAAAGAAAAATCCAGCTTTGCCACATTGTTAAAACCGAAATCCGGATATTATTTCTGTATATGGTGCGGCGTCCTCGTTTCTATTATCTGCCTTTCCAAAATACTGATCAGAAAGGCTGTAAAACCCACCGAAAAAGCCATGCAGAGCCAGAAAGACTTTATCGCTGCCGTTTCCCATGAATGCAAAGCCCCATTGGCAGCGATCCTTTCCTCCGCTGAAATGATTGAATCTGTACCGAATATTCCAGATACTGTTACGGATCATGTACGGGTGATTGATGCAGAGGTATCACGAATGTCCCGGCTTATCCGTGATCTGCTCCTGCTCTCATCCATTGATGCCGGAAACTGGTCTTTCCACATGGATGAGGTCAATGTTGACACGTTATTGATAAACCTATATACAAAATTTGAACGTATCTGTAGAAAAAAGGATATACAATTACAGCTTAATATACCAGATGAATGCTGTCCGCCGCTTTATTCCGATGCAGACCGGTTAGACCAGATTATCAGTATTTTTCTTGATAATGCGGTTTCATACTCACCGCCCGAATCTGAAATTTCATTAAACGCATCTGTAAGAAAAAATGAATTGATATTTACCATCATAGATCATGGAATCGGAATCAGCGAAAAAGAGAAACCATTTATCTTTGATCGTTTCTATCAAAGTGACAAATCCCGTACCCAAAGGGAGCATTTTGGACTCGGACTTAGCATCGCAAATGATTTAGTCCATAAACTGGAAGGAAAAATTAAACTGTTTGATACGCCTGGAGGAGGATGCACTTTCAAAATATTTCTTCCCTTAAAACA
>BLLT01000502.1 GCA_011958945.1 Lachnospiraceae bacterium | reverse complement strand
GGACGTGACCGCCACCCCAAAGAATGTGACTGCCAGAGAAAACGCCGGGAAACGCTGGAAGCCAGCCACCGGGAATACAAGCACCGGGAGGAAGTGGAACGGCTGAAACGAAAGGGATTTACAGACCCGGCTATGCGGGAATGGACGTTTGAAAACGACAACGGGAAATGCCCCCAAATGCACAAAGCCCATGCCTATGTGGAGTGTTGGGAGGAAATGAAAGCCGGGAATATCGGTTATCTGTTATGGGGCATGGTAGGCACAGGCAAAAGCTATTTCGCCGGGTGTATCGCCAACGCCCTCATGGAGAAAGAGGTTTCCGTGTGCATGACAAACTTTGCCTTGATACTCAACGACCTTGCCGCCAGCTATAAGGACAGGAACGAGTACATAGCCCGCCTTTGCAGCTTCCCTCTGCTTATCAAGGCGAACTGCGTTCGCCTGACGATATTCGGCATGGAGCGTGGCACGGAATACGGGCTTGAACAGGTTTACAACGTGATAGACAGCCGATACCGAAGCGGCAAGCCCTTAATCGTGACAACAAATTTGACGCTGGAAGAATTGCAGAACCCGGAGGACACCGCCCACGCCCGCATTTATGACCGCCTTACGGAAATGTGTACCCCCGTCTGCATTACCGGGGGGAATTTCAGGAAAGCCAGAGCAAGGGAGAAAATGGAACGCCTTAAAAAGCTGCTGAACGGAAAGGAGATTTGCCTATGACCGACACGCCCAAGAAAAGCACCGCCACCACCGCCCGCCGCCCGGATTGCGTGACCGAGGTACGCCGGGGGAACACCGTCCTTGTGGTTTCCGGCTACTTCAAACAAGGCACTACCGCCACCGCCGCCGACAAGATGATGAAAGTGCTGGAAGCCGAAAGCGCAGCCGGACACAAGCCGCCTTTTACCGCCTAAGTTGTGGCATGGAAAAGCGGTCATGCCGTGGAGCGTGACCGCTGGAATAGTAATAAATGACACCATGTTTATTTCTTGCTTGATTGCCGTATTTCATTTGCCAGCAGCACGATACCATACAAACCGCAAATCAGTAGAATTATATCTTCATAGGCATTGAAGATGACTGATTTTATTCCGGTCAATCCCCATATGGTCAGTAAAGCGAGGAGCAGCTTGTTTTTTCTTTTATAGCCAGCATAAACCGTCATGCTTATGCTGATTACGGGGCAAGGCATGATGTATGTTACCATTTGCGGGAAAGAATTACCTAAAAGAATGGAAACAAAAGGGTACGCTAAATAAAGCACCAGTAGAAACATCTGAAATGCGGTAGGTGTTTTGAGTATATCGTCCTTGTTATGCAGACTTTCGTATAGGAACAGAACACCGCAAGTGATATACAACGGAAATGCAAAAAATTTCTGAATAGGCTCTGTTCCATACCAAGCGAAAAATCCAATGCCTATAAAGAGGTTAATAATCCCAAGCGAGAATTTTGCCGCCCACTTTATTTTTTTTGTATAGGACAAAGCAACCGCTATGAGTAAAAAAACGAGTAATGCAATTTGGATTATCCATGTTTGTCTGTTGTAATTGCCGATAACATCCCAAAAAACTTGTGCGTCCATGTGTTGCCCCCGTAGATTTAGTTTGTCACTTTGTAACGAACTAAAGTATAGCATAAAAATTTGATATTTTCTATAATAAGCTACTTGCTATAAACCGTAACAAAAAACCGTGATATTTTTCGACATAAAGAAGCAAAAAGGACTGTACAGACAGCCCCGCCCTATGGTATAATAAGCCTACGGAATAGTGGGACTGGCTGTCGGAAACGGAGGACATTATGTTAAGACAGACCACCCAAAAACTCATTACCGCCCTTTATCCGAGATTGTCGCACGAGGACGAGCTTTCCGGGGAATCCAATTCCATAAGCAACCAGAAGCGGATTCTGGAAGCCTACGCAAAACAGAACGGCTTTTCCAACCTCAAATGGTACACGGACGACGGATTCTCCGGGGCAAATTTCCAAAGACCCGGCTTCCAGTCCATGCTTGCCGACATTGAAGCGGGGCTTGTGGGAACGGT